>CAZOBB010000056.1:0-7693 GCA_964577975.1 uncultured Thermodesulfobacteriota bacterium | reverse complement strand
GACAAGCACCGTTTCTTTCATTGTTTTTCCCATCTTTCCGAGGGGTTCTCTAACAACCCCTTGATGGCTTGTCAAGCAATCCGGGGATTTATGTTCTTTTTTTCACTTGACAACCCTCAACGAATGGTGTTTAATATCGCTTGTTGGGAATGTTATGAATAAAGGATGGGGTAAAATCGTCCAAATTCAAAAAGAAAGGGGGTGAAAGAGATGAAAAAGACATTGATTGGTATTTTGGCTGTAATGTTTTTGGTTTCCATGGTGACTGTAACAATGGTGTACGCGGACGCGGTCAAGGCACCAGACAAACCATTGACGTTTGAGTGCAAGAAAGGAACTGTGACCTTCGACCATTCGATTCATACGAAAGCGGGATTGACGTGCGAAAAGTGCCATCACAAGTGGAAGGACAAGACCAAGGAGCCGAAAGGCTGTAAAGAGTGCCACAAACCGAAGAAAGAGGGGGATGTTCCCAAGCTTTATGATATGGCACACAAGAGTGATCACAGCTGTAAAGGTTGCCACAAGGCGATGAAGAAGGCCGGTAAGAAGACTGGTCCCACCAAGTGTAGCGGTTGCCATAAAAAGAAGTAAGTTAAGAGAATATGTCTTGGTAGGGGCAGGGTTTGCATGAACCCTGCCCCTTTATTTTGTCTCCTCGTCGGATCTGGTATGATGAAAACCAAAAAGGAAGGTGTGGAACATGAAAGTGTTGGAGTGTATTCCGAATATCAGCGAGGGAAGGGATGCTCAAAAGATAAAAGAAATCCTTTCCTCTTTGGAAAAGTTTCCTGAGGTCAAATGCCTGAACGTTTCATCGGACAGGGATCACAATCGAAGCGTCATCACCCTGTTGGGACCGGCGGATGCCGTTCCATCGGCCATGCTGGGTTTGGCGCTGGCGGCAATCGAGCGTATTGACATGCGGCATCATCAGGGAAGCCATCCGCGCATCGGCGCGGTCGATGTGGTTCCTTTCGTTCCCATTCGAAATATGGACATGGAAGAGACCGTTCGTATAGCCCGTCAATTTGGAAAAGAGTTGGGGGAAAAGGCCGGAATTCCCATCTATTTCTATGAAGAAGCGGCATTGCGGGAGGATCGCAGAAACCTGGCGGACGTGCGGCGTGGACAATACGAGGGGTTGGAGGAAAAGCTGAGGCATCCCGATGGCAAACCCGACGCGGGATCATCGAGTTTTAACGCGAAGGCGGGGGCCACCATCGTGGGTGCGCGTCCTCCGCTTATAGCCTTCAATGTCAATCTTACCACCAACGACAAGGCCATAGCCGACGCCATCGCCCGTGCCGTGCGGCAGAAGACGGGGGGATACAAGGCGGTCAAGGCGATGGGTGTGATGTTGGAAGACAAGGGGATGGTTCAGGTCTCCATGAACTTGGTCAATTTCAAGGAAACACCTATCCACCGAGTCGTGGAAACGATTCGGTTCGAGGCGGCAAGATATGGTGTTTCGATTGCCGAATGCGAGCTGATAGGGTTGACACCCCTGGCGGCCCTTGAAGAGGTTGTGCGATATTATCTCCAGATTCACGATTTTTCGTTGGATCAAATCATAGAAACCCATCTTTTGTCCTGACATTCTACCGTGGGGAGAAAGGAATTTTCACCGTAAGAGGGATGGCGATGGGAAACCGCGAAAGGAGGAAATTCGCTCACGAGTCGGCGGAGGCCATGGCCCTTATCCTTTTGGTGGGAATCAGCGCCATCCTTTTCTTGCCGATCTTTCCTATAGACGAGACGCGAAGCCTTTCTGTCGCGTGGGAGATGTGGATAAACAAGTCGTTTTTGGTTCCTCTCCTCCACGGAAAACCCTATCCCCATAAACCCCCTCTTCTCTTCTGGCTCATTCACGCGACGTGGTTTCTTTTTGGCGTCAATGAGGTGACTCCGCGGTTGATTCCCATGTTTTTTGGGATGGTCAACATCGTTCTCGTTCGCGAAATCAGCCTTCTTCTTTGGCCTAAAGAGAAAAGCGTGGCCAAATACGCCCCCTACTTCCTGTCGGCCACGCTTATCTGGTTGGTGTGGTCCTTTTTGATTCTCTATGAAATGCTTCTGTCCTTTTGGGTATTGCTGGGGGTAATGGGGATTCTCCGCGCGCGCCTGCGAGGAAGAAAAGGGGATTGGTGCTTGATTTCCTTGAGTGTGGCGGGTGGAATCTTGACGAAGGGACCCGTCGTTTTCGTCCACATCCTTCCCCTCATACTCTCGGTGTGGTGGTGGGGAAGACTACCCAAAAAGCAGGTTCCATCGTGGTTTGGAAAGGCCTTTCTCGCGGTTCTTATGGGGCTACTCGTCGCGGGCGCATGGGTTGTTCCCGCCGTTTTGGAGGGAGGGGAAAGATACCGGCAAGCCCTCCTTTGGGGGCAAACCGTGAAGAGGGTGGTGGCATCGTTTGCCCATCGACGTCCCATCTGGTGGTATCTTCCGTTGCTTCCTATCCTCTTCCTTCCCTGGACCTTTTGGGGAAGGGTGTGGACCGGATTGTTTGAGAGAAGAGGGGAGAGAACAATGGGAACACGAACGTGTTTGGTCTGGTTCTTCTCTTCCTTGGGTGTTTTGTCTCTGGTTAGTGGGAAACAACCCTATTATCTCCTACCCTCCCTTCCCGCCGTGATGCTGATGATGGCTCACAACTTTTACAAAAAAGAGGTTTTATCGGAGAAGAGGATGTGGCGTCCGATGGGAATGGGAATCGTTTTGTTAGTCGTGGCGGGAGGAACTCTTCTTATGCCGTTTGTCTCTATTAGTGCCAACATGGGGAAAGTCCCTTGGTCTGCCGTCTTGCCCATGACGACCCTTTCAGGGGGTTTTGGCCTTTATTTACTTTTTCATCCCTTTTCATCCGGAAAGGCGGCCTTGAGGACGATCTCTCTTTGCGTGGCGCTTGTTTTGTCCGTCTTCATGGCGGCACCGGGAAGAGTCATGTTGAAAAGTTACGATTTGAAGCCTTTTGCCAAAAGGGTTAAGGTGGAGATGGAAAAGGGAAATGAGGTGACCTACATTGGGGGATACCATGGGGAATTCCAGTTCCTCGGACGTTTGGAAAAGCCGGTGAAGATGTTGAAAGGCAAGACGTACCAAAACTATTTGAAAACGCATCCAAACTCCCTCGTGATTGACGAAATCGAAACGCAAAAGGCGAAGGGACTCAACGGAAAGGATGTACGTTACTGGCAACCCTACAAGGGACGGAAGGTGTTGGTACTGATGCAGGGGGCAACCTATCTCAAGTATTTTGGCCGTTGAGCTGGATTTTCCATGGAAAAAGCGGGCGACAAGGGGAAGTTGAGAAAGAAGGAAAGAAGAGGCGTGGGAAGGTTTTCCACCAACCGCTATTTTCAGGGGGTAATCGACGGTTTGACGGACGATCTGAAGATCGTGGATGCGGCGTATCGGGTCGTTTACGTGAATCGAACGGCCGCGCAAAAGCTTTTCAAAGAGCCATCGCAAATCCTGGGACGGAAATGTTATGAAGTTTTCAACCACTTTGACCGCCCTTGTCCCTTTTGCACGACCCAGAAAACCTTCGAGACGGGGGAGACTCTCCATACGGAATTCGGGTATACGGACACGGAGGGAGATCCCTATTTTTTCCTCCTTACTACCTTTCCGTTACGGGATCCCGACGGCAAAATACCCTACGTGGTTGAGGTGACACGGGACGTCACACAGGAAAAGCGCTTGGAGCAGGAGATCGTTCGATCCCGCACGCTCAAAGCCATTGGTCAATTCGCGGCGGAACTGGCCCATGAGGTCCGTAATCCGTTGAACGCCATCTCCTTCCAGATGGCACTTCTCAAAAAGATTAAAAACACATGCGTGGATGAGGAATGTGGCGACCGAATTTCCGAAGTTCTGGAGATCGTGCACGAAGAGATAGGCCGTTTAACGAAAATCACCCAAGATTTTCTTACCTTCACGCGGCATGAATCCCTCCAGCTTGTTCGGGCGGATTTGCGGGAAGCCGTTCGGTCCACACTCAACTTCTTGCGGGAGTATGTGAAGGAAAAGCAACTCGAAATAGTGGCAGACTTTTGCGATGAGCCCGTTTTCGTCCTGATCGATCGAGACCGTTTCCGGCAGGTACTCCTCAATCTCGCCAAAAACACGGTGGAGGCTTTTACGGGAAAGGGAACCATCACGATATCCGTTCGAGTCGGCCGGGAGGGAGAGGGGATACTCCGGGTGGCGGATGATGGCCCGGGGATTCCGCACGCCTTGTCTAAAAAGGTTTTCGATCCTTTTTTCTCCAGCAACCCTAGAGGAACGGGGTTGGGATTATCCATCGTGAAAAACATCGTGGAGGCGCACGGAGGAACCATTACGTTGGAGCCGTCACTCCGTGGGGCCGTGTTTAAAATCGTTTTGCCGGGGATTTCGAAAAATGGCCGCTGAGAGAGAGTCAACCATTCTTATCGTGGATGACGATATCAATACTCTCAAGGGGATGAAACAATTCCTCGCCCATAGGGGGCGAGAAATCATCGTGGCGGAAAAAGCGGAAAAGGCCCTGGAGGAGCTAGGACAGCGGCCTGTGGACGTGGTGATTTCCGATATTCGTCTTCCCGATATGAACGGCATTCAACTGATGGAGGAGATCCGCCGCCATTATCCAGAAACGGATGTCATTTTGATGACCGGTTACGGGAGCATTCAGGACGCGGTGGAAGCCATGCAGAAGGGGGCGGAATCGTATCTCACGAAACCTCTCAACCCCGATGAATTAGAGATTGTCTTGTCTCGGGTTTTACACAAACGCGCCTTGATCCAACAAAACAGGGAGCTCCTCAAACGGTTGAACGGGCAAAAGGTCTCACCGAGCATCCTGGGCACTTCGGCGGAGATCCGAGCCGTCCTTAAAACGATCCGTGAAGTGGCTCCTACCGATATCCCCGTCTTGATTGAGGGAGAAACGGGCACGGGGAAGGAATTGGTTGCCAGGGCGATTCATCGGGCGAGCGAGCGGTCTTCGGGACCTTTCGTGGTGGTCAACTGTGCCGCCCTGCATGAAAACCTCCTGGAAAGCGAACTCTTTGGCCATGAAAAAGGGGCCTTCACGGGGGCGGTCAAGCAGAAGAAAGGGAGATTTGAGCTCGCCACGGGAGGAACACTCTTTTTGGACGAGATAGGGGAAATGAGCTTAGAAACTCAAGCAAAAATCCTTCGCGCCCTGGAATATGGCACCTTTGAACGCCTTGGGGGCACCCAGTCCATTCAAACCGATGTTCGCGTGCTCTCTGCCACGAACCGGGACCTCAGGGAAGAGATAGAGAAAGGTGCCTTCCGGGAAGACCTTTTCTACCGGCTGAACGTGATAACCCTTCCAGTCCCGCCTCTTCGGGAGAGGCGGGAGGATATTCCGGTATTGGCGCGCGCCTTTCAAGAGCGCTTCGCGGTGGCTCAGAAAAAAGAGATTAGAGGAATAACCAACAGGGCGTTGCGGCTTCTCGAGAAATATCCGTGGCCGGGTAATGTTCGTGAGTTGGAACACGTAATCGAACGGGCAGTCGTTCTTTGCGGGGGTGACGAGATTGATGTGACCCACTTGCCCGATCAAATTCGCGAACTGGGGGCCTCGGAGGAGGGTGAGCAGGTGATCCACCTCCCTGTGGGGATCACGTTGAAGGAAGCGGAAAAGACGCTGATTTTGAAAACGCTTGAAGCGGTCGATTATCATCGCGGGCGGGCGGCGGAGATCCTGGGTATCAGCAAGCGCAAGATCGAGTATCTTCTGAAGGCCTGGGGGCTTCAGGGGAAAGGCAGGAAGAGGAAACGCTGATTAACCCCAACCGCTCGGTTCCGTGTCCAAAAGGTCGGGTGGCAATTCCTTTGACCAATCGCTAATTAGGGTGTGGATCTCCTCTTCGTTCAATGTATCGAGGATGTCGGGAACCGTGACGAAATCTCCCATCTCCGCTAGCAGATCCGTGGAAATATTTTCGGATGACCCCCTCGATGTCTCTCGTGTTTCTGAGAGGAGGGATGGAGACGAGGAGACGGAGGAAGGGGACGGGAGAGGGCGATGCCAGGCGGTAGCGATGGCAAAACCTAAAAGAAGACCACAAACGCCGGAGATAACAGGAACCCACACACCGCGCCAATAAACAGAGGCAACGGGTGACCATTGGGCCAGACGCTTTAGGAAAAAGGAAAAGCCGCGTTTCCTTGAAAGGGATTCCAGAACATCCTCGCGAAGGTCTTCGAAAAAGCTGTCCTGCAAGGGTGGCAGTGTCGTTTCTCGAATCTCTTCGTAGAGGCGTGACATCTCTTCCTTATAGGCGCGGCAAGCGGGACAGGCGTGAAGATGGGAAGCGAGGCGCTCCTCTTGGGAAGAGGTCAAGGCTTCGCCCTGAATTTTTTCCACGATAAGCCTTTGAAACTCGCTACAAGACGGATTCATTTTTCAAGATCTCCCTTAATTTAGTAATGGCGTTGTGAAACGTGGCCTTGCAATTACCGACGGAGCAATCGAGGATTTCCGCGATCTCCGCGTAGGGCAACTCTTCTCGGACCCTTAAAGTAACGATGGCTTTCTGACGGGGCGGAAGTATCTCGATAGCCTTGTGTAAGTGCCGTCGCAATTCGTCCCTTTCAATCCTTTCCGGACTTGAAGGGGAAGGATCGGGAAGAACGGAGAAAAATGCGTCGGAGCCCGAAGGGGGGCGCCGGGAGAGGAAATTCAAAGTATGATTGGTTGCCACGCGATATACCCATGTCCGGAAAGAACTTTTCCCCTTGAACGTGGAAATCTTTCGAAAGACCTTGATGAAAATATCTTGGGTAAGGTCCTTGGCGTCCTCCACATTGCCCGTCATTTTATACACGTAATAGAATATCTCCCGTTCATATCTCCCCATCAAACGGCTGATAGCCTCCCGGTTCCCTTTTTGGGCAAGGGTTAGGAGATTATGGTCCGATATGTCTTTCATTCACTGATAAGGACACGAGATGTTCAAAAAGGTTTAAAATTCTCTTGAGGAAAGAAGCGACGTCGGAAAGGCGTTTGAAAAGGAAAAAAAAGGGGGAAGCGATTGGCTTCCCCCTGGGTATGCCGTGAATCAATCCTCTAGCGTAATGGCGCCTTCCGGACACTCATCCACGCAGGTGCCGCAGTCCACGCACTCATCTTCATTGACAACGGCATAATCGTTGACTTGAATTGCCTCTACCGGACAAACCTCAGCGCAAGTTCCACATCCTGTGCATTTGTCAATATCAACCTTTGCTGCCATTTTTAACCTCCTTTAATCAAATTTTTGGATGACCTTGTTTCACCTCCTTTCCTCCACACAACAATCATTCGGCTAACAAGAGCCACCCCTGTTTTGTTGCCACATACAAAATCCTGAACCTCGTGTCAAGAATGTAATGATGAAGAATTTTGTTGGCAAGAGAGAGAATGGGCGCGTTGTGAGTTCTTGAATCTCCTGTCCGAATGTGGCGATGTTCCAAGACGTACCTTGCAAAAGAAAGATAGAAATAATTCTTTTAAGGTTTCTTTTTCGGAAGTGCTGTACCACACAACCCTTTGAATAAAAAAGGATATTGTCAGAACATATTGACAAATGGCGGAAAATATGTTATAAAATCAAATTAACATTTATTTGTCAAGCAACGAAGGGTGCAGGTTGATGGTTGTTTGTATTTTGCTGAAGTTAAAGGGGTATTT
>CAZOBB010000055.1:0-4186 GCA_964577975.1 uncultured Thermodesulfobacteriota bacterium | reverse complement strand
ACGCCGTCCACGAGGCCCATGCTGCTGGCCTTTTTGATCTCGTCGATGTTTGCCGTATCGATAAAAAACTTCATTGATTCCTCCCCGTTATTTCTACGTCATTTTACGTCTCATGGCTTACTATTTACCCAAACTTATATTCCTTTGCTCTGAGCTTTGAGCCTTCAGCTTTCAGCTTTTTTATTTTCGCCTTCCTTCTTCTCCGCGATCTGTTTCTGAAAGGTCTTCATACATGCTTCGCTGCAAAAATACCAGGGAACTCCCTTGTGTTTTAAGCGATACGGGGTATCTTCCGGGATATAGGTTCCGCACACCGGGTCTTTCTTCAACTCCTTGCCGTTCCCCGCGGGAGGCACGGAAGAACTTGGCGGTCTTTTGGGTTCGCTCTTGGAAAATCCCCTGATGAGGTAGTAAATGATAAAGCCTAAGATAGCGTAGATGATCAAACGCACGGAATCGATCCCCCATAAGGCGAAACACCCTTCCTCGAAAGCCCGCTAAGGAGTTGCGCCAGGGTCTTTTTCAGAAGGGGATGCTCCCATTCCGGGCTGACTTCACACGCCGGAACGAGAACAAAGGCCCGTTTGTGCATCTCTGGATGCGGAATCTTCAGGCCGTCCGTCTCCACGACGGTGTCATCGTACAAGAGGATATCCAGGTCGATCTCCCGGGGACCCCAGCGGTAGCGGTAAACCCTTCCCAGTTCCGTTTCCAGGTTTTTCAAGGTCTTCAAAAGCTCGTGAGGGGACAGGGTGGTTTTCATTTCAATGACCAGGTTGATAAAGGGGGGCTGATCCGTCACACCAACGGGATCGGTTTCGAAAAAGGGGGAAACTTCAAGGTCTTCGATCGCGGGGTGATGCCGCAATCTCTCGATGGCCGCGCAGCAAATTTCCACGCGATTCCCGATGTTCGATCCCACGCCGACGAGGACGCTATGGTAAGGCTTGTTTTCCAAAGCATTTCAAGGATAAAAAGAATTATTCTTTCTCTCCGGTTTTTTCCTCCGATGACTCTTTTTTGTCCACTTTGGGTGTCACATCGATTTCATCCTGGCCCGTGGTCGCCTTCTTGAAATTCTTGATGGCCTTTCCCACCCCGCTTCCCAGCTCCGGAAGCCGCTTGGCCCCGAAGATGATGATAACGATCACCAGGATGATGACCAGTTCCGTGATGCCGATTCCACCAATCATGGTTTCCCCCTTTCAATAAACACAGGTTGGCGGAAGTGTACGGGAATCGAACCCGCCGTCCCGCTCTTCACGGGACCACTGGATTTGAAGTCCAGGAGGCCCACCAGTGACCTACACACTTCCAATTAAAAGAATGGCAGATTTCACTCGCAAAGTCAACGAATACAGACCCATCTCACCGATCTCCTCCATCCTGCCGGTTCGGTTGATATCAGCCACTGCCTTCACGTTCCACACGAAAAATGATATCAAGTAAAATTGTTTGGGGTTGAATCGCCGTCTTACGAACCTCTATCTGGATGAGTGTAGGAACGCATGGAAAGGTTGCAGAGTTTAGCCGGGTTGCTCGTCATCGCCTTCATCGCCTGGCTCTTTTCGGAGCACAGGAGACACGTCAACTTCAGGATCATCCTGTCCGGACTGGCCCTCCAGCTTGCCCTCGCGCTGCTGCTGATCAAGCTGCCAGGCACCCGGGTCGCTTTCCTCTGGCTCCAACGGGGCGTGGCGGCCCTGGAGGAATCGACACGGGCGGGAACGTCGTTCGTCTTCGGGTATCTCGGCGGGGCCACCCTTCCCTTCAAAGAAAGGTTCCCCGGCGCAAGCTACATCCTGGCGTTTCGGGGACTGCCTTTGGTCCTCGTCATCAGCGCCCTCTCCTCCCTCCTGTTCTACTGGCGCGTGATTCCCGCCGTGGTAAAAGGATTCTCGTGGCTGTTGGGAAAGATCATGGGTGTTGGCGGGGTCGAGGGCCTGGGAGCCGCCGCCAATATCTTTGTCGGCATGGTCGAATCCCCACTGTTCATCCGACCCTACCTGAACAAGATCTCCCGAAGCGAACTCTTTACGATCATGGTCTCAGGGATGGCCACGATCGCGGGCACCGTCATGGTCCTCTACGCCACGATCCTTAAAGACGTGATCCCGGGGATCATGGGACATCTCCTTGTGGCGTCCATTATCAGTGTCCCCGCCTCCATCCTGGTCTCGAAGCTCATGGTTCCCGAACTGGAGCCCCCTCTGACCGGTTCGATCGAACTGCCCCAAGAAGCAAGCAGCGCCATGGACGCCATCACGAAAGGCACGATCTCCGGGCTTGAGCTGCTTCTCAACATCATCGCCATGCTCATCGTCCTCGTCGCCCTGGTCTATCTGCTCAATCTAATCCTGGGCCTTTTCCCGAAAATCGGGGGAAGCTCCCTGACTTTCCAAAGGATCGTGGGGCTCGTCATGGCCCCCGTCACCTGGTTCATGGGCATCCCCTGGAATGAGTCCCTGACCGCGGGTGCCTTGATGGGAACTAAAACGGTTTTGAACGAGTTTATCGCCTATGCCGATCTGGCCCATCTTCCCCCCGGCCAGCTCTGCCTTCGCTCCCGGTTGATCCTGACCTACGCCCTGTGCGGATTCGCCAATTTCGGTTCCCTGGGGATCATGATCGGGGGCATCGGCGCCATGGCACCCGAAAGGCGGCGAGAGGTCGTGGACTTGGGTATAAAATCCATCATCGGGGGTACCCTGGCCACCTGCATGACGGGCGCCGTGATCGGCCTTCTTTATTAATTCCCTCAACTCGCCATCCAAGACGCATGCGCCGCATCCCTCACCTTGACATCCACCGTCCCATCTTATAAGGATGTATAATCCATGGAAGATCTCGTTTCATTGTTGAATACCCTGGAACCGGGTATCGTTGTCTTTGACAAGTCCTATAAAATTCATCATATCAATCGGGTTGTCATGGTTCTTTTTTCAGATTTTTCTTCCTCCGATATCTTCGGTCAGTCCTTACTCGATCTTCACCAAAAATCCTCTTCCGAAAAGATCGCCAAAATGCTCGAACTGCTCGTCACCTCGAAACGCCAGGTTCCCTTCTCTCTCAAGATTCTTTCGCAGGACAACAATTCCCGTTACCTCTTCATGAAACTCATCTCCCTGCTGGCCCCCGACATGGAAGAATCCTTCTACTGCGCCCTCCTTTACGACATCACCGCCTTTATCTCGGACAAGACGACCCACATGCTGAAGATTCCCGTCGGTGTGAGGAATGAAATCAAGCTCATCGACCTGAAAGACGTGATCTTCATCGAGGCGGACAACGTCTACAGCCGGGTTTGCACGGAAAGGGGCGATTACTTCTCCGGCCTTTCCATCGGAACATTCCACGACCGGCTTCCCAAAAAATACTTTTTCCGCATCCACCGCAGCTATCTTATCAACCTCACGAAAATCACCAAGGTTTTCAAAGAGCGAGGGGCCGTTTACGTCAGCCTTCAAGGTATTCAGGAAAAACTGCCCGTAAGCCGAGGCAAGTCAAAGGAATTCCTCAAGATCTTGGGACTCAAGTAGCTTTCCACCTTCAAATAAAACCATCCACAAATCAGAACGTCTTTTTATAAAAACATTATTGTCTTTTCGTGGCCGTTGTGTCATCATAAAGTAACTTTTTAGGTGAAGCGTACCCTTGTTTTTACAGGGTCAACCCCTTTAACGCTGTTTCGTTGCTGGAGATAAAGGCGTGTATATGAGGATCCCGCTTATTACCCTCCCAAAACAGACGGGGCTTTCCGGCGGGATTTTCTACACCAACATCATTTCCAACAAAAGGAGGTGAGACGATGAACACCGTCATGGTCAAACCGGAACGATGTATCGGATGCCGCCACTGCGAGGTCGCCTGTGCCATCGAGCATTCTCAAAGCAAGAGCCTCTTCGGCGCCATCGCGGAAGACCCAATCCCCAAGCCGCGGATTCACGTGGAGGTGGGGCCAGGTCTTTTGACGTTCCCCAACCGGTGCCGCCATTGTGACCCCGCCCCGTGCCTCCAGGTCTGTCCCACCGGCGCCCTGAGCCGAGACGCGGAAACGGATTCCGTCATCGTGGACTACGCCAAGTGCATCGCCTGCGGGGCCTGCGCCATGGTCTGCCCCTTCGGTATCATCCAGTTCGAAAAGACCTGGCAGGTCACCCTCGACCGGAACGTGAACACGAAGTGC
>CAZOBB010000054.1:0-6348 GCA_964577975.1 uncultured Thermodesulfobacteriota bacterium | reverse complement strand
GGTTCCTTCGAGATCGAAGATGACGCCGGCGTAGGGTCGTTCAGTCGGATCCATGGATCGGCCCGATCAGCCCGTTCCCGCCACGGCGGCGGAGACCTTGGTCATGAGGTCCATGAGGGAATCCGCCCCCTTACGCTGCTTGATGGCGCTGAGTTCGGACTTGTCCACGTAGAGGATCGCGCCCGTCTCGCAGAATCGCGCGCACTGGGGATCCCCGCCGCAGAGGTCACACTTGATGACCCGTTCGGTAACCCAGTCGAAACCCATGGCGCCGAACGGGCAGACGTTCACGCAGGTCCGGCATCCGATGCAGAGGTCGTAGTTGACTTCCAGGGCGCCGGTTTCCGGGTTCCGGGCGATGGCGTGGACGGGGCACGCCGCCGCGCAGGGGGCGTCCTCGCACTGCTGGCAGACGACGGGGAGGATCTTCCCCTCCATTTCCCATTTCACCACCTTGATCCGGGCCCGGTAGGGGTTGACGACCCGCTCGTGCTTCACGGAGCAGACCTGTTCACACAACCGGCATCCGGTACATTTTTCAGGATCTATCACCAGGATTTTTGACATGGTTGCCTCCCATCCTTTCGTTTATAGTTTATGCGTGGGTTCGTTTTCCAGACCGAGGGCCTTGAGCTTCTTCTTCGTCGGCCGGCCATTTTCATCCCACTCGTGGAGCTTGTAGTATTCGTCGATCATCTTCTTGAACTTCTCCCGGTCGATCGATTTGCCCCGAACGACGGGAAGCCCGCGGTCCGTGGGTTCGTCGAAGTACCGGTCGGGCAGCCAGTCCATCTCACGGGTAAGCCCTTCCCGCAGGTTGAAGAGCCGTTCCAGGGTGTAGGCCCGGTCGGCGATGTCCCAGAGGTCCTTCGAGGTAAACTCGAGGCCGGTGTTCAGGTAGATGAGCTTGGGCCATTCGGTGAAGTTGGGCATGTTGGGACCCAGGAAAACGGTGTGATACTTGCAGATGCCGAGGCAGTCCACGGTGCCGTAGCACATCTCCTGCCAGATGACCTCCCACGGTTTTCCCTCGTAGTCGCGGAAGTCGGAGGTAAGCGGCCCGTCGTAGGGTACGGGATTCCCGAAGATCTTCCGAAGGACCTTCTCGGGAAGGTGGTAGAGGTCGATGGCGGGGCGGCTGCGGAGGTGGTCCGAGCCGCGGGAGGCCGTGGCGATGTTCAGGGCCAGCGCCGGCGTGGGGCGCTCGTCGGAATGGAGGTTGCTCATGCCCTTCACGTGGATGAGATACTTGATGGCGTCCCCGCCGATCTTTTCCGCCGCCTTGAGGGGGCCTTCCGCCAGGATGTCCCCGATCCCGCGGCGCTGGGCGATCTGGTGAACGGCCTCGATCACGGCCTCGTCGTTGCCGAATCGCAGCTCGAGCCCGTCCGTGTCCTTCGTCGTGATGATGCCCTTCTCGAAGAGCTCCATCGCCCAGGAGATCATGCTTCCGGTCTCCAGGGTGTCGAGGCCGTACATGTTGACGAGATGGTTGCCCACCAGGACGGTCTGCTTGGTGGTGCAGCCCACCTCCGCCCCGAAGGCCCCGAGGGAGGTGTATTCCGGTCCTTCCACGTAGGCGCCCGTGTAAGGCCCCTTCTTGATGAAGTAGCGGCCGCGGCAATGGACCTGGCAGCCGAAACACCCCGCCGTGCCGATCATTTCTTCCTCGATCGACTCCGGCTCGATGTCGTCGGCATAGGGGATCTGGTTGGACTGGAAGTTTCGCACGCGGACCAGTCCCGTGGAATTGGTGGTGCCCCAGATGAACAGGGTGCCCAGCTTCTGCATGGTCTTGGAGACCTTGGCGGAAGTGACCTGGGTGATGATCTCCTTGTTGTACTCGAGGGCCTCCTCGGGAAAGGCGATCTTGATGTCCATCCGCCCGCGGGCGGCGATGGCCTTGAGGTTCTTGGATCCCCAGAGGGCGCCCATGCCGGTTCGTCCCGCCGCGTTCTTCAGCGAGGTCATCACGCAGGCGAAGCGGACGAGGTTTTCCCCGGCGACCCCGATGGTCATGACCTGGATGTCGTCGTCCCCCAGCTCCTTGCGGACCAGAACCTGGGTTTGCTGGGCGTCGTGCCCCCAGAGATGCGAGGCGTCCCGGATCTCGATCTCCCCGTCGTGAAGCCAGAGATAGACGGGGCCGTCGGCCTTGCCGGTGATGACCAGGTGATCGAACCCGGCCATCCGCATCTCGGGGCCGAAGAAGCCGCCCATGTTGGCGGATCCCACGAATCCCGTCAGCGGTGATTTTCCCGCCACGTGCACCCGGGCGGAGGCCGAGGCGAGGGTTCCCGTCAACAGTCCCGCGCTCACCAGGGCCACGTTGTCGGGACCGAGAGGATCGGCCCCTGGCTTGACGTGGTTATACAAGAGATACATGTCCAACCCACGCCCCCCCAAGTAGAGTTTCCGCATCTCGAGAGGGATGGGGGCAATCCTTACCCGACGGTTGGTCAGGTCGATATAGGCGATTTTTCTGCTTAAGGCCATCCTATTTTCCTCCTTTTCCAGCCATGATTTTCTGTGTCTGTGCCTCGTTTACGTCCCACACGGGACCCCGGATACGGGGCTCGCCGGGGCTGAACCAGTAGATCCGCCAGGCGAACCCGCAGTTGGGACAGGTAAAGGTCTTGGCCCCCGGAGGAGGGGTGAGCCGTTCGAAGCAGTTGAGACAGCGGAACTGCCCGGACGTGCGTCCCTTGACGACCTTCTTGGCAGTGCTTTCTTCTTTTGTTTTCGACATGAATGCCTCCCTTTTTGTAGGTATTGAGAAAGCTCGAAGCTCCAGGCTCAAAGCTCAAATGGAACAACTTTAAACCTAAAACCTTTCACGTTTCGCTTTTTACTTTTCACTGTCTTTCAACAATTTCCCAAAACGCCTCGACCACCGCTTCCGCGAATTCCGGGTCTTCCAGGTTCGCATCCACTTCCCGGACAAGGATACCCTCTTTTAGGTTTTTTTTCAAAACCTTCGTGAAGATGGCGTCCTCGTTCGGGTCGTAGGCCGGGCTTCCTTCCCGATCCACGGCGGACCATCCCTTGCCGGGGATCACCACCCGGACGGGTCCCTTGGCCTTGTTGAGTTTTTTTGCGAAGGTCTCGGCCACGCTTTCCATCTCTTCGGGAGAGATGCGAATCCAGGTGCGGTGTTTATCCAGATCCACCTTGCGGCGTTCGTAGTATTCCGGCTTGTACTGAGACTTTCTCGGGGTCATGAAGTTGACGCTGCACGGGGCGATGACCTGGGGAATCCCCATGTCTCCGGCGGCCTCCATGCGGTGAGGACCCGAGGCCCGCATCCCTTTCCAGAGCGCCTCGCCCACGCCCCCCGGCGCCAGGTCGATAACGGCGTCGAAGAGACCCTGCCGCACCATGTCCTCCATGGCGGCGTCCGAGATCCCGGCGGCGGAGAACCCGATGACTTGGCATCCTTCCCCTTCGAGGTGCTTCCGGACGGCGCTGGCACAGTGTTCACAGGGGCCAAGCATCGTCAGGGCCACCACGATCTGGTCCTTGTTTCGCGTGCGTTCCGGCACGGGAACCGCTGCCATGGCACAGATGGCCTGGGCGGCCCGGTCCAGGGCCTGTTTCAGCAGGTTGCTGAGGCCCGCAATCTCGATGACGGTGTGGAAGAGGGCGATGTCTCCCTTGCCGATGTAACGGGTGGACAGTCCCGGAAGGGCGGCGGTGGAAGAGACCATCAGCTTGGCGACGCCGTAAGGCAGGGCCCGCATGACCTCCGTGGCCATGAGGGAGCCGGTGGAGCCTCCCAGGCCGATGACACCCTGGATTTCTCCCTTTTCGTAACGCTCTTTCGCGACCCTTTTCGCCCCCTCGATCATAGTCGCGGTGATCTTGGCCCGCTCCCGGGAGCTTTGGATCTCCTCGATGGTGCTGCCCCCCGCTTTCGCCACCTCGGAGGCGGGGATGTCGGCGGGCGGAACCCCGGCGTCCGGGGTCCCCATGGAAAGATCCATGAGGACGGGCCGGGCGCCGAGCGCCGCGATCTTTTCCTTCAGGTACAGGGTTTCCTGCGCCTTGGTGTCGAGGGTGGAAATCAGCAGGATAGAGGGCGACGGCATGTCATTTCCCCTCTTTGGCCAGTTTTTCCTCGATGTCCTTCTTCAAGGCCTTCTTGTTGACCTTCCCGGAATCGCCGACGGTGGGGAGCTGATCCATGATCTCGAGACGTTCCGGCAGCTTGTACTTGGCGATCTTTTTCTCTAGCAGAAAGGAGACCATTTCTTCAAAGGTGAGGGTCTCACCCGGCTTGCAGACCACGTAGGCACAGGCGCGTTCGCCGAATTCCTTGTCGGGCATACCCACGATGGCGACGTTGGCGACCTTGGGGTGTTCGTTGAGCATTCCTTCGATCTCCGCCGGGTAGATGTTCTGGCCGCCGCGGATGATCATGTCCTTCTGCCGGCCGAGGATCCACATGCAGCCGCGGTCGAACTTGACGATGTCGCCCGTCGTGGTCCAGCCGTTTTCCTGGAAGACCGTGGCGGTCATCTCGGGATCCCGGTAGTAGCCCGCCGGGGCATGGGGGCCGCGGAACCAGAGGATGCCGGGTTCCCCTTCGGGAACGGGATTGCCGTTTTCGTCCTTGAGGACCACCTGATTGCCGGGGAGCGGCCGTCCGACGGTGCGGCGCCGCAGCTCCACGGGATCGTCCACGCGGCAGCCCGAGACGGATCCCACGTCCTGGGTTCCCAGGTCGCTGGTGATGACGGCCTTGAAACGCTCTTCCACCTCTTCCGCCACCTGCGGGGAGAGATAGCCGCCCGCGGAACGGATGAAACGGAGGGAGCTGAGGTCGTACTTGGTTTCGTCCACTTCGAGCATCCGGACGAGGTGGGTCGGCACCACGCCGATGGCCGTGGCCTTTTCCTTCTGGATCAGCTCAAGGGCACTCTCGCCGGAGAACTCCTCCATCAGGACCACCTTCGCGCCCGCCAGGGGGGCGGCGAAATAGGTCAGGGTTCCGGCCGCGCCGCCCGCGTGGGGGGCGACCGCCACGGTGATGTCCTCGTTGGTGAGATCCCAGAGGTCGATCCGGGCCTTCGAGGTGCACAGGCGGGAGGCGATGGGCCATTCCACCAGCTTGGGGAGCCCGGTGGTTCCCGTCGTGCTCGTGAGGAGTCCCACGTCCCGCTTGGGATCGAAACGCCGCTGCTTGAACAGGTCTTCCGAAAAGGATTTCGTAAGGCCTTCTTTGGCCAGTTGGACGAGAGAGATACAGTTCTCGCCCGCGCCGGCGGGAACCTCTTCATCCAGGAGGAAGAAGTGCTTGATGGACGGTTGTTTCTGCTGGATCTCGCGGAACATCTCCAGGTAGTTGAATTTCCGGTAGAGGCTGGGAAAGACCACCGCCTGGGCCTCGGTCTTCTCCGCCATGAACTCCAGTTCCTTGTGGCGAAGGTAGGGATAGACCGTCAGGGCGATGAGTCCCGCCCGCTCGCTGGCGATCCGGGCGAGGAATCCGTAGACGCTGTTGGGGGACTGGATGATGATGCGGGTGTCTTTCTCGAACCCCATGTCGATCCACTGGCCCGCGATGGCATCCACCAGCTCCACGGCCTCCTTCCAGGTGATGCGGTAGCGGGAGTCGACCAGGGCCTCCTGGTCGGGCCATTTCTCCGCGTTCCGTTTCCAGAAGTCGTAGAAGGTTTCGTCCGTCCAGAAACCGTTCATGGAAAATTCATCGATCATGGCATCGGTGTAACGTATAACTCTCATAAGCGTACCTCTCTTTTTAACGTTTTTATGTTAACGTGATGATAACCGTGTGGGGGAAGGGTATCCGTGAAGCGTAAGATGTCTTACGCTCCACGGATGGTTATTTTTTATTCAGTCTTTCACCTTTCCTTTTGCCTTCGTTTAGTCGAGTCCCAGCTCGCTCCAGCGGGCCTCCACCTTCTTCACCGTCTCCTCGTCCAGCATGATCTCGATCGGTTTCTTCTTCCACTCGAAGGGGATGCAGGCATCCATGATGATGCGGGAGACGATTTCACGGGCGTCGATGGGCAGGGCCGGATCCAGCGGGGTGGAACGTCCCCGGTTGATGATCTGGGTGCTGCGCCGCGGGTCGTAGCGGGTGCTCAGGGCCCACCAGACCTTGGTCATGTCGTCGGCGGGGATGTCTTCTTCCACGACGATGACGCCCTTGAGCCCATAGTGGCCGGTCGTGGTGGAAATGACCGCCGTGCCCACGTGCATGGAGTGTCCCGGGTACATCTGCTTCACGGAGACGATGGCCCAGAAACGCCCCGTGGACTCGGGCGGGATATAGACGGACTGGATGCCGGGAACCCGCATGGTTTCCAGGTCGGTCCAGAGGGT
>CAZOBB010000053.1:0-2773 GCA_964577975.1 uncultured Thermodesulfobacteriota bacterium | reverse complement strand
ATGGCGGAGGGGACGTTTACAGAAGAATTGATTGAGGAGATGCGTGGGAAATGTGGATTAAAGCTGAGGGTGGAGAATGCCATTTTCAATGAGGAGGCGACAAGAGGGGCTATACGGAGATTTGTGGATGGGATAGGAGATCCCAATCCGTTATTTCGGGATTTGGCCTATGCGAAAAATAGCCCTTACGGGACGATCATAGCGCCGCCTTCTTTTGTTTTCAGTTGTCTTGCGGGTGTACAATTTGGGTGGCGTGGGTTAGCAGGGTTTCATTCGGCGAGTGATATGGAGTTTTATCGTCCGATTTGTATGAACGACAAGATTACATCGCAAGAGACATTTCTTGATTTCGAAGGGCCGAAGGGGAGCCGTTTTGCGGGGAGGATGGTATTTGATTATTTTGAGGATAAGTATTTCAATCAGCACGGTAAGCTGGTTTCGAAAGTTATCCGTTTGGTGATAAGGACGGAGAGGAAGGCGGCGAGGGAGAGGGGAAAATACAAAAAGATAACCCTTCCCCATCCATGGACGGAAGAGGAATTAAGAGTCATCGAGGAAGAGGTACTATCGGAGGAGATCAGGGGTGATGATCCGAGGTATTGGGAAGATGTTGCCGTGGGGGATGAGCTGAGGCCTGTTGTAAAGGGGCCTTTAGGTTTGACGGACATAGTGGCGATGTGTGTGGCTGGGCTGGCGCCTGCGAGGTTGCTTGCTCATGGGGTGGCACTTCGGGAGTATAGGAAGAAGCCGGCTTGGGCTTTTCGGGACACCAACACATATGCACTAGAGCCTATTTACGCGGTGCATTATAACAAGCAGGCGGCCAACGCGATGGGGTTGCCCTACCCCTATGATGTAGGGACCCAAAGGCATAGCTGGCAGATTCACCTTCTTACCAATTGGGCGGGGGACCACGCCTGGATTAAGCGCAGTAAGGCCGAATACAGGCGATTTGTCTATCTTTCTGACGTAGTGAGGCTGACGGGTAAGGTGGTTAGAAAGTATGTGGATGAAGATGGGGAATACTGCGTAGACATCGAAACACATGCTTTGAACCAGCGGGGTGAGGATGTTATGCCGGGAGAAGCCACCATCGCTCTGCCTTCAAGGGTAGAAAAGTTTAATCCGCTCAATACTAGACTGGCTTGATCCGTATCCCTTAAAGCGGTTCAAGAATGCTGAAAGTTGTCTGATTTAGAAGGAAAGGAGAATTATAATTTTTCCCCTGTTGCCAATGCTTGGCTGTCCGAGTTGCAAATGTTTGTTAAGAGAAGGTGCTTGGAGATACCACAGGAGGAGATCAGTGATAAGGGAGTGTGGGGGAAGGGGATTTTACTCATGCGGAATTTGTTCTGGAAGGGAAGCCCTTTCCGGGCTCCAAACGAATTGGGTGGGCCTTTTGGGGAGAGTAACGATTTTTATGTCATCAGCCAAAATTATACCATTAAAATTGAAATGGTGATAGATGGGGAGAACTTAATTTATATACCTTTCTGATCATGGGGTATGGGTAATGGATTTATAACGTTAGTGATATGAAGGCGGAAACTTATAAGGACCCGAAAATTCATGTTCCTGATGTATCTGATTTGCGGCTTACATGACAGTGGAAAGGATCACAATCTGAAGGAAGTTTTGTAATTTACCTTGACGATGATGAAATTGTTAAAATGCCACAATAGCAATGACGGTGTTGACATTTACGATCCAGGGAAAATGAGGTGAGATTAACCTTTAATCTGCAGAGTTCAACCAGATGTGAATGAAAGGGAAATCTTGCTAACCCTTCGGGAAAGGTGGAAGGTACGCTTTGGTTGCGCCGAAAGGGGGATTTGGCGAAATCCTGCTGGTTACCGGTAAAGGATTTTTGAAAAAAGGATCAAAATGCCTCGAAGAGTTGGAAAAAGCCTGGAGTTTACATATCCGAGGAAAAAGGGAATGGAGGAATATCTTAGACCTACTGAAGTAATCGACTGTGATTTGCCAGAAGTAAAGGCGAAAGCGGTTTCTGTTACGCTGGGGCAACGGGACGATTCGGAAAAGGCAAGAGCATTGTTCTATTTTGTGAGAGACGAGATCAAATATCGTATTGCCCTTTTTCAAAAGATGGACAAGGAGAAGTTCAAGGCGAGTCTTACGTTAAAGCAAGGATATGGTTTTTGTGTGACGAAAGCGATCCTTCTGATTGCACTCTGCAGGGCTGTGGGAATTCCGTCGCGCCTCCATTTTTGTGATATCCGAAATTTTCTTATCCCAAATGCCCTTAAAGAATTCATCGGAACAGATATTTTGGCCTTTCATGGATATGCCGATTTGTTTATTCAGGAGCGGTGGATAAAGGTAAATCCTGCTTTTGATAAAGAACTTTGTCAGGAAAACGGGTTTATCCCTGTTGAATTTACTGGGGATCAGGATGCGCTTTCACATCGTTATGATCGAAAAGGGAGACCTCATATCGAATACGTTAGAGATCGGGGAAGTTTTTCGGATTTGCCTCTTGAAATGCTTTTATCTGGTTTAAAAGAATATTATGGTGTGCTTGATGAGAGGAAAATGGCTCAATGGAATCAGGGGTACTACAACCTGAGTGGGGAAAGTTTGTTTAAAGATGAAAAAAGGGGGAGGGAATGATGAGAAGGCTCGTTGTAGGGATTTCAGGGGCCACGGGGAGTATATACGGCATCAGAATGTTGGAGGTGTTGAGGGGTACGGATGTTGAAACACATCTTGTCATGTCGGAGGCGGCGGAGAAGACGATACAGCTGGAGACGGA
>CAZOBB010000052.1:0-3907 GCA_964577975.1 uncultured Thermodesulfobacteriota bacterium | reverse complement strand
AAAGGGAGTGGGTCGTAAGCCGAATTCTGTTCCCCTTTCGGGGTGGCGGTCATCCATCTGGGGAGAACCGTTACCGGCCTCCTCAAGCGACCTACCCGAGGGTCTTCGCGCGGGCCACGCAACCCTCCTATTTGGTCTTGCTCCGGGTGGGGTTTGCCCGATGAACCGGTCACCCGGCCCACCGGTGAGCTCTTACCTCACCATTTCACCCTTACCACGCGGATGCGTGGCGGTATGTTTCTGTGGCACTTTCCTTGGGGTCACCCCCACTGGGTGTTACCCAGCACCCTGCCCTCTGGAGTTCGGACTTTCCTCCGGCAACGAAACGTTGCCGGCGACCGCCTGACCCACTCCGTCCCAGTTCAGGTACTCCTTTTGTCGATCGCCTCGTTGGCGAGTTTGTCCGCGCGTTTGTTTTCTCCCCGCGGTATATGGATTATCTCATGGGAGGGGAATAATTTCAACAACCCGTGGACTTTCCCGGCGAGCTTTTTAAGATGGGGCTGCTTGATCTTGTACTGGCCGATCAGTTGCCGGACCATGAGCTGGGAGTCGGAGTAGATTTTCAGGGGATAGAAGAGTTTCCTTTCCTTCAACATGGTGAGGCCGAGGATGAGGGCCTCGTATTCGGCGGTGTTGTTGGTGGTTTTTCCGAGGAATCTTTTCCCTTCGAGCACCGTGCCGTCACCGAGCTCGATGACCACGCCGATCCCCGCGAGGCCGGGATTCCCCCGGGATGCCCCGTCGGAGAAGAGCCGGATCGGGGGGGTGCCGCCCTCCTTTTTTTCCGTTGTCTTGAAGGGCAGGGGAGGACCTAAAGGGGCTTTTTTTGCCATTGTGGATCCTTTTCGATGATGTCCCTCGCCTCGCCTACCGTGTAGAGGGATCCCGTGATCACGAGGAGATCCCCGGGTTGCAGGTGGCGTGCGGCCATCGGGATGCCTTCCGAGATGGCGCCCGCGATCTCGAGTGTCGCCGTCGGGGCGAGATGGGGGCGGAGCCGCTTGGCGAAGGCGCGAACCTCCGGGGCACGGTCCAAATGAGGGGTCACGGCCGTTACGTGGTCGGCAAGGGAGAGAAGCGTGTGGGCGATGGCGTCGATGTCCTTGTCGGCCAGGATGCCGATCGCGATATGCAACCGTTTGAATGACATGGTGTTGAGAGTCCGCGCCAGGATCCTGGCCCCCCCGGGGTTGTGGGCCCCGTCCAGCATGAGCCGGATGGTCGGATCGGAGGCGTGGAGGAAGATCTCCCCCCTCCCAGGCCAGTGGACGTGCCGGAGGCTCTCGGGAAGGGTATCCAGGGAGACGGGAATGCCCAGCCCTTTCAAGGCGGACAGGGCGCAAATCGCCGTCGCGGCATTTTCCTTCTGGTGGTCGCCCAGGAGGGAGACCGTGAGTCCCTTGAGTTCAAGTCCCTCCTGGCGATAATCGAAGGTGTCCCCGTGGATGGTCAGGTGGAAATCTCTTCCGAAGACGTAGGCGCGGGCGTGCTTCGCGGCCGCCGTGTTCAAGAGGACCTGGAGGGCCTCGTTGGACTGTCTGCCGATGATGACGGGGGTGAGTTCCTTGATGATTCCCGCCTTTTCCGCGGCGATTTCCTCGATGGTATCCCCCAGCACCTGGGTATGCTCCAGGCTGATGGGGGTGATGACGGAGATTTCCGGCCGAAGGATGTTCGTGGAGTCGAGCCGCCCTCCCAGTCCGGTCTCTATGACCGCGATATCCACTTCGTTTTCCGCGAAGTAGTCAAACGCCATCGCGGTGGTGAAGTCGAAGTAGGTGAATCCCTCGGGGATGTGTTCCCTGTCGATTCCCCGTTTCAGGCGCCGGGCGTGTTCGAGGATTTCCTCATTCGTGATTTCTTCTCCGTCGATTTTGAAGCGTTCCGAGAAACGCTGGAGGTGGGGCGAGGTGTAGAGGGCACATCGGAGCCCCGAGTCGGTCAGGACCTGCTGTATCATGGCGGCCGTGGATCCTTTCCCGTTGCTTCCCGCGATATGGACCGATTTGAAACGGTGATGGGGGTGGCCAAGGGTTGCCAAAAGGGCCTCGATGTTATGGAGGCCGAAGACCATCCCAAATTTTTCGAGGTGTTTCAGATAGGCTTCGAAGTCCTCGTAGGTGGCAAACGACATGGATATCCCTTCAGTCGGATTCGAGAAGCTCCGTCTCCTCGTGCGTGTAGGGTGGGGCACAGCAACAGAGGATTCGGAGGGGGGAGGCCCCCGTGTTGAAGACCTTGTGGGGGGTTCCTTTTGGTATGACGATCGCATCCCCTTTCTTGACGGGAAAGGTTTCTTCATTCAATCTCATCTTTCCTGTTCCTTCGAGAAAGTAATAGATTTCTTGGAAAGAACGATGAAGGTGTAGAAATGTTTCCTGTCCGGAAGAGACAATCGCTTCGGCTATACTGATTTGTACCTCGGGTCCCAAATGGGAAGGGTGGACGATTTCACGAATCCATGATCCGTCTTTGGTGCGGTAGGGAGTGATGGTATGGTATTCGCTTTTTATCATGCGTTCGCCTCTCCTTCTCTCCTTTTTTTGTTGGCTATGCTACCATGAGTGGAAAATGTGGACAAGGTGAGAGGAGATGAAACTTGATTCAAGATGGAAACGTAAGTGGGTAGTAGGGGTTTTGGTGGGGGTATGGGTTCTTTTCTTGTTTTGGCCCTTTCCGCGTCTGGAATTGGGGGTAATGGGGCGTGGTTCGGAAGAAGCATTTTATTACCCTCTTCCGCAGGATGGCCGGCTGCGCGTGATCTATGAGGAAGACGGACAACCAGGTAGGATTGTAAAAAAATTTCAGGTTTCCCGGGCGAAGAAGGGGTTTGATTTGCTGGAGACCGTGTATAAAATTCCCCCTCGGGGGTATAAGGAGTTGTTTGATCCCCAACAGTGTAGTTGGCAAGGAACATCGTTGATTGTCAAAGAAAAGGTAAAGGCAATTCCTACACTCCATTTTGTTTTGTCCGCCAGAAAGAAACGCATCATCTGGTTGGGAGAAAAAAGACGTATTGAGCTCGCACGCCTGTTTCCTTCAGGTACGGTAGTTTTCTTGAAGGTTGTTCGGAAACCTCTACCCTACTTTTGGTGGACGTACGTTTATCGATTCGTAAAGTAGAGGTGGTTCGCCTTCCTTCCACAAAGGTATTTTGTGGGAGAGAAGCTTTGGGTAGTGTTGCCCCTTGCCGGTGTTTGAATTGTTTCTTTGTAGAATTCAAATAGGAAGATGATGCGAGAGGAAAGGGTGTTTTTTTAGATAAGGAAACCGATAAACGGGTCACGTTGAATTAAAGGCAAAGAACGTTGCCATTTTTCACGATGGAAGTGATGTTTTATGTTTTGAATTAAATCTCAAATTTGTAGAAAGTGGTAGGAACCTTTATTTCTTTTTGGAGCAGCGGAGTGCTTTCCATTGTGTGAGCCTTTTTTGTATCTTTGCCTCATAACCGACATTTTTTGGCTCGTAGAAGGATGTCTTTTGAAGTCCTTTAGGTAAGTAATCTTGGGCCACAATGCCATCCGGATCATCGTGGGGGTAGAGGTATTCCCTTCCGTAGCCTAAGGCCTTCATCAACCGGGTCGGGGCGTTTCGCAGGTGGAAGGGGACGGGAAGGGCGCCGGTGGCCTGGATTTCCCGCATGACTCGGCCGTAGGCCTTGTAGATAGCGTTACTCTTTGGGGCGCAGGCCAGGTAGATGGCGGCCTGGGCGAGGGCCAGCTCGCCCTCCGGCGAGCCGAGGAAGCGGTACGACTCCATCGCCTGTGTGGCGATCAGCAGGGCCATGGGATCGGCGTTGCCGATATCCTCCGTGGCGAAACGAATCATGCGACGGGCGATGTAGAGAGGGTCCTCTCCGGCGGCCAGCATCCGCGCGAGCCAGTAGAGGGCCGCGTCAGGG
>CAZOBB010000051.1:0-10795 GCA_964577975.1 uncultured Thermodesulfobacteriota bacterium | reverse complement strand
CTGGGCATCACCAACTTCTACGGGCAGAAGTGGATCAACACAAAGATGGTGGCCCCGGCGCACAGCGTGGCCGTTCCCGGCCTCGTCAACATTCCGATCATCGGTCCCGTCTTCTTCAACCAGGATGTCTTCGTCTACTTTTCCTACATCATCGCCATCTCATTCTGGATCATCCTGTTCAAGACGAAAAGCGGCGTCTATCTCCGGGCCGTGGGAGAAAACGCCCGGGCGGCGGATGCCATGGGCATCAACGTGGACCGGACACGGTATTTCTGGACCTTCGTCGGGGGATTGCTGGCGGGTGCCGGTGGAGCCTATCTGACCATCGTTTACGCCCCGTTCTGGCTGGACGGGATCACCGCCGGCCGGGGATGGATCGCCATCGCCCTCGTGATCTTCGCCATGTGGAATCCCCTGTACGCCGTCGTGGGGGCCTACCTGTTCGGAGGCATCAACGCCTTGCAGTTTCAGCTTCAGGCAACAGGCACCTCCATCCCTTCCTCCCTCCTCAGCATGCAGCCCTACCTGCTGACCCTCATCGTCGTAATCGTGGCCACCTTCATCCTGAGGGCCAAACATATCGGCGTACCGAAGGAACTGGCGTTGCCGTTCTTCAGGGAAGAGAGATAGGAAAAAACGGGTTAGTCCGGGACGACTTTTCCGATGTAGGGAAGGTTCCGGTGTTTCTGGGCGTAATCGATCCCGTACCCCACCACGAAGACATCCGGAATCTGGAACCCCACGTAATCGACTTCCACGGGAACCTCTCGCCGCTCCGGCTTGTCGAGCAACGTGCATATCTTGAAAGAGGAAGGACTTTTTAAGAGGAGATAATCCTTGACCTTTTCCAACGTGTAGCCCGTGTCGATGATGTCTTCGACGATGATGACATCTTTTCCTCGAATGTCTTCTTCCAAGTCTTTGTTGATCTTGACCTCCCGGGAGCTCTCCATGGCGCTGCCGTAACTGGAGACCACCATGAAGTCGATCTTCGCATCCAAGTCGATTTCTCGGGAAAGATCCGCGAGAAAGATGGCGGATCCCCTTAAAAGACCGACCAAAATGACATCTTCCGAATTCCGATAGTCATGCGTTATCTGCTGACCTAGTTCTTGAACCTTTCGTTTTATTTCTTCTTCTGGAATCAAAACTTCGATGTGGTATTGCATTCATCAACTCCCCTTCAAATTTATTGAACCCTCACGGTTTCGTCTTTCTGATTAACCGTTCTGGCGGCGTCTTTCCTCATCCCGGATCTCCCGCCGCAAGAGCTTTCCCACTTTGGATTTGGGAAGCATGTCCCGGAACTCGATGTAGTGGGGGATCTTATAGGAGGCCAGATGCTCCCGGCACCACTTGATGAGCTCCGTTCCCCCGACACCCCGGGCATCTTCCTTCAGCACCACGATGGCCTTGATCCGCTCGCCGACCCGATCGTCGGGAACCCCCACCACGCAGGCCCCTACCACGGTCGGGTGGTCCTGGAGCACCGCCTCCACCTCGGAGGCGGAAATCCGGTAGGCCTTGTACTTGATGATATCCGCCGTCCGTTCCACGAACTGGAGCTGGCCGTCCTCCCGCTCCCGCAGGTAGTCCCCCATTCGATAATAGATCTCTCCCTTGACCCGCACATAAGATCGCTCGGTCTCGTCCGGCTTCTTCCAGTAGTATTTGAGGTTTTCCTTCGAGGTCACGAGGAGCTCTCCCGACTCCCCCTTTTCGACCGGCTCCAGGGTTTCCGGATCGACGATGAGGCACGTCCGGGACTTCAGGGGTGTCCCCACCGTGTTGGCATCCGGCTCCCGGTCGAGACGGCTGTAGGTGACATGTCCCGCCTCGGTGGAACCGTAGACCTGATAGATGGGGACGTTGTTATGCTCCTCCCATCTCCGGAAGACCTCGGCCGGCAAAACGTCCCCGCCACAATAGCAGTACTTCAGGGAAGAGAGGTCATACTGGTCGAGGCGGTCGTTTTCCAGAATCATCCGGTAAAGGGTGGGCACCCCCAGCATCCAGCGAACCTTGTAGCGCTCGATGGCCTTGAGGATGGCGTCCACCTGGGGCTGGGGCATGAGGATGACCTTGTTGCCGAAATTGAGCCCGAAGGCGAGGGTGAATCCCTTCGCCATGATATGAAAGAGGGGATTGATCATGATGATCACGTCCTCTCCCGGGGTCGTTCGGTCCCCGATCACGTCCTCCATGATGTCCCGGATGTAGGAAACCTCTCCCGCGTGATTGCCGGGAACCCCCTTGGGAAATCCCGTCGTCCCTCCCGTGTACATGATGTAGGCCAGGTCTTCCATCGGGTCGATCGTCACGGCGGGAGGATCGGGCGGGTACTTCTTGAGAAGGGACTTGAAGGAATAAACGCCGGGTCGCTTCTCCACCTTCCCCGTGGGAATCTTGTCGAAGAGGCGGCCGATAACCCGTTTCCAGGGGGCGGTCAGCTCCGTGATATTCGTCACAATCACGTTTCGGATATGCGTTCGCTTGACGATCTCATTCACGTACCCGAAGTTGGTATCGAGGCAGATGATCGTCTCCACCTCCGCGTCGTTGGCCATGTACTCGATCTCGAAGGCGGTGTAGATGGGCGACACGGGCACCACCACCGCCCCGATCTTCTGAATCGCGAAGTTGGCGATGATCCACTGGGGACAGTTGGGGATGTAGATCATGACCTTGGAACCGTGCCCCACGCCCAGGGCGGTCAACGCCGCGGCAAACCGATCGACCGCCTCTTTCAATCGACGATACGTGAAGGTATCGCCGAGATAGACGAGGGCCGGCCGGTCCGCAAACCGCTTACACGCCTCTTCAAACTTCGTAAAGGTGTATTCTCCGCTCATACGCCGAAATACGCCGCTTTCACGTCCGGGTTGTTCATCAGTTCCTTTCCCTTTCCCTCCATGACCGCTGACCCGTTCTCCAAAATGTAGGCGTAATCCACGATGGGTATCACGGGGCGGGCATACTGCTCCGTCACGATGATGGAGATTCCCCGGTCTTTCCGGATCTCCTTGATGGCCCGGATCACGTCCTTCTGGATGGACGGTGCCAGGCCCAATAGCGGCTCGTCCAGAAGCAGAAGCTTCGGCTGCGCCATGAGGGATCGCCCGATGGCCAGCATCTGCTGTTCCCCCCCGCTGAGGAATCCCCCCTGCCGGTCCTTGAGGCGATCCAGCGTGGGGAAGAGGGAAAAGACGTAGTCCAAGGTCTCTTTCGCCTGATCCTTGGTGGCGAGATAGGCCCCGATCTTGAGATTCTCCAGGACGGAACTCTCCGGGAAGATCCGCCTCCGTTCCGGGCAGAGAATAATCCCCTCCCGTGCCCGTTCATGGGGCTTCATCTGTGAAATGTCCTTACCCCCATAGGTAATTTTCGAGAAAACGGTCACCCGCTCCCCGCCCCGCATCCGTTCTTTCCGCTGAATATCCAGGATGATCCCGGACAAAACGTACATGAGGGTCGACTTTCCCGCGCTGTTGGCCCCGAACACACCCACGATCTGGCCGTCATCACAGTGAAGGGTCACGTTGTTCACGGCGATCATGTTCTCGTAGAAGACCATGAGGTCCCGGGCCTCAATCATCCGTCTCTCCCTCCCAGCCGAGATAGACCTCTTTCACCCGCTCGTCCTCGATGACCTCTTCCGGAACCCCCTCGGTGATCTTGTCCCCGTAGCTCAACACCATCACCCGGTTGGCCACCCGGAACAGCTCCCGCAAGCGATGCTCCACCATGATGAGGGTCATCCCCTCCATCTGGAGCTTTTCGATGAGCGGCACCATCGTGGCGATCTCGCTCATGGAAAGGCCGGAGAAAACCTCGTCACAAATGACCACCTCAGGCCTCAGGGCGATGCACCGCGCCAGCTCCAGGCGCTTGAGATAACCCGTCGGAAGAGACGAGGCCAGCTTATAGGGCACGTAGGAATCCCGCTCGAAGCCGATCTCCTCCAGGATGTCCACGGCCACCGTGTCCCGATCCCCGTGCCTGCCGCCGCCGCGCCATCCCCCCAGCTTGCGGACCCGGGGGGACCAGAGGGGAATGATGAGGTTCTTGTAGGCCGGCAGGGAATAGTAGGGCCGCATGACCTGGAAGGTGCGGGTCAACCCCAGTCGCGCGATCTTGTGGGGCGCGAGTCCCGTGATGTCCCGGTCCTTGAAGCGCACCGTCCCCGCGTCCGGCTTCAAAAACCCCGTGATGCAGTTGATCAGCGTGGTCTTTCCGGAACCGTTGGGACCAATGATCCCCAGGATGTCTCCCTCATAGAGGGTAAAGCTCACGTCCTTGAGGGCGTAAACTCCCCCGAAGTGCTTCGTGAGACCCTCCACGGTGATGACCGGCTTTTTCAGACCTTCACCCATCGCTCGAACTGGTGGTACTTTCTCTGGGCATAGACCATAATCCCTTCACTTTTAAAGATGATGAACGCCGTCAGGACAAGGGAATAGAAGACGACCCTCAGGGTCCCGAAACTCCGCAACAGCTCCGACAGCGGCACGAGAATAAAACTTCCGATCAGGGCCCCCACCAGGGTCCCACCCCCGCCGATGACCGTGGCGGCGATGGGCATGATGGAAAAATCGAGGGCGAACAGGGAGAGCCCCGCCCACATGTAGAGATGTGACAGGTACGCCCCGGCGAAGCAGCCGATACCGGAGGCGATGAAGACCGCCAGCGCCTTGCAGAACGTCACACTGATTCCCGAGGCCCGGACGGCCTGGTCGTTGTCCTTGACCCCGCGCAGGACCAGGCCCACGTCCTCGTTGACGAGGCGGCGCAGGCCAAACAACACGATGAGGGTCACGACGATGATCGTGTATCCCTCCCACCAGGCGTTCGAAAAGCCGTCCAGTCCCACGATCCCGTTCGTTCCTCCGAGGATATTGAAAGCCTGAATCAATTTCTCGAAGATCAGCGGGAACATGAGGGACACAATGGCGAAATAGATCCCCCGCAGAGGCAGACAAGGTAAGAGCAAAATCGTGCTGATGACCGCCCCCGCTACGGTGGCAATCGGGATGGACAAGACGGGCGGAAGGCCCAGGTTGACGTTCAGAATCGCCGTGAGATAGCCCCCCAGGCCGATGAAAAAACTGCTTCCCAGATTGATAAGGCCCACAAAATTCGCCAAAAAATCAAAGGCGATCGACAACATCGCGTAGATACAGACGATACAGACAACCCGGCGCCAATAAGGCGCGAAACTGAACACCAAAGGCAATGACAGCATTCCCGCGATCAGGATGAACCGGGGAAAGATGAGATAGAATAATTCCGGCCACCCGGAGATGGCATACAGCCCGCTCGTCCGGATCTTGATACCCCGATCTAAACGTTCCTTACGGCGTCCCTCTTCCGTCATCTCAGACCCTTTCCTCCAGTTCCTTCTGACGGCCGAAAAATCCCGAAGGCCGGATAATCAAGGTAACAAGAATCGCCAAAAGCGCCACCACCATCTGAAACTGGGGCCGGATGTAGGCCACCGTCAGGATCTGGGCGAATCCGATGACGAACGAGGCGATCACCGCGCCGCCCCAGCTTCCCAGTCCCCCCACCACGCAGACGGCGATGGCAAAGATCAACACATTATATCCCGCCTCGATCACGATATTTCCGAGGGGGAGCAAGATAACCGCCGCCAAACCCGCCAGGGCGCAGCCGATCCCCATGGCGATGGTTGCCGCGAAATCTGAATCGATCCCCAGCATCATGGCCGCCCGTTCGTCCTGGGCGATCCCTCGCAGGGCCAGCCCCATCCGCGTCAGACGCGTAAAGAGCCACAGGGCCGCCAGAACCGCTACCCCCAGGACCACCACCATGATCCGCTGATAATCGATGGGCACCCCGAGGATCTGCACGCTTCCCTTGAAAAAGGGAGGAAGGGTATAGGTCATCCCCTTGAATCCCGCCCATCGAAAGCCTTCGAGAATGGCTACCCCGAGGGCATAGGTGGCAATGACCTCCGACATCTCCATCCCCCGGATCCGCACCAACACACCCATGGAAATGACGGCCCCCAGAAGGGCCGAACAGACAAGGGCGAGAAGGATCGCCAGGGGATAGGGAAGTCCCAGTTTGTTGAGGATAATCCAGGTCAAAAATCCGGCAAAAACATACAGGGCCCCGTGCGCGAAGTTCGGGACCCTGCTGATACCGTAAACGAGGGTAAACCCCAATGCCATCAAGGCAAGTGATATACTATTGATGATCCCATAAAACAGGATTTCCAATCAGATTCTCCCCACGCCTATTTCATCCAGGGTGGGAGTTTGATGGGGCCCTCGGCCACCGTGGCGGGATAGACCTGCACCCGCTTGCCCGCCTGCCACTGGAAGATACAGGTCACGGCGCCTTTTTTGGGATCGGTGCTGGCGATGATCTGGTGGCTCTTTTTGTCGAAACGGATCCGGCCGTAGACACCCATGATATCCGTATTCTCCAGGGCCTTGATGACCTTGTCGGAATCGAGCGATCCGGCCTTTTCGATGGCATCCTTCAGGACGTAAACCGCCATGTAGCTGGAAGAGGTGCCGTAGCCTTCCGGTTCGAGGCCCCATTTCTTCTTGTAGGCATCCACGAACTTCATCGTCCACGGGGTAATCTTGGCCGGGGCGTTTCCACCGTTGACCACGTCGACGATGGTGTATTCACACTTGCCGTTCGTCGCCTTCCAGGCCCCCGGCTGTTCCATGGCGTTGATGAACCCGAAGGGGAGGCATTTCAGCTTCATGTCCGCCCACTGCTTCAGGAGGATGGAGCTTTCCGGCATGTCCATCCAGATGAGCAGCATCTGGGCGCCTTTTTTCTTGGCATCCATCAACCCGACGGAGAAATCGCTGGTTCCCGTGGGATAAACCTGCTGGCCAACCACTTCCCAGCCCTTCTTCTTGAGGATCTTCCCCATGATGCCGCCGCCGGCCCGGGCGTGTGCCACATCCTGGACCATGATATAGACCTTCTTGAAGGCATGCCGCTTCTTGATCTGCATGAAGACGGTGATCATGTCCATCACGATCTGCTTCGCGTCGCTGGTGATCCGGAAGCAGTACTTATACTTGTCGTAGTTCTTGGCGATACGGACGTGATACTTGGGCGTCAACACACCCGTGGTCACGATACTGACCTTCTTGTACTTCCGCAACAGGTCCATGGCCGCCAATCCCGCCTCGGAACGGACCGGCCCGCCCATGATGAAGTCGGCCTTCTTCTCGAGGATGAGCTTCTCGACGGCCATCAGGGCCTCGCTCACCGGCACGCCGGGCTCCAGGTCGCGCGTGTCGATGACCTCTACCTTGAAGGGGCGCTTTTCATTCCCGACCTTGACGCCGCCCTTGGCGTTGATCTCGGCCACCGCCAGCTTGATCGCCCGCTCCGCGTCCCAACCGTAAAGGAAGCCCGTGGACAGCGGACACCCGATGACAATGGGTTTGGCTGCTTGACTAATCCCGTTTCCCATGAAAAACAATAGACCAATGACACATAAAACGACGGTTATTTTCTTCATCCCTCTCCCTCCTTTTTTTTTCATTCAAACAGGTTTTGAATGGGTTGTCAATGAGGGAGGGCAGTATTATGTTTTGTGTCCCTTTTCGCCAAGACGTTGTTTGTTTAAGGGTTTTTTTGCAAAGGGAGAAAATCGTTTTCAAAAGGAACCGTCATCGCATGAGCTCTCTTTCAAAGAGGCGATTGCGTGCCTTTACGAAAAAGAACGGCTTCTGTGAGGGAAGGGGCTGCCGAGCAAACTCGCTTTTCACATCCATAATTCCTTGACAGAAATCCTCAATTCCAGTAGGTAACATCTCCATGAAGGACAAAATGGATGATTGGGAGAAGGAGGGAGGAACTTCTCCGCTTCCCGGAGCTAGCCACCGTCGTTGGTCCGATTTCGATTTCCTTAGACCCAAAGAGGCGATCCGACCCCGAATCTATTTGAGCTTGACGGCCTTTTCTGTCGTTACCGTGCTTCTAGGATGGATTGTTTTGACGTATGGAGGGATTGTAGATGAGATGTTCCTCCCATCGCCCACCACGCTACTCAAGACGGGGTGGCACCTCTTTGCGACAGGGGAAATATTTCCCCATATCTGGACAAGCCTCTATGTGGTGGTAGTGGGATTTATTCTGGCGGCTCTTCTGGCTGTTCCTGCGGGTATTCTCATGGGAAGTTTCAAGTTCGTGGAGGCCCTGATCGAGCCAATTATAAATTTCGTCCGTTACCTACCTGTTAGCGCGATGATTCCTCTTCTCATTCTTTGGATTGGCATAGGAGACGTGGAGAAGATCGCCGTCATTTTTTTGGGAACACTTTTTCAGCTTACCTTTCTCATCGCTGATGTATCGGCCAATGTGCCAAAAGAGCTTCTCCAAGTGGCCTATACCTTGGGAGCGAGGAAGCGAGACGTTACCCTCCGCGTGCTCATCCCCGCCTCCCTGCCGGGTATTATGGATAATCTCCGCATCACCATGGGATGGGCGTGGACGTATCTGATAGTAGCGGAGTTGGTTTCGGCAGAGAAGGGGTTGGGATACATGATCCTTCAAGCCATGCGGGGAATGCAAACGGATGTTATCTTTGTAGGCCTGTTCGTCATAGGGCTTTTGGGTCTCATTACGGATCAGTCATTCAAATATCTTACCATCTGGCTTCTCCCCTGGTCGGAAAAGGCGTCCGTGTGATGGCAAAAAAGAAGCTCGTTATTGAAAACGTGACGAAACGTTTTGTTACTCCCAAAAAGGAGGAGGTTATCGCGCTTCAGGACATCTCCGCCTATGTGGAAGAGTCTGAGTTTGTTACTATCGTGGGAACGTCGGGATGCGGGAAATCGACCCTGTTGAAAATCGTGGCCGGATTGGAACGACCGAGTGCCGGAAGGGTTCTTCTCGATGGGCATGAAACGTGGGAGCCGGGTGCGGATCGCGGAATGGTTTTTCAGTCTTATACCCTTTATCCGTGGTTGACGGTCAAGGAGAATATCGCGTTTGGGCTTCGGCTCAAGAAGGTGCCCAAAAGGGAAATTGAAGAGATTGTTTCCTACTATTTGGACAAGGTTGGTCTGAAAGGATTCGATAATTATTATCCAAAGGCCTTGTCGGGGGGGATGAAACAGCGGGTAGCCATCGCGCGGGCCATGGCCAATAGTCCGGAAATCCTCTTGTTGGATGAGCCATTTGGGGCATTGGATGCACAGACCCGTGCCTTAATGCAGGAATTGCTTCTACAGCTCATGGAAGAAACGAAGATGACGGTCCTTTTTGTGACCCATGATATCGACGAAGCGATTTTCCTTGGGGATGTGGTTTATGTCATGACGGCGCGGCCAGGTCGTATTAAAGAAGAGATCAAGATCGATGTCCCTCATCCTCGGTCGCCCGATATTAAGATGACACCCATGTTCTTAGAGTTAAAGAAGAAAGTGGTGAAGTTGATACGAGAGGAAACCATCAAAGCGGTTCAGCAGTCCCTTCCCACAGGGAAATAATTGTTTTAAGGGGGAAACCGATGCCGGAAGAAAGGCCTTTAACTCGGGACGAGCGTTTGGCGGAAGAGGGGTGGAAAAAGAAATTTACCTGCGATGCCGAACGGGTGGATGAGTTTGTGGAAATGTACGAGTCTATTGGCTTTGAGGTTCGCGTGGAACCAGTCTCTCCCGATGATCCGGATCTAACATGTCAGGCCTGTTTCGCAGGAAGACGGGAGAACTATAAAACAATCTACACGCGAAAGAAGGAATAGTCGTTCTGGGTGATTTGCGGTGGATAGGGGTTCATCGCTTTCCCGTCATTCGAGTATTGTTCCCTCTGATTCGTTTAATACATTCCATCGAAACCCCCGGCATCGTTCCTAGGTATTTTCCCATTGTTTTACCACAGCAGGAAAGAATAGGGGAGAAAAAGGGGGATAAAAAAGTGGACTGTCGTTCCCTCTTTATCCCCCTGGAAAGGTTTTCGTGGAATGTTTTCTACGGGCGGCGAAACTCGTAGGAAACTTTGTCTCCTGCCAATTTTACGGGAACCGCCACGAGATCCATGCCGATGACCAATTCCTCGTCGGGAATGGCAGGGCTGATTCTCCCGAAGACCTTGACGCCGTCGGGATATTCCACCACGCAAATCCGGTAAGGCAGATCCTTCTCGAATCCGGAGGGAGCGTACATCAGCTTCGAGTAGGTCACGAGTTTACCCGGACCCGTAATCTCGAACCACTCCATGTCGGAGCTGAGGCACTCGGCGCAATCGCTCCTCGGGGGGAAATATTTTGTCCCGCACGATTTGCACTTGGTCCCCATGAGTGATCCCTCGTCCAGGAAATCGACGAACTTCGCCACCTTTGTCTGTGATACGAATGAAACTGTTCCGAAACGTTCAAAACCCATTATTCATCCCTCCCGAAGATTGTAACGTTGCCATAGATACCGACGCCACCGATGTTGTGGACGAGGCCGATCTTCGCGCCATCCACCTGCATGGGGCCGGCTTCGCCGCGCAGTTGGAGCGTGATGGTGCGGATCTGGGATCCGCCCGTGGCGCCGATGGGGTGTCCCTTGGAAAGGAGCCCGCCGTCCACGTTGACGGGGATCTTGCCGCCGATATAGGTTTCCTTGTTGCGGATCAGTTCCTTCCCCTTGCCGGGTTCCGCGAAACCGAGATCCTCATAGGCCATCATCTCGGCGATGGTGAAACAGTCATGCACCTCCGCCACGTCGATGTCTTCCGGCCCTACGCCGGCCATGTCGTAGGCCTGCTTGGCCGCCTCGCGGGCGCAGGTCAAACCGGTGAATGTGGT
>CAZOBB010000050.1:0-3143 GCA_964577975.1 uncultured Thermodesulfobacteriota bacterium | reverse complement strand
GGCCTCGATGAAGGCTCCGCCTTCCCCCTTGGGACAGAATCCGAGGTCCTCATAGGCGCAGATCTCCGCGATGGTAAAGCAATCGTGAACCGTGGCCACGTCGATCTCGTTCGGGCCTATTCCCGCACGTCGATAGGCCTCTTTCGCCGCCTCCACCGTGGCCCTTAAGGTATGGAGATGCTCTCGATCCGCAATCCTCATGGTGTCCGTCGCCGTGCCGATTCCCTCGATCCACACGGGGGGCTTCGCGAAATCCCGGGCGCGTTCCTCGCTGGCGAGGATAACCGCCGCGGCTCCATCCGTGATCAGGCTGCAATCGTAGAGCTTCAACGGATAGGCCACCATGAAGGAGTTCAACGCTTTTTCCACCGTTATCTCTTTGGGCATGTGGGCCAAAGGATTTTGGCTACCGTAAAAGTGATTCTTGACGGCCACCATGGCAAGCTGTTCTTCCGTGGTCCCGAAGGTCGCCATGTGGGCCCGGGCCACCATGGCGTAATAACCGGGGAATGTCATCCCGAAGGGATACTCCCAGATGGCATCCCCGCCCTTCCCCATGATCTCCGTCGCCTGGGCCGTGCTGACCTCCGTCATCTTTTCCGCCCCGAGAACCAGAACCACGTCCGCCAACCCCGACGCGACGGTCATCCATCCCACGCGCAGGGCCATCGTCCCGCTGGCACAGGCCCCTTCCACCCGGAAATTCGCCTTGGGATAAAACTCCAGGTAGTCATGCATCTGGGCGGAGGGTTGGAGGGCGAAAGAAAACTCGTCCGCGGCTACCGCTGTGACCATACTGTCGACGTCCTTGAGGGTCGTTCCCGCATCCTTCAGGGCCGCGGCCACCGCCTCGAAGGCGAGTTCCCGATGGGAGGCGTCCTCCCTGACACCGAACTTCCCCTGACCGGCGCCTACAATCGCCACTCTTTGCTTCACCTGACACTCCTTTCAAGAAAGCTCAGAAGCCCGCTCGGCCATACCCCAACAGGCCATGCCAGTGGAGTACGCTGAACTACCCCTCGAAACGCTTGAATACCAGCGAGGCGTTGGTTCCGCCAAAACCGAAGGAATTGCTCAAGGCGTATCGGATATCCGCCTCGCGCGCCTCGTTGGGTACGTAATCCAGGTCGCACTCCGGATCGGGGTATTCATAGTTGATGGTCGGAGGGATGATTCCCTCCTTGATGGTCAAGATGGTAAAGATGGATTCCACCGCCCCTGCGGCCCCCAGAAGGTGCCCCATCATCGATTTGTTCGAGCTGATGGGAACCTTGTAGGCGTAATCCCCGAAGACCTTTTTGATCGCCTTCGTTTCCGCAATATCGTTCAAGGGGGTCGAGGTTCCGTGGGCGTTGATGTAGTCGATGTCTTCCGGACTGATCCCCGCGTCTTTCAGCGCCGAAGCCATACAGCGGGAAGGTCCTTCCCCGTTGGGAGACGGCGCGGCGATGTGATACGCGTCCGCGCTCTGGCCGAATCCGACAATCTCCCCGTAGATGGGGGCTCCCCGTTTCTTGGCATGTTCCAGCGTTTCAAGCACAATGACGCCACATCCTTCTGCAATAACAAATCCAGTTCGTTCCTTATCAAAGGGACGGCTCGCCTTTTTGGGGTCGTCTTTCAATTCCGCCAACGCCCGCATGGCATCAAATCCACTCACCGAAACCGGGGAAATCGCCGCCTCGGAGCCGCCGGTAATCATGACATCGGCATCCCCGTACTGGATCGTCCGCAAGGCGTATCCGATCGAATGGGCACCCGTGGCGCACGCCGTCGAAATACTGATACTCGGCCCTTTGGCCCCCGAACGTATGGCAATCTGTCCCGAAGCCATATTAGAAATGAGCATAGGTATAAAAAAAGGACTCACTTTTTTCGGATTGTTCGTCTGGATAAGCCGCTTGTGGAAACGTTCGAAAGTCTCCAGTCCCCCGAGGCCCGCCCCAACGAGAACACCCACGCGCGGCGCATTCTCTTCCGTGATCTCAAGGCCCGACATCTCCAATGCCAACTTGGCCGCCGCCATGGCAAACTTCGTGAAGAGATCCATTCGTTTGGCGTCTTTCGAATCGATAAAATCCTCCACCTTAAAATCTTTCACCTCTCCGGCAATTTTGGATTTCATCGTTGTGGTATCAAAACGCGTGATGTAATCAATGCCTGACACCCCATTGATGAGATTATCCCATGGCTCCTTAGAGCCAATTCCCAATGGGGTCACCAACCCATAACCCGTAACCACAACGCGCTTTTTCACCCCATCCTCCTTCAGTTCCTTCTATTTGGAACTTTACTTCTTCCTCAATTTATACCACCATCCCCCATCAAGACTGACGGGATTTAATAAATTCGATGGCATCTCCCACAGTTTGAATCTTCTCTGCCTCTTCGTCAGAAATCTCAATATCGTATTCTTCCTCCAGTGCCATGACGAGTTCCACGATATCAAGAGAATCTGCTCCGAGGTCATCAATAAATTTTGCCTCTGGAGTTACCTCGCTCTCATCCACACCTAATTGATCTACAATGATCTCTTTGACTCTTTCCTCGACTGACATAAGCCTCCTCCTTTTACTTATTTTATCTCTTCCAGACGTTTCTTATATATACAAACCACCACTAACATTCAATACATGCCCCGTAATGTAAGAAGCCGCGTCAGACACGAGGAACAACACGGCATTCGCCACATCCTCCACTTTTCCAAGGCGACCTTGGGGAATTAAGGACTTGATCTCCGACTTCGCTTTATCCTCCATCTTCTCCGTCATGTCCGTCTGGATATACCCCGGGGCAATGGCATTCACCGTAATCTGCTTGCGCGCCAGCTCCCTCGCCACGGCCTTGGTAAAGCCGATCATCCCGGCTTTGGAGGCCGCATAATTGGCCTGGCCGGGATTTCCCATCAGAGCAATCACCGACGAAATGTTCACGATCCTCCCGTATTTCTTCTTCAACATATACCGGGCCACGGCCTTTGTACAGTTGAAAACGCCTTTCAAGTTCGTTTCGAGAACTCGATCCCACTGCTCTTCCTTCATTCGAAGCAGAAGCTGATCGTCCGTGATCCCCGCGTTGTTGACGAGGATGTCAATCCTGCCCAGATCTCCATAGAGTCCCTTGGCGAACGCCTCCACCTCCTC
>CAZOBB010000049.1:0-12978 GCA_964577975.1 uncultured Thermodesulfobacteriota bacterium | reverse complement strand
TGCCTTCGACGCCCAAATCCACATCCTCTCCGTGTTGAAAAAGCTCGACCCGGTGGGTGAGGTTCCCGTCATTACGCAGATGGGTGAAGGGACCTTTCATAAACTGAGGGAAGAAAATCGGCGCCAAGTCATCGAGAGGCTTGAAAAACGCATCGACTCTTTCAGCCAAAAAGAACTGGACGAAGAACAGGCAAAAAAGCTGAAAGAAAGGATCACCATCGAAGTCATGGAGGGAGACCCATCCGTGGAAATCCTGAAAAAGGCGGATGAGGCAGACGTAGATATGGTGGTTATGGGGACCCATAGCAAAGAGATTTTTACTTATACGTTCCTTGGTCGTGTGGCCCAACGCGTTTTAAGGAACATTCGAAAACCTGTTCTTGTGGTGCCTTTGCCTAAGGAGAAAGGGGAACTTTCGTTTACCGAGGAGGATGTGCTTGCGGAAAGCTAGCGGATGTCGCCTTTGAAAGTGGCAGGGATAGGGAAGAGGGAAGGCCTCTTCCCTATTTTTTCTTCCGTTGCGCGAACTCTTCCAATTTTTCCTGACGCTCCGGGGCAGAGACGGTGGCGAGGCATGCCTCAACTTCATAATCCATCAAGGCTTCGAGGCTCACTTCGTGAGCCATGTTGAGGCCCTTTTTAATGAGATGGATAGAGAAAGCAGAGTTTTCCGTTATCTTTCGTGCCATTGCCAAGGCCTCTTCCATGAGTCTTTCATCCGGAACGGTCTTATTGACGAGCCCGATCCTTTCCGCTTCCTTTCCGTCGATGTAATCACACGTGAACAAAAGTTCTTTCGCCTTGCCTGGCCCGACGAGGTCTTGGAGAAGCCGCATGGCTCCACCCGTGACGGAGGATGAAACCCTTGCTTCAGGAGAACCAAATTTGGCGCTTTCCGCGGCGATGCGGATGTCGCAGGCGAGGGAAAGTTCGTATCCGGATCCCAAGGCGTACCCATTGACGGCCGCAATGGTTGGTTTAGGAAATCGAATAATGCGGCGCGAGACCTCCTGTAGATGGATGAGATAATCCCGGTAGGCGGTGAGGGTTCGCCCTTTGGAGTCTTTCAAGTCGGCGCCGGTGGAAAAGGCGCGGCCTTCACCCGTAAAGATGACGGCTTTTACGGATGTGTCTTCTAAGGCATCTTGAAGGGCATCTTCCAAATCGAGCCATAGCTGTTTATTCATGGCGTTCAAGACCTGCGGGCGGTTGAGCTTGATGAGGGCCACCCCATCCGTTTTTTCGTAGATGATGCATTCGTAGTTCATTGGTAGACTCCTTGAATATGGTTTGTCTCGTTTGTTCCGTTCGTTTAGTCCCTTTTACGATTTTAGGTTATCGAGCTGATTCTTTAGACTTCGGAGTTTTAACCTAGTCCCCTAACCTAAAATCATCCTTGCGTCAACAATGGAGGCCCCTTTTTCGTGGACGATCACGGGGTTGAGATCCATCTCCGCTATTTCGGGATTGTCCACGGCTAGCCGTGAGATCCCTAACAAAATATCGAGAATGGCACCGATGTCTTTTGGGGCTTGCCCTCGGATCCCTTGAAGGATGGGGTACCCTTTGATGGAACGGATCATCTCATCCGCGTCTTTTGGGGACAAGGGTGCAATCCGAAAGGTTACATCTCTGAGGACTTCGACAAAGATGCCGCCCAACCCGAACATGATGACGGGGCCGAACTGGGGATTGCGTGTCATACCCACGATACATTCCTGACCCTCGGGTGCCATGGGGGTTATGAGGATGCCTTCTATGTCGTCTTTTGGGACGGACCGCGCGACATTTTCCATGATTTCTTGATAAGCGGCCGTTACTTCTGTCGGGGTAGAAAGATTGATTTTGACTCCTCCCACGTCCGATTTGTGGAGGATCTTCCGAGAAACGATTTTTATTGCGATGGGGAATCCCATTTTTTCGGCAATCTGAGCGGCCTCTTCCGGGGTTTTGGCGAGGTAGGCTTCTGGGACTTGGATATTGTACGCCTTGAGGATTTCTCTCGCCTCAGTTTCCAGAACGTTTTGGATCCCTTTCCTTTCGAGGGAACCTAGGATTTCCGCAGCAAGGGGGTTTCGCTTGCCGGACAGACTTTCCACCGGCTCACCTTCTCCTTCGTGAATCCTTTCCGCAGCTTTGGCCATGGCTCCAAGACAAAAGGCGGCGCGTTCCGACGAAGAGAAGACGGGAATTCCATTTTCTTTTAGGATTCGGATGGATTCAAAAGGCTCGTGGGCAAAACTCGTGTGCATCACAAGGGGTTTTTGATATTTTTTCACGAAGTTCGTGAGGTCTTTTGCCGTTTGGATTTCTAAGGTCTCCACATGGGGTGCGATGATTTCTTTAAATCCCCCAAAAAAACCGGTGATATACAAGGCGTCTACCTCGTCGGTTTCCATGCAGACCTTGCAACACTCGGTGATCATGTGTGGATTTTCCTCTGCCGTTCCCCCGTAGTCGATGGGGTTTTGAGCTGGCATTCCTTTCAAGAGAAAAGGGCGAATTTTTTCTTGCGTAGCTTCGGAGAGAACGGGAACTTCGAGTCCATAAGATTCAGCGTTATCGGCAGCCACGGAATTGTCGCCCCCGCCCTCCGATAGAATAGCGACCCGGCGGCCTTTTGGTAGGGGGAGGAGACTAAAACATTCAGCGAGATCGAACATCGAATCCACGTTGGTGACACGAAGGATTCCTGCCTGCTGAAAAGCGGCTTGGACGATCTTATCGTCTGCGGCAAGCGATCCCGTATGGGAAGCCGCGGCTCGCGCGCCTGCTCCCGATCGTCCCACCTTGAGGATGATGATGGGTTTTTTACGGGTTACTTTGCGGGCGGCGATAACCAGTTTGTCCCCTTCAGAGATTCCTTCCATATAGATGCAGATGACTTTGGTGTCGGGATCGTTTCCCAAGTATTCAACGTATTCGTGGAATTTTACGCCAATCGCATTTCCAGCGCTGATGATCTTGCTGAACCCTATCCCTCGTACCTTGGCATAGTGAGTCAGGGAATCGATGATGTTTCCGCTTTGAGCGATAATAGCGACTGGGCCAGGTTTGATGGGAGGGACTCCGAGGAGGTTCATCTGGGCGGATCGGCTATACATACCACTGCAGTTGGGACCGATAATCCGAACATTTCCCTTTGCGGCGTTTTCTAGGATTTGGGATTCTATTTCCTTTCCCTCTTTTCCCGTTTCTCCCAAGCCTGCCGTGATGATAATTGCTCCTTTTGCCCCTTTTTCCACGCATTGGCCAATTACATTTGGGATTAAGGGGGCCGGGATGACGATCATAACCAAATCTACCTGCTCGGGAACATCTGAAAGGGAAGGATACGTTTTCCGACCAAATAACATTTCACGCTTTGGGTTGATGAGAAAAATCTTTCCCCCATAACCTCCTTCCAAGAGACTTCGTGTCCGTCGTTCGGCCGCTTTTCCCGGCGTTTCCGATGCGCCGACGATCGCAATGGAGGAGGGATTGAATATTTTTTCTAATGAGTTGTCCATAGTAATCCTCCTGAGCAGTAGAATTTCCTTCAATATCTGAAATTATGTAGTATTTCCTTACAGTCTATGCTGAGAATTTGGGTTTGTCAAGATACAAGGGCCCGAAGGAAAGAAAATGTAAAGGATCTCTTTTCAAAAAGGTTTTTCGTGATATAATAAGAGGGGTTCGACAACGAATTAAAAATGAATGTTACCTTTTCCCATAAAAATCTTCTAGGTATTGAAGGACTACGTGTTGAAGAAATTCGTCTCGTATTAGATACGGCGAAGGCATTTAAGGAGATCTCTAGAAGGGACATCAAAAAGGTTCCGACCCTTCGGGGAAAAACAATCATCAACCTTTTTTTTGAGCCGAGCACGCGTACGCGCACGTCGTTCGAATTGGCCGCGAAGCGCCTGAGCGCGGATACCATCAACATTTCGTCCTCCGCAAGTAGTGTCGTAAAAGGTGAGACACTGCTGGATACGGTGAAAAACCTCCGAGTTATGCATCCCGATCTGTTGATATTACGGCATAGCGCCGCGGGAGCGCCCCATTTTCTTGCCCGTCATGTGGATGTTCCCGTAATCAATGCAGGTGATGGCGCCCATGAACACCCGACGCAGGCCCTTTTGGATCTCTATACGATGGTCGAACACTTGGGAGGCGTGGATGGGAAGAAGATTGGGATTGTGGGCGATATTAAACATAGCAGGGTGGCTCGGTCGAATATTTTGTGCTTGAAAAAAATGGGAGCGGAGGTGGCAGTTTGCGGTCCTCCAACGTTGATCCCTAGAGGAATCGAGACGATGGGGGTGGAAGTAACGACTGATTTTGATAAGCTTCTTTCCGAGCTTGATGTTGTGATGATGCTTCGTATTCAGTTGGAGCGACAGGAAAGGGGGTTTTTCCCATCTCTCACGGAGTACACTAGATTCTATGGCTTGACAAAAGAACGAATGGCAATGTGCAAGCCGGGCGTGCTTGTCATGCATCCTGGACCCATCAATCGAGGAGTAGAAGTTTCGCCAGAAGTGGCGGATGGAGACCGATCCCTCATCCTTGATCAGGTGGAAAATGGATTGGCCGTGAGAATGGCCTTACTCTATCTTATTTGTGGGGGTAGATCGAGTGATTCTTGAAGGAGGTCTCCTTTTTGATCCTGCTTCCCGTACCCAAGAGGTATGTGACGTTTTGATCCAAGGGAAGCGAATAGTCAAAAAGGGGCACTCTCTTGCCGCTCAGTTTCCTGAAGAGGAGGTATTGGATTGCGAGGGGCTTTGGGTGCTTCCTGGGCTCATAGATCTTCATACGCATTTTCGGCAGCCGGGGTATGAGTACAAAGAAACTATCGAGACGGGGAGCATGGCGGCTGCGGCAGGAGGGTTTACGACGGTTGCGTGTATGCCGAATACCTTTCCCGTGAACGACAACCCGTCGGTTACGCGCTATATCCTTGAGGTGGCGGAGCGGGAGGCGTTGATTGAGGTTCTTCCCATTGGGGCCGTTACAAAAGGTCAGAAAGGAAAGCAGCTATCGGAGATTGGTTTGATGAAAGAAGCAGGTATTGTCGCCGTTTCCGATGATGGTTGGCCCATACGTGACGGAGCGATGCTTCGTATAGCTATGGAGTATTCTCGGCGATTTGGCATAGTGGTGATTGATCACTGTGAGGACCTTTCCCTGTCGGGTGGGGGGAGTGTCCATGAAGGAGTGATGGGAACTCGACTTGGTTTAACAGGAATTTCCAGTGTTTCTGAAAGTGTTATGGTGGCGCGGGATGTTTTGATGGCGCAGTGGCTGGAGATACCCGTTCATATTGCTCATGTCAGTTGCAAAGGTTCTGTGGATATTCTCCGGTGGGCCAAGACACAGGGGATACCTGTGTCCAGTGAAGTGACCCCTCATCACCTTTCCTTGACAGTTGAAGATCTCTATCACTCCGCTTATGATACCTCTTTCAAGGTAAATCCTCCCTTACGGGAGGAAGAGGATCGACAGGCGCTATTGTCTGCTTTGAAGGAAGGGGTTATCAATTGTGTTGCGACGGATCATGCCCCTCATGACATACATTCCAAAACAGTCGAGTTTGACTACGCAAGCAGCGGAATTTCGGGGCTTGAGACGGCCTTGCCTGTCGTTTTGGAGGCAGGGAAAGAGGTCGGGATGTCCCCGTTAGAGGTGATTGAAAAAATGACGATTGCCCCTGCGCGGGTCCTTGCCCTGGAAAGAGGGGGGATAGCAGAAGGAGACATGGCAAATTTGGTTCTTTTTGATCCTTCTGAATGTTGGACGGTAAACCCAGACGATTTTTTTTCAAAGGGCAAGAATTCTCCTTTCGCGGGGAGAACGTTGAAAGGCCGCGTCAAAGGTACCATCTTTCAGGGGGGACTGGTTTTTGTGGACAGAGGAAATCGTTGGGGGAAAAAGCCGTTTTGCGGAAGAGGTGTTGTGGGGTGACGCACCACGTGAAAAAGTTTCTCATCGTGAGGATGCTATGATGGAATGGCTCAAGAAGTTCTGGGATGTCATTCGAGGGCAGGAAACTGCTCCTTCATCGGTAACGGAAGAGGACATACAGGAGCTAATCGACATAGGCGAGAGGGAGGGGCTCCTGAATGAAGAAGAACACGACATGATTACCGGCATCTTCGAGTTCAAAAAAACGATGGTAAGGGAAGTGATGGTGCCGAGAACGGAGGTCGTTGCAGTTCCAGAAGATACCCCCCTTTCTGACTGGATTACCCTGGTGGTTAGAGAAGGGCATTCCAGAGTCCCAGTATATGAGGGAACGCTTGATAATATCGTTGGGATTGTCCACGTGAAGGATCTTTTTCAATTTTGGGGGAGACCAGACTCCGAATTTTCCCTCCAGGAGATCCTTCATTCACCCCATTTCATTCCAGAGACGAGGGGATTGGAAGAGTTGTTGAAGGATTTCAAGATGTGGCGGGTGCATATCGCCATTGTCGTGGATGAATATGGAGGTACGGCGGGAATCGTAACGATCGAGGATCTCATCGAGGAGATCTTTGGGGAGATCGAAGATGAATTTGATGAAGTAGAACAGAGCCCTTTTCAACCTCAGGAGGACGGATCGATCCTTGTGGATGCGAGTGTTGAGATAGAAGCATTTCAAGAGTATTTCAACCTTCCTGAAGAAAAGGGGAAGTATGAAACGCTGGGGGGATTGATCCTTGAGTTAACGGGAAAGGTCCCTTTGCCGAAAGAAAAGTTTAGGTATAAGAATCTTTTGTTGGTGATCGAGGAAGCGGATCCCAAACAGATTCATACGGTTCGGGTTATTCCACAACAGTAAAGCGAGCGCTCTCACACCGTAGATGAAGAATGGACAGTTGCTAGCTGTCCGCAAGCTGCGGAGATATCGTCTCCTCTACTGCTACGTATGATGGCGGTGAGATAGGAGTCGAGGAGGATCTTTTGAAAGGTGAGAATGGTGGCATCATCGGGTCGTTTGAAAGGGATACCTTCGGTCTCATTGAAGGGTATAAGGTTGATCTTTGCTTTGTGGCCTTTCATAAGGTTGACAAGCTGAAAGGCGTCTTTTGGTCTATCGTTGATACCCTTCAAGAGGACGTATTCAAACGTGATTCTTTCTCTGTTTCTTAGACTGATTTCCCAACAAGCGTTCAATAGGCTCGCGATAGGAAATCTATTGTTGATCGGCATGAGAAGGGAGCGAGTGTCATCGTCTGCCGCGTTGAGGGAAACAGCCAGCCGAAAGCGCTTTGATGCGTCCCCGATTCGCTTCATCTTGTCGACGAGCCCACAAGTAGAGACGGTGAGGCGGCGATGGGAGAATTGGAATCCATCCGTGCTTCCGAGAATTTCAATGGCCTTGAGGGTGTTATCGAGGTTGTCGAGAGGTTCTCCCATGCCCATAAAAACGATATTGGTAATTTTTTGTTTGGGTTTAATCTTCGCGGATACTTGGCAGACCTGATCGACGATTTCGTCGGTATTCAGATGTCGTATCCACCCCATTCGTGCCGTTTTGCAGAAGGCGCAACCCATCCGGCAACCTACTTGTGTTGAGACGCAAAGGGTCAAACGGGGGGGGTCGGGGATGAGGACTCCTTCGACAGCGTTCCCATCCTGGAGCCGAAAGAGGTATTTCGTGGTTCCGTCCCTTGAGATTTCGGTTTGTTCAATAGAAAGCGATTGGGGAGTGAAAAAGGCGTCGAATTTGCGTTGTGAAATTTTCGATATGTCTGTCATCTTGGAGAAGTCGGCGATGCCTTTTTGATAGATCCACTTGAAAAGTTGGGTGGCGCGGAAACGCGGTTCTCCCATTTTTGCTAGGATCTCGATGAGTTCATCTTTCGTGTAAGATTTAAGGGGATGAAGGGCGATCATCTGAAAAGTTATTTCCTTCCTTTGCTTTCCTTTTTCATCTCAAACTTCGATTATATACCACGTTGGATTAAGTGGCAAATGAAATTGTTTGATTGACAGGTATTTTGGTATTTGTTAAGCTAAAATACATGAAAGGGGGATGTGATATAAATGGAAATTATATGTGAAACCAAAAAAGATATTGAGATTGTTAAAGTCAAAGGAAGACTTGATGCTACCAACGCAGCGGATTTTGAAAAAGACCTCATTACCATAATAGAACGAAATCCAAAAGCCCTTGTGATTGATATGGAGGGACTTGATTATATCAGCAGTGCGGGTCTAAGAACACTCCTTTTGGGTGCAAAGCTTTTGAAGAACAAGGATAGGATCTTGGCCCTTTGTGGCCTACGAGAAACCGTTAAAGAGGTCTTCGACATTGCCGGGTTTACCGAGCTGTTTCCCATTTACGAGTCCGAGGAGGAGGGGCTCAAGGAGATCGCATCGTCGTGAGCTCTTCCCAGCAGAAAAATCCTCCCCCGATTTCCCTGAACACTTACGCGGAAAAGCGGTTTCTTTCTCTTGTCCTTGCGGTGGTAGAGAATGGGTGTCATGCCTTGGGAGCTCAAAAAGGAGAGACACTCCGGCTCGTCCTCTCCAGCGAGGAGATCTTTTCCCACCTCTCATCCATCCTGCCTCCCAAGACCCCCCTCCGGCTGAATGTTTCGTCGGCCCTTTTCTACGACCAGGTGGAAATGGCTATCCCGGTCGGGGACATCGACCTGAAGGCCCTGAATCTCACGGCCGGCCTCTCCCCCGATCGGGAGAGCGACCTGGAAGAGATGGGGTTGATGATCGCCGCCCGGTCCGTCGATTTCCTCCACGTGGAACGGGGCGACGACGGCGGGATGGTCTTCCGCATCATCAAGGAGCGGAGCTACCCCAAGCCCGACACGATCCCGGACCTGAAACTTCCCAGGGAAGGCGAGCCCCTGAGCGTGAGAGCGGCGACGCCCCAGGCGCTGAAGGATTTCTCCTATCTCCTCCAGAAACACTACGCGGCGGAGCGGTTTCCCGAGGCCTTCGGGTATCCAGGGAAATTGGTGGACATGGTAAAAAGCGGGGCCTACGGGGCCTTGACGGCCCAGGACGGCACGGGCGCCGTGGGGGGCGGGGTGATCTGGCGCGCCCTGAACCCTCGAATGGTGGAGTGCTTCGGCCCCTACGTCTTTGTGGAAGAGGATCGCGAAGGCCTGATCCGGGACCTGCTGGACGGGGTGGTGAGCAAGATCGCCCGGACCTCCGTGCTCGGCCTCATCAACCGGTACAACCCGGGCGAGATGCCGCCGGGCTACTTCGAGGAGCTCGGAACCGTCAAGGACTACTCCAAGTCCCCCGAGGGGGTTGACTATCCCTATTTCTACCGGCTCCTTGAGGAGGATCTGGGATCGAAAGTCTGGGCCGGCTCGGAAATCGAGCCGTTCCTGGCAGAAACCTACCAGCGTCTCGTGCTTCCCAGGGAAATCATCGTGATCCGGGACGTGGGAGAACATCATCCCGAGCATTCCGTCATCTCCGCCGAGTTCGAACATCCCCAGAAACGGGTCCGCCTCCGTCCCCTCTGGCTCGGGAAAGACATGGCCCAGAACCTTTCCCGCCATGTGGACGCCTTCAGAAAGGAAGGCATCTCCAACGTCCTTTTCGAGCTCGACCTGGGCATCTCCGAGCATGCCCTCTGGATTCCCGCCCTGACGGAACAACACTTTATCCCCCGGGTCGTCCTCCCCTACGCAGGCAAGGGGGACCTCGTGATCTTCCAGTACGATGTCCCTGCAGCTTGATTCCTTAGTCCCCGGTTATATCCAGAAATTCGAGGCTTACATCCCCAGCAAGCCGGATCCGGAGCTGAAGAAGCTCTACGGGTGTCCCCGCATCTTCCGGCTGAACAACAACGAGAATCCCCTGGGACCTCCCCCCACCTCCCAGGAGGTCATCCGGAAGTTCGAGCCCTACAAGGCGTCCATCTACCCCAGCGGCGACGTGTACTACCTGCGCTATAAGCTGGCCGACAGATTCGGATTCCACCCGGACCAGTTCATCGTGGGCAACGGCGCCAACGAGGTGATCGCCTTCGTCATCAAGGCCTTCTGCCAGGAGGGGGACAACATCATCACCGCCGACAAGACCTTCGCCGTTTACGAGTGGGTGGCCGAATTTTCGGGATTCCAGGCCCAACTCGTCCCCCTGAAGGACTACACCTTCGACGACGAGGGGATGCTCGCCCGCATCAACGACCGAACCAAGATCCTATTCGTCTGCAACCCCAACAACCCCACGGGGACCTACTGGCCGGTAAAGAAGCTCCGACGGTTCCTCGACCGGATCGACGGCCGGCAGATCGTGGTGGTGGACGAGGCCTACTTCGAGTTCCTGGACAAGCCGGACTATCCCGACGGGATGAAACTGATCCCCGAGTATCCCAACCTGGTGGTCTTCCGGACCTTCTCCAAGATGTACGGCCTGGCGGGGCTGCGGATCGGTTACCTGGCGGGGAGCCTGGACGTGGTGGACGTCATCCGCCGCACCTGCGTGGTCTACTCCGTCAACGTGGTGGCCCAGGAGGCGGCCCTGGCGGCCCTGGACGACCCGGAACACATCCCGCGAACCCGCGCGCTGATCAACGAAGAGAAGGATTTCGTCTGCCGGGAGCTGGACGCCATGGGGATTCCCTACGTGCGCGGCGAGGCGAACTTCATGATGATCAAACTGCCGATCAGCGACACCCTCGCCTACCGGAAGATGATGAAGAAGGGGGTCATGATCCGCTCCATGTCGGGGTTCCGTTATCCCAACTATATTCGCCTGACCCTCCACAGACACGAGGCCATGCAGGCCTTCGTGGAGGCCCTGGGCGAGATCGTCTCCTGACATGAAAGACGAAGACACATCCACCGCTGTCCTGAACCCGGGACGTCCCCTCCAGATCGGAGAGGCGCTGGCGCGCGTCGACGCCCCCGCCAAGGTCACGGGGCAAGAGCGCTATGCCATCGACTTCTACGCGGAGGGGATGCTGTGGGCCGGCGTGAAACGGGCGGGGATTCCCCACGCCGTCTTCGAGGGCGTGGATGTCAAGGAGGCCGAAAAGGTGGACGGCGTCCTTACCGTCCTGACCGCCAAGGACATCGAGGGCTCCAACCGCCAGGGGGTGGCGCGGCGGGACCAGCCCGTCCTCGTGGACGACAGGATCCGGCACCGGGGCGACGGGGTCGCCCTCGTGGTCGCGGAGAGCCGGGAGGCCCTGGAGGAAGCCATTCAAAAGATAAAAGTCGAGGCCACGCCCCTGCCCGGTGTCTTCGACATGGAGGAGGCCCTCAAGGAAACCGCCCCCCGAATCCATGAAGACCATCCGGGCGGAAACGTCCTCCTCTCGGGACACATCACGACGGGAAAGGGGGTGGAGGCCTTCGCCGACTGCGCCTACGTGGTCGAGGCGACCATCGAGCTGCCCTACCAGGAGCACGCCTATTTGGAGACGGAGGCGGGATGGGCCGTGGCGGACGCCGACGGAACCATCTCCATCACCGTCTCCACCCAGACCCCCTTCCGGGACAAGCGGGAGGTGGCCGAGGCCCTTGGACTTCCCATGGACAGGGTTCGCATCGTCGCCCCCTACTGCGGCGGGGCCTTCGGCGGAAAGGACGGCATCACCGTCCAGAGCCTCCTCGCCCTGGCGGCGCTGCGGTTCCCCGGACGACCCGTCAAGATGTGGTGGCAGCGGGAGGAGAGCTTTATCGCCAGCGCCAAGCGGCACCGGGCGCTGTGCCGGTACCGCCTCGGGGCTGACGCGGACGGACGGTTTTACGCCCTCGAGGCGGAGATCTTCTACGACACCGGCCCCTACGATCACCTGGGCGGAGCCGTCATGGCCCTCGGGCTGGAACACGCCGGCGGACCCTACCGGATCCCCCACGCCGACGTGAAGGCCTGGGCGGTCTACACGAACAACCCGGTCGGCGGCGCCTTCCGGGCCTTCGGCGTGGCCCAGGCCACCGCCGCCATGGAGCAGATGATAGACCGGCTCGCGGCGAAAATAGGCGTGTCGCCCCTTGACATCCGCCGGGCCAACGCCGTCAACCGGGGAGACACCACACCCCTGGGGGTGACCCTGACCACCTCCACGGGAATCGGCCGGTGCCTCGAGATCCTCCGGGATCACCGAATGTGGCGGGACCGAGACGCCTGGAAAGCGGGGGCAGGTCCCGCCAGAAAACGCGGGGTCGGCATCGCGGCGGTCATGCACGGGATGGGTTACGGGCCGGTCATCCCCGACACGGCCAACGCGAAGATCGTCCTGACCCGGGAGGGCCGTTTCCGGGTGGCCTGCGGCGTCGTGGACATGGGGCAGGGAAACGCCCACACCTTCCTCCAGGTGGCGGGGGAGATCCTCTCCCAGGACCTCTCCCGGCTGGAAGTCGTCCTGCCCGACACGGCGTGGACGCTGCCGTCGGGATCGGCCTCGGCGAGCCGGACGACCTACACCTACGGAAATGCCCTCATTTCGGCCGCGAATCGGTTGAGAGACCGGATCCTGCGGCGCGGCGCGGACCTTATGATGGTAAAGTCTGACGAACTGGCCCTGGTTCCCGGTTGGGTGCGGCACCTTCCCACCGGCCGCGAGATGGCCCTGGCGGAGATCGCCGCCACCATGGACGAGGCGGAACGGACCGCCGTGGCCCACTACCGGGCCCCCCAATCCCCGCAGCTTGCGAATCTCGATCCCAACCTGCGGCTGCACGGCATTCCCCACGTGGTCTTCTCCTACGGTGTCCATCTCGCCGGGATCGAGGTGGATCTCCTCACGGGGGCCATCACGGTGCTGCGGTATCTCGCCGTCAACGATTGCGGCCGCATCCTGAATCGCCAGCTCTTCGAGCAGCAGGTGCAAGGGGGAATCGCCCAGGGGCTCGGCTACGCCCTGATGGAGGAGATCCCGGTCACGGAGGGGGAGATGGAAACGGTGGACTTTTCCACCTATCTGCTTCCCACCGCGCTCGATGTCCCCGACATGGAGGTGATCGACGCGGGAGGCAACGAGCCCACCGGCCCCTACGGGATGAAGGGGATCGGGGAGAT
>CAZOBB010000048.1:0-2759 GCA_964577975.1 uncultured Thermodesulfobacteriota bacterium | reverse complement strand
TGACCTTACATGCCTCCCGGGTTATTCTTCAAGTTTCTGTTTGAGGTTCTTGATGAACTGATCCGACAGTTTTTTCGTGGTGGACCGCATGATCTTCTCCCCGAAGGTTGCCAGCTTTCCCGTGATGCGGACGTCGGCCCTATAGGAGATTTCCGTAGTATTGTCGGATACTTCCTTGAGATCCACCGTCATTTCCTGGTGAACCTCTCCCGCCTTGAGGGCGTCTCTTCCGTCGGAGACAGTCTTCATGTGATGCGGGGGATCCTTTTCGGTGATGACGGTTTTCGTGTTCATTTTAACCTTGATGAAGCCAACCTTGACCTTTACCACGGTTTCGTAGGTGTTTTCGTCGAGTACCTCTATCTTTTCGAGGCCAGGCACGCAAGGTCCAATCAGTTCAGGATCGATGATGAAGTCCCAAACCTTTTGGGCCGGCGCATTGACGGTAAATTTCTCTTCGATGATCATGATGTCGCTCTCCCTCCTTTCTAATTTTTAAGAGACAAATGTGCCATGTCTACCTATCACAGGCACCCCGAAAATGCAATATAAAATAAGCAAAAGGGGGCGGAAGTTTCGGCACTTTCGCCCCTTGTGCGTGACCTCTTCAAATGGGGAGTGAACGGTTCAGAAAGCGGGGTTTACTCTCCTGAAATCACGGGGAGGCCGGCCTTTTTCCAGTCGGTAATTCCACCGAGCATATTGTAGATCTTCTTGAACCCCATCTTGAGCATGACCTTTCGGGCGGCGTCGCTGCGGGCCCCGGACTTGCAGTAGACGAGATAGGTCTTGGCAGGATCCAATTTTCCCAATTTTTTGTTGAAATCCAGCGCATAAAAATCCAGGTTGACGGCCCCTTCGATATGAGCGGCGAAAAACTCTTTGGGGGTTCGGACATCCAGGATCACGAAATTCGGGTTTCCCTTGTTTTCCCGGATCATGCTCCAGGCCTGCTGAGGCGTCAGGTCATAAGGTGAGGAGGCCGTATCTCCCTGGTCCTGCTTGGCAGTTGAGGCGACGCTGCAAGAGATCAAAAAGATAATGATTATGAACTGTATTAAGATGGCGGTCAAAATGGGTCTCTTGTGTAGCAATGGCAAGTCCTCCTTTCTGATAGGTTTTCAATATGCCGCGCGGTCTCGGCTGAATGTTTTTCTGAGGCCGCCGCTACCCTTGCAGGTATTCAAGGGTCTGTTTTTAGTATTTTAGTATACTTTATTTTTCTGAGATTGCACGCCGGAAGGTCAAGATTTTTTATCCTGTCCCGATTTTTTTGGGTCGCCGATCTGTTCAATGAAGATGTGCCTTACGCGAGTCGTCTTCGACCGGTAGTCTTCGTAGAACTTCTCCGCCGCGGAAACGGTTCCCTTCCTCCGGTATCCCATGCGTCGCGCCAGAACAGTCAGTTCCTCGCCCTCCGGGTTGAAGAAGGGGGAGGAGCGGTTCTCGAGGATCTGGATGCGATTCTCGAGCCTCCGGAGGAAGATATAGGCCTCTCTCAACTCTTGCGCCATGGGGGACGTAAAGATCCCGATTTTCTCCAGTTCGCCGAGCGCCTCCAAGGTGTTGGGGTGTCTCAGGGAAGGGGATTTCTGGCCTTCCTTCATCTGAAAGTACTGGATGAGGAATTCGATGTCGACCAGGCCGCCGTAACCGGCCTTGATATGTTTTCTCTTCGCGGATTCCTTGGCGATTTCCCGTTCCATCTGGGACCGAATTTCCAGGAGCGCCTTTCGATCCTCCTCCGTCAGGGCCTTTCCATAGACGATGTCGTCGAGAATCTCCGAGACGGGCCCATAGAGCCCTTCGTCTCCCGCAATGGGACGGGCCTTGATGAGAGCCTGGCGTTCCCAGAACCAGGCGGAACGGGTATGGTAGTCCTTGAAGGAGGTCAGGGAGGTGACGATGGGGCCGAAGGTCCCCGAGGGACGCAGGCGCGTGTCGATTTCATAGAGGGTTCCCTCCATGGTGGGGGAGGTCATGACGGTGATAAAACGCTGGGCGAGTTTGCCGTAGAACTCGTTGGGGTCGATGGAGGCGGGAAGCCCGGCGTGATCCGCGGCGTCGAAGAGGAAGATGAGGTCGAGGTCCGAGCTGTAGTTGAGTTCCCGTCCCCCCAGTTTCCCCATGCCCAGGATGACGAAAGGGGCCGTCCAGTCGGGCGGGAGGCGATACCGCCGTTTCTGGATGTCCAGCGCGATCTCGTAGGCGGCCAGAAGGCACACCTCGGCGATTTCCGAGAGTTGACGAGTGACCTCGGTGATGTCCATCTCTCCGTAGATATCATTGATGCCGACCCGTAAAACCTCGGCGTGTTTGAACCTGCGGAGGTGGCCCATCTGGGTTTCGAGATCCCCCTCGGCCCCCTCCAACTGTTTGCGGAGGGATTCCTCCATCCGTTCCCTCGTCTTGAAGGGATCGTTTTGGGTGGGATAAAGAAGCTCGTCCAAGAGCTCCGGGTGCAGGATCAACTGTTGGGAGAGGAAGCGGCTGGTTCCGAACATCTTTGCCAAGAGTTTGAGAACCGGGGGATTCTCCAGGAGGAGGGCGTAAAAGGCCCCTCTGGCTCCGACCTTTTCAACGAAGGAGAGGAGATTCCCCAGGGCCATGTCGGGGTCGGGCGAGGAGGACACCGCCTGGAGAAGGGAAGGCAGGAGACGGTTCAGGAGGTTGAGGGTTTTCGGGACGTAATGGGCCGTGCGCGGGCCTTCCCGGAGCCTTCGGATGGTATCGAAGGCCTTTTCGGGAAACCGGAAGCC
>CAZOBB010000047.1:0-43374 GCA_964577975.1 uncultured Thermodesulfobacteriota bacterium | reverse complement strand
ACCCCCCGGGCCAACCCACTCACGATCGTGATCCCCCGTCTGGCCAGGCTGGCGGCAAGGGTCCTTGCCAGGCTTTTTCCCCTGTAATCAGCCTGGCGGGACCCCACAATGGCGATGGCGGTCTGGTCCTCGGGAAGGTAGACCCCTTTCGTGTAAAGAATGGAGGGAGGGGCGTAAATGTCCCTTAGGGGGGGAGGGTATTCGGGATCGTCCAGGGCGAGGATCCAGAGTTTCTGTTTGGCGGCGGTCTCCTTTTCTGCCTGAATGACGGCGGGGAAATCGAGCCGGGATATCCGCTTTGCCAGCTTTGGGCGCACGCCCGCGGTTTGGATGAGTTCCTCTTGGCTTGGAAGGGTTCCTCGCCTTTCATAAAGGGTTTTTAGGGCCTCCAATTGGGCGGGTTGAAGGCCGTCGATTGTATTCAGGGCGATGAGGATCTCTTTCCAGGTCATGGGTCGATGGATGATAGGCAAAAGGTTAAGGGGAAGGGGACCTTTCCGCAGAGAGCGAGCCGTGTCTCGCCCGAGGCCTTTATCCTCCTGTTTTTTTGAAATCTCTTCCCGTGCCATCCGCTTGTGGCCATTTTCGTGTTTTTCCTTTCTTTTTTTAGAAGACAGATGTACATCATGAAGGCGGTGTTTTGTCAATGTTCTTGCGTTTTCGGGGAGAGGTTTTTTCTGGCGTCTTCTTTTTTTGGTTTGTAGCCCATGGCTTTAAGTTCCTTGAAAACCTGGACGATCCAGCCCATGGCCCATTTTTTCCCTATTTCGGCAGAGGCGGTGATCATCTTTTCTTTCGCAGCGAGGTAATGCTGTCCGGCGGATGTTTGATAAAAGGCGACGAGTTGCTTGAGATCATTCAAAGAGAGGTTTTCGGCGTAGATAGGAATGAAGGACTCCAGGAGCTGGCGGACATCGATTCGTTTTCCTAGCTTTTTCCAATACACTTCTGGTACGTCGGGAAAGGAATCTTTCAGGGCAGAAATGATACGTATCTTCATTTCATTGGCAAGTTTCAGTCCATTGGTAAGTTTCAAAAGTTTGATGATGACGGTTCTCTTTTCTTGAGAAATTTTCTGCGCCCTGACTCCTGAAGAAACCGACAGAAGGAGAAAGAGCCCTACAAAGAAGAAAAAACCACCTTTTTTTTTCATGGCGACTCCGTTTTATTGGGATTGTGTGATTTTTTTGCTTATGCCACGTTTTCAAGAAGGGGTCAACTAGAATGGAGGATAGGGTAAAATTAGTGAATAAATTAGTGAATATCTTCCAAGGGAATGAGGCTGAAAAGTTTTTGAACTTCGGGTGAATACGTCATGGGCGCGGAGTAAACGACCAGCGGTGGTTCCAGGCGGAAAGAGGGCACTTTCTTTTCTTTGAGTGCCTCGATCAAAATAAGGTTGGCGGGTTCTTCGCGGTAAGGATGAACGGGACGGATTCTCGAGAGAGAAAATCGGAAAGAAGTGAAGAGTTGAATAGCTTCTTGGAACCGCTGGCTAGGAAGGATGGTGGTGTACAGCCCTCCTCTTTTGAGGAGGTGGCGGCCTGCGCAGATGAAATCAGCCAACGTTCCTTTTATCTCGTGGCGCGCGACCGCCTTTTGACGATGAGGGTTGAGGCGGCCGGTTCCCACCGGGTAGTAGGGGGGATTTGTACAGACGGCATCAACGGAAGAGAGATGTTTCAATGCGGAAGCATCACGAATATCGAGGACTTGAAAGGTGACAAGGGCTTCAACTCCGTTGAGAGAGGCATTGCGATGTGCCAACTCGACAAGATCTGATTGAATTTCCAACCCATAAACCTTCTTAACACCGCTGACCTTGGCTAATGCAATGCTGAGGATGCCGCATCCGGAACCCAGATCGACCCATCGTTCATTGGGGGAGGGACGTAGGAATCCCCAGAGGAGCAAGGAGTCGAGGGAGAATCGGTATCCTTCGCGAGGTTGCAAGAGGGTGAGGCGGTCTTTCCCAATCGCATCCAACGTTTCGTTAGAAGGGGAGGATTCTTTCATAAAATCGGATAGATCTTACGGGATGTTGTGTTTATAAATGACGAGGCCTGTAAGTAGTTTGGGGTAGAAGAAGGTCGATTTTTGGGGCATGACCTGATTTTCGGCAATCACATCGTGGATTTCATCCAACGTGTTGGGATTGAATAGAAACGCCATCTGAAAGCGGCCTGTATGAATGAGATCGATGGCTTTTTGGTTGTTTTTGATAATGTTGATATGGGCTTGGCGTTTTTGGTCCGTATCGAGTTTGAGCAACCGTTTCAGGATGAGCTCGTTGAAGATGGGAATGGCCATGTGGCGGATGGAGCGGGGCATGGATTGCAGAACGGGATCTTTTTCTGCGGCTTTTTTGAGAATCAGCAGGCAAAAGCAGTGCTTCTTTTGAAGGTATAGGCCGAACGCGATCTGTTTACCCTGCATGTCTTTGAGGGATTGGAAAAAACGTTCCTTTTGGGATTTTTCCTCTTCTTCCGAGGAAAAAGGGAATTCCCTCACCTCGAAACTCGCCTTTATGTTTTGAAGAAAAGAGGGAATATCGAGACCTTCTAGGCTGTGGATCAATCGGTGGGAAGGAAGAATGGTAAGACCACGGTCATTTGTGTTGGTAAAGTACATCATGATGTAGTTATAGGGAGCTGTTTCGGAGGGACCGTAACGTTTTTCCATCTCTTTCTTATAAGCAAGAGCGGTAGCGTAGCGATGGTGTCCGTCTGCAATGAGAAGTTTTTTTTCTGAAAGGGTTTGAATGGCCGTCTGAAGGGCATCAGGATCGGTTACCCGATAAAAACGGTGACGCACACCATCGTTGTCAAGGACGTCCAGGATGGGATATTCCTGATGCCTTGCCAGGAAGGTTTCGTTGATCGTGAAGGTGGGATCGGTGTAGAGCGAGAAAATGGGACTTAGATTGGCTTTACAAGCCCGAAGAAGCCGAAGACGATCGTCGATTTGTTTTTGATGGGTCTTTTCGTGGGGGGCGATATTGCCGGACGAATAATCTTCCAGTTTGCAAAGGGCGATGAAACCTTTTCGTGTCAAATTCGTGCCATCTTCAAGGGAATAGTCCTGGAGATAGAAATAGATGGCGGGATGGGGATCGAAGATCAAAATCTTCTTTTTTATCCATTCATCCAAAAGTTGACGGGCGCGCGTGTACCGGTCGACTCCTTTTTCTTCCCTGCTCAGGATGAGGCGAACAATATTGTAAGGGGACCGCACGATGAGCTCTTGCTCTTGCCGGCCTGAGATGACGTCATACGGTGGAGCGACAACGTCTTTGTAGTCGACTTTCGACGGATTGTAGCATAACCCTCGAAAGGGTAGTATTCTTGCTGGCTTAACCATAAAATCCTTTATGCCGTGGGTGCATGTGGGTTTTACCTCTTTTTGCCTATTTGATACGAGGCTTCGATCAATGTTTTGTACTGTTGCAGAAGGGCGACCTCTTTCGCCTCTATAGGCTTGTGGGATTGGACCCGGTCGACATAGAACAGCCCTACTGTTTTTCCTCCAAAGCTCAGGGGCACGAGACAAAAACTGGCTCCCCTTAAGATATTGAAGGCGTCCCAGTTGACATTTTCACGGAAAGGGGGTCGCTTGACGGAAGAGATGAGGAGGGGCCCTCTTTCATTGAGGGCCATACTGAAGTGATCTTGCCCTTTTTCGTCAAGGGGAATGGTAAGATCAGAAAGATTTTCAGGAAGGGGAGATCCGAAACCTGCCCGAGCTGTCAGTTGATTGTTTGAAGGATCAATGATGAAAAGGATAATGCGGTCAAAACCCACTCCTTTTTGAATCCCTTCCATGGCGATGGTGAGGATGTCGTTCAAAGGTGCGTTTTCCAGGATGCTATTGTCGATATCCTTTAATGAGTTTTCACGAAATTTGGCCCTTTCTCCCTCTGACATTTCCCACCACGGAAGGGTTCCTAATTTTACCTGTGGGGTAGGTTCTTGTTCTGGAATTTCGATGACGAATTCATCGATTAGGGATTGAAATTCACCGGGCGAAAACTCCATTTGTAGGACATCTAAAAATTCTTTTCCTTCCATCATCGTTTTTAAAATGAGGGCCCGAACCTTTCCCTCCGATATGCCTAAAGGAGGAAAGTATCTTTTGAGCACCTGGGCAGTATTTCGAGGGTACCAAAAGGCTTCTCTCACGTGCAGAGAGTAGAAGAGTTCGAGAGAACAGGCGACAATGGTTCTAAGTTGATCCTCTTTTGAAATGATCATCGAGGGGGATCCCTGGTGAATCGACTTCAGGGCCGAAATGATACGAGCCGGAAAGCCCCAGAACCGGATCAATTCCGTATCTAGTTCGGCAAAGGTCGTTCCCAAGACCTGTTTGGCTGCGCTGTTCCGCCCTTTTTCCCCTGAGATGACGAGTTTCCGTATCTCCTCGAATTCCTCCGGCAGGGCAAAGGCGGTCATAAGAAGGCCAAGATTGTTGAGGAGGGTTAGAATGAAGATTTCTTCTGTATTTTCGAAATCGAACTTTTCTGAAAGGGTTTTTGCGAAGATGGCGGCGAACATGGTTACGAAAAGGTGGGCTCGGAGGTGGCGGCTTTGGGAATTTCGATAGAAATAATCGAGTACGCTGACCCCGACCGCCAGGTTCATGACGGTATCGAAACCAAGGACGACAACAGCACGGGAAACGGTTGTGATTTCTTTTTGGCTCCAGTTGTAGTACACGGAGTTCGCCAGTTTGAGTACCTTCGTAGTAAGGGCAAGATCTTTCAAGATGACCTGAGCCAAGTCGGCCGCGGAGGAGGCGGAATTTTTTTCTAGGCGGGTGATTTCGCGAAGGGTGGATGTCATGACGGGAAGATCGCCCGCCGTGATGATGCGTTCTAAAATTTGAGAAGAAGTGGAATTCGACGCCATACGTTCATTTTTATGCATTGTTACTTAAGTAGCTGAAAATGATGGTTCTGTCAATAGTTACGAATACGATCCTGTAGATTCTCCTTTCCCTTTTTTCTTTCGTACATTACGAAAGAAGGATCGTAGCAGTTGAGCCGCTTCTTCCTGGAGGACGCCGCCTTGGATGGAGACTTGATGATTGAGGCGCGGGTCGGAACAGAGCGTATAGAAGGTTGAGACGGCACCGAACTTGGTGTCTGGGCATCCATAAACTAAACGGTGAATACGAGCGAGGAGGATGGCTCCGGCGCATTGGATGCACGGTTCTACCGTGCTGTAGAGGGTGCAGTCGCTTAAGCGCCAATCTCCCTTAACCTCCGCTGCCCTGCGAATGGCGATCATTTCGGCATGGGCCGTAGGATCGTTCAGGGTTCGAGTCAGATTATGGGCACGCGCGATGACGCGTCCCTGTGAAACGATAATCGCGCCAATGGGGACCTCTTGGCGGTGGAAGGCCATTAGGGCCATTTCCAGGGCATTTTTCATGAAAAAGATATCATTCTTCATCATAGTGTGCTTTAGAAGGGGTCGAGGGGTATGTGACGACAGCCAGATAGAGGCCATGCGGAGGGGCCGTAGCCCCAATTAAGGAACGGTTCCCTGTCTCTAGAAGCTGGGTCATCCGGGAAGGCTCGAATTTACCCATGCCAATTTCCACGAGAGTTCCCATGATACTGCGAACCATTTTTCGAAGAAAGGCGTCTGCCGTGATAAGGTACGCATATATCGATCCAGTGCAAGGAAAGATATGGGAAAGGGAAATCTTTCGGCAAGGAGAGGTGTGTCCACCTCCCGTTGCTCTGAAGGCCGAAAAATCGTGTTGACCGATTAGGAGGCTGGCGGCCTCCTGCATTTTTTCGATATTCAGGGGAGATGAAAGGTGCCAGACATAGTACCGCGCAAAGGGAGAGAAATCGGATTGGGGGTGAAAAAGATAGAAGTAGGTTCTTTCAAGGGCATCATACCGTGCGTGAAAAGTGGGAGGGACGGGGCAGACATTTAGGATTCGAATATCACGGGGTAGGTGGCTGTTCAGGGCGGTGCAGAAGGTGTCGGGAGGGAGAGCCACATCCACATCCACGTGCGCCGATTGCCCGATGGCATGGACGCCCGCGTCGGTGCGACCGCTTCCCACCACGGTTGTTTCTATCCCAAAGAGGTTTTTTAACGCGTTTTCTATCGTACCTTGAACGCTTCGTCCACTCGGTTGTTTTTGCCAGCCGATGAAGTCTGTCCCATCATAGGAAATAGTGAGCTTAAACCTTGGCATGGGAGTGTTGAAATTCCTTTCTTATTCGGTTGACAAGTAAATGTGCATGACGTGTGGGTTCGGGAAGACGGTATTTTGTGCAACATGCTAGGACGAGGCGGGAAGCGTTTTTTATGTCCATGAGGTGACCTGGTGAAACATAGACCGGTTTGACGCCGGTACGGGTGCGTATCACGTTACCCACCGTCCTTTCTTGGAAGGAGAGGGGGACCACGCTCCCTTTTTCTGGTGGCACGGGAGCATGCTCACCCACAAGGCGTGATTTTGCACATCCGATGGTGGGAAGGTTTAAGAGGAGTCCGACGTGGGAGGCAAGGCCGAGCCCTCGGGGATGGGCAATCCCCTGACCATCCAGTATCATCACATCGGGGTGATGCTGTAATTTGTGGTAAGCGGCTATGACGGCGGGTGCTTCGCGAAAGCTTAGGTATCCGGGAACATAGGGAAAATTTACCTCTTGCACAGCCCATACCTCTTCCACTGGAGAAAGGGCAGGATACGAGAGAACGACGATACCTGCGTAGAGGACGGGAGAGCGACGGTTGAAGGAGACGTCGGCGCCTGCGACGAGTTGGATTTTTTTGAGTGGACACGAATGGCGAACCTCTTTGGCGAGCTTTTTTTGTAGGGCTTGAGCCTCTTTGAAGGTTAGATTCCAGGCGTGGTTCAGCGGAAGAGGTGTCATGGGGCGGAGGTGGCGGCAGGTGAGGTGTCGGAAGGTTCGTCGGAGGATAGGGGAGGGAGTAATGCGATACCCGAGCGTGTAACGGTTAGCATGAGGACGTCTCGGATAGCTTCTCCCTCATTGTCGTAGTATCGGAGTCCCGATACCCCATGGTAGCCTGTATCTTCGTGCATTTTTTCTTCCAGTTCCCGGGTGTCAAGGAGGGGGAAGTGACGGTACAAATGAATCAAAAAGGCAATAGAGTCATACGCCTGGGCCGCTAAAATTTCGGGTGTTTCATCGTAGAGCGCTTGGAAGTTGCTTACGAAGGTGCGGACGTAAGGTGCGGGGTTGGTGGGCAAAAAGCCATCGGGGAAAATGGCCCCTCGCACGAAGCGCCTTCCTTCTTTGATGAGTTGAGGCGAATTCCAGGTATTGGTTCCTGCCAACGTGACACCTAAAATGTCGTGGAAAGCCAACTGGGGGGTGATAAGAACGATACGGCTATAAATATCGGGGATAAAGAGGACTTCGAAATCGATAACAGGATCAAACTTTCCTTCTTTATCCGAAGGAATGTCTCCCCTTTCCCAGCGTTCTCGGGTATAGTAGAGACCAACGAGTTTCTTGATTGGTGTGCCGAAATCGGTATCGGTAGGCGCATAGGATTCAGCACCTCGGATCTCACCCCCTTTCTGAATGAAAACGTTCCAGAAGAGCTTCATATAACGTCGCCCGAAGGATGTGTCAGGATAGAGAATGGCAGCGCGACGGGTGGTGAGTTTTCTTATGAGATAGTTGACCAGAGAGTGAATTTGTTGTCGAGGGGTCAAGCAATTTCTGAAGACATGATCCCCGAATTGAGGTATGCCGTCTGCCTGAGAAAGGCTGATGAGGGGGATTGGGGAATCCGTTGAAATTCTTTCGACCACGGCTTTCGTTGTGTCTCTGAACATGGGTCCGATAATAGCCGTTACATGGTAGTTCTCGATGAGGTCCTTGGCCATGAGTGCAGCGTTTTCTGGGTTGCCTTTCGTATCTCGTATGAGGAGAGTGATGTCCAGATCTTTGGGACGATCTTGAAAGGCTTCCGAAGCCAGAAGGGCCCCTTTCAGGGCTCGGATTCCAAAAGGAGCCCGTTTGCCCGATAGGGGGAGGAGGCAACCTATGGAGATCTTTCTCAAAAACGCGTGCTTCAAGCGGTCTGCCACCATAAGGGCTTTTTGTCGTAAAAGGCTTGGCAGATGTTGAAGGGAGAGTGACGCAAGAAGGGATTGGGCTTCTTTGAAACGCTTGTTCTGTATAAGAAGCTCTGCGCCTCGGATCCTGGCAGCCTTGGCGGCAAGGCTTTCTGGTGACTCCTCGATTATTTTTTTGAGTTGCTCGATAGACTCTAGGCGGAAGACGGCCTTGGCGATGAAGTCGTCGAGGATGGCCCTTTCTGTGGCATTTTCAGATTTCGATTTGGCGGCCCGGTAGGCGTCGAGCGCTTGTCGGTATGCCTTTCCTATCATGAAGAGATGACCAAGAAGAGTTTTGCCCCGCACGAAAAGGGAGTTGGGAAGCGGAAAGGAAAAGAGATGATCCAATTTCGCCCTAGAGCGCTCATAATTCTTGAGACGATACCAACAATAGGCCTCTGCGTAGAGGGCGTTCAAAAAGGTATTGGTTCCTGGAAAACGTTTTTCTATCTTTTCGAAATATCGAAGGGCCTCATAGGGGTTTTCTCTTTTCATGAAGATTTGCCCGATAAGAAAAAGGGCGTCGTCTGTGAGTTCGGTGTTGGGGTTCTCTTTGACGAAACGGTCCAGCTTATCCAAGGCCTTCGTAAAATCTTCATTTTCAAAGGCGTGTTTCCCTTCCTGGTAGAGAAAGGAATCTTGAACGGGTGTCGGTATGACGCGGGTAGAGGGTTTTGACGAAGGTGCTCCCCGATAAGAAGGGGGGGCGCAGGCGGTAAAGAGGATGATGAGAAAGTAAGGAAAGAGGCGTTTCACGGCTGTCTTTTGAATGGTGTTTTGGGGAGTGACGAAATCTTTTTTATGATTTGATCGGCAAGATGAGCATCGGAGATAACCAGGGACATTTCCTGGTTGTATTTCATGGCGCTGTGTGTAAGGTTGTGGCTTCCTAGAAAAACGATCTGGCGATCTATGACGATGGCTTTGATATGAAGTTTCCTGTCTACGCGGTCCCAGTAAACATTTGCTCCCGCTTCCTGAAGACGTTTTCCCGTCCGTTCGTTTTCGATGTTGATGAAACTGCTTGGATCGTCATTCCTTTCCAAAAGGGCGGTAATATTGACGCCCCGGTGGGCAGCGCGCACCAGGGCGAGGAGGATAGCTGTTGCACGATTCGAGGGATGTTTGTCTGTCTTAAACAGGTAGATAGCCAGGAAGATCGAATGGTGGGCCTGATCGACAGCGTCTTTGAGGGCGTAATAGTAGTCGGCCCCTGTCAGTAGGTGGAGTTGGCACCTTTCGGCCCTTGCCTCGATACAGGGAGGGACGATGCAGAAGAAGAGGAAGAGACATCCTGCCACCAAATTCGTGAACACGTTCCGTCTCATGGTGTTTCCATCACACAGATACTCGGAAGTTGGCGATAGTGCTCCGCATAATCGAGGCCATAGCCAATGACAAATCCATCTTCGATCGTGAAACCGACATAATCGACGGGGACGTCGATCTGTCGATGACAGCGTTTGTCGAGCATGGCGCAGATACGGACGGATTTTGGATTGTGGAGCTGAAGGCGATCCACGAGGAATTTCAGGGTAACGCCTGTATCCACGATGTCTTCGACGACAAGGACGTGACAGTTTTCAAAAGATAGCTCCACGTCTTTCGTTATTTTGACCTTTCCCGAAGAAGTCGTGTCGTTTCCGTAACTGGCGAGCCGCATGAAATCGACGCGTACCGGGCAGGTAATGTGCCGGATGAGATCGGCAGCGAACATAAAGGCGCCTTTCAAGATACAGCAGACATAGATCGCTTCCCCCTTGTAATCGCTCGAGATCTGTTCTCCCAGTTCTCTTATCCTTTCTTGAATCTGTTCGGCACTGAAAAGGACCTTGAGCCGAGAAGGGGAGGGAACCATCAGTTAGCGGGCTCCAGGACCAAAATGTGGGTGGCTGCCGGGAGTCGATCTTTTGTGAAGGTTGTCTCTGCTCCCCTTTGACGTTCAATAGAGGATTTCCCTTCCAGAAACTCCTCAACACTGGCGATGGGAAATCCACACCTTGGTGTTTTGAAGTGCATGGGGATGAGGATCTTGGGTTTCAGGAGGTTCATCACCTCTGTGGCTTCCTTAGGGTCTATCGTGAATACGCCTCCGATGGGCAGCAAGAGGACGTCGATGGGTCCCAAGGCGGAGGCATCGGCAGCGGTGAGGGGATGTCCCAGGTCGCCCGCATGGCATATTCTTATGCCATCTAGCGTGAAGACGAACATCGTGTTCTCTCCGCGTTCTTTGCCGCCGGAGGGATCGTGGAAAGTGGCATGTCCCAGGAAAGAGATTCCTTTTGCCACATGGGTTCCGGGACCCTTGACGATTTCCGGGTTACCTTTGATCCCTTTGACGTAATTGTGGTCGGCGTGATCGTGGGAGACCGTCACGATATCCGCCGAGTCTTCGATGGGGCGATAGGCGATACCGCCATCATAGGCACCAGGTTCGTAAGGGTCTGTAATAACACTCGTTCCATTGTCATCAGACGTGATGAGAAAGGAAGCATGTCCATACCATTTAACCTTCATGATACACCTCCACGGATGGATTTCACTGAGTCATTCATTCATACCTGTTGCCTGTTCGTTTGTCAATTTGGGCATGTAAAGAAAAGATTGGATCATTGGTGTAGATGTATCAATTCGTTTTTTTTACTATTTGTGTTATGATTCTTTGCTGTTATGGGAAAGGAAACGAAAGATGATATTCGGCTGGTTTGTCAGAACAAAAAGGCGCGCCACGATTATGAGATCGTGGAGACCTTCGAAGCGGGTATAGCCTTGAAAGGAACGGAGGTCAAATCCCTTCGTTTGGGAAAAGCAAACCTGAAGGATAGCTACGCTCGCCTTAAAAACGGGGAAGTTTTTCTCGTGGGCACCCATATTAGCCCGTATCCTTTTGCCAGTTACAACAACCATGCTCCTCTGAGGGATCGGAAGCTCCTCCTAAAAAAGCAAGAGATACGGAAATTGGCGGGAAAGATTAAGGAAAAGGGTTTGACTCTTGTACCGTTGCGCTTATATTTTAGACGTGGTAAAGTAAAAGTGGAACTAGCCTTGGCAAAAGGTAAGAAGCTTTATGACAAGAGGGAAACTCTCCGTCGTAAAACGATGGAGAGAGAAGCCCAGCGTGCTCTTATGGGGGCGAAAAGGGCTCGACGGGAGTAGTTGAGGTATGGGCTGCATGCCGGGGTCTGCCAGTCCGTAATCTGGTGGAAATAAACATAAATGCGAACGACTACGAGTACGCTCTGGCGGCTTAATTGACCGCCACGTCTCCCAGGATGTTTACCCGTCGCATCCTGATGAGGCGTCATTGAGACGGGTTGCACCGCTTACCGCTGCCTGACGGAAAGCGGCCAAGACTTTCAGGCTGAGCCGATCAAGGTGCCCGCCGACCGGCAATTGATCGGTGAATTTCAATAGGTCGGATAAGCATGTAGACGCTCATACCGAAGACTCTCGGACGCGGGTTCGATTCCCGCCGCCTCCACCAAGAAATATGTTCCTCACAAACCCAAGACAGAAAATGGAGAAGAAAAGATAAGGGTGGAAGTCTAGCTCAGGCTTTGCCTCGGCCGGTATATTGGTGGGAAAAGATTCAGCGGAGCCAGCCCCTAAGATGACGAGGGGAAGACAAGGCGAGCGGAGAGAGGTTATTCTGAGGTGAATGCTTGACAAGGAGTGGGGAATCTACTATATACAGGCAAATTTTTTGGAGGGTAGGCAGATGTATGCCGTGATAAAGACGGGAGGTAAGCAATTTCAGGTATCGGAGGGGGACGTGATTCAGGTTGAGAAACTGGAAGGACAACCCGGCGATACCGTGGAGATTGATGAGGTGTTAATGCTTCGGACCGACTCCGACGTGAAGATAGGAACTCCATTTGTGGAAGGCGCGGCGGTGTCTGCGACGATTCTTGATCAGGTCAAAGGGAAAAAGATAATCGTTTATAAGTTTAAGCGTAGGAAGGACTATCGTAGGAAACAAGGGCATCGTCAACGGTACACGAAGCTGCGGATTGATGCCATTAAGGCGTAGCGAGAGAGGGTAGAAGATGGCACATAAAAAGGCGGGAGGAAGCTCCCGGAACGGTAGGGATAGCCAGGGGCAGAGATTAGGAGTCAAGCGTTTTAGCGGTCAGTTCGTGAAAGCAGGGAATATCCTTGTGCGGCAACGAGGCACGAAGTTTCACCCCGGCGCCAATGTGGGAATGGGGAAAGACCATACCCTTTTTTCTCTCATTGATGGCACCGTTCGTTTTGAGCGGTTTGGGCGAGACAAGAAGCGCGTGAGCGTTTATTAAAGTCTCTGCTATCGGACGGTTTTCTACCTTTCCTTTCCCCTTAAGGGAATTATCCCAAACATGAAATCACTGTTTATCGATGAGGCAGATATCGTTGTTGAGTCTGGCTCTGGAGGGGGAGGGTCTGTCCATTTCCGTCGGGCCCGTTTTCTTCCTAAAGGGGGTCCCGACGGTGGTGACGGAGGGCACGGGGGAGACGTGATTTTCGTCGCTCGGGAAAATCTCCGGGATCTTTCATTCTACTTGCACAAAAGGTTTTTCAAAGCGGAATCAGGGGCTCCAGGGGGTGCCAACAAACAGCATGGAAAAAGTGGGGCGGATCTGAAGTTGGCAGTTCCTTTAGGAACACAGGTTTATGCCGCCGAGACGATGGAATTGCTGGCGGATCTGGATATTGCAGGGGCCGAAGTGACTGTCGCTTTGGGGGGGAAAGGAGGCAAGGGAAACGTGCATTATAAGAGCGCCGTTCGCCAAGCGCCTCGTATTGCTCAAAAGGGAATGCCAGGAAGACGCTTGCGGGTTCGATTGATTTACAAAATGCGGACGGACGTTGGGTTGATTGGATTTCCCAACGTGGGAAAATCTAAACTGCTATCCCGTGTTTCATCCGCCAGGCCGAAAGTAGCGGCGTATCCTTTTACTACCGTGGTTCCCCAATTGGGGGTGTTTCAGCCTTCTCCGCCTCGTCCACCTATGACCTTTGTGGAGATTCCAGGTCTCGCGGTGGGGCGGGAAAATCGTTTTTTGAGGCACGTGGAACGGGCAAAGGTGTTGCTTTTCCTTTTGGAGTACGATGAAAAGAAGAAGCTGGAGGATTTTCGAGATGAAGTGGTCCGTCTCCGCAATATCGTGAGTGGCCATGGAAAGGATCTTCAGGAGAAGGAAAGAATCGTCGTTTTGAACAAAGTAGATCTGGCGCACGATCGGGGACATATCGAATCGCTTTGTGATGGCTTGGAGAAGAAAGTGGGTGAACGGGTGGTTTCCCTCTCTGCCGAAACGGGAGAGGGCGTTGCCGAGTTGTTGAAACTCATTGAAAGGTCTAGTAGACTGGGGCTGTGATGGAGCGTGAAGGAATCATAAAGAAGACCCAGAAAGTGGTGGTCAAGATAGGAAGCTCCGTTCTGACGACGGATGAGGGAAGGATCGATAGAGCAAGAATTGAGAATTTAACGGAGAACCTTTGGGACGTTATCGAATCGGGCAGACGCGTCGTGTTGGTTTCCTCCGGAGCCATCGCCATAGGGATGGATCGTTTGGGATTTCGGGGGCGCGTGGATGGAATTCCGGACAAACAGGCCATTGCGGCTATTGGACAACCCCATTTGATGGCACTCTATGACGCCTATTTTCGGGAAAAGGGAATTCAAATCTCCCAAATTCTTCTCACACGTGACGACTTGGATCACCGACGGCGTTATCTGAATGCCCGTGATACGATCGATTCCCTTTTCAAATTTGGCGCCCTTCCCATCATCAACGAGAATGATACGGTGGTGGTAGAAGAGATCAAGGTGGGAGACAACGACAATCTTTCCGCCTTGGTGGCAGGATTGATTCAAGCCGACCTTCTCGTTATCCTGTCGGACATGGAGGGGTTGTTTGACAAAGACCCAAAGGTTTATACCGATGCCCGTCTCATCCCGAAGGTCGATGAGGTGGACGAGAAGATCATGTGTGCCGCGGGAGGGAGTTTCAGCCCCACGGGAATTGGTGGAATGACAGTGAAGCTCGAGGCAATTCGGAAAGCGACGGCGTTTGGGATTCCCACGATACTGGCGAGTGGAAAACGAAAGGATGTCTTGAGGGAGATATTTTCGGGAAAGGCGGTGGGGACCCTCTTTCTGCCACAGCGGGACCCCCTGAGTTGTAAAAAGCAATGGATCGCCTATGGCGTTCGGTCATCGGGAACGCTCTATCTGGATGGGGGAGCTGTGAAGGCGCTCCTCTATGGCGGAAAGAGTTTGCTCCCTTCCGGTGTCGTCCGGGTATCCGGTTCCTTCGAGCGGGGAGAAGGAGTGGATGTTCGGAACCTATCGGAGGATCTGATCGCGAAGGGTCTGGTCAATTATAGCGCGCGGGAGATTGATCGGATCAAGGGGAAGCGATCTACCCAAATCAAGGAGATTCTGGGTTATACGTATGGAGATGAACTTATACATCGCGACCATCTTGTCGTTTTAACCCCCACAGAAAGGAGTGGCGTTTGATGGAACAGATCTTGGAAATGGCAAGGCGAGCGAAAAGGACCGCGTCGATTTTGGCAAATCTCCCGTCCCTCAAACGAAAGGCGGCCCTGTTGAGGATAGCAGAAAACCTTGAGCGGCGAGAAAATGAAATTGTTGCTGCCAATGAGAAGGATGTGGAGGAGGGAAAAAAGAAGAAACTTTCTCCTGCCATGATAGACCGTTTGATTCTCGATTCGGAGCGGATAGCTTCCATGGCTTCTGGGATACGGGAAATCGCCGAACAGCCTGATCCCGTGGGAGAGGTCGTCAAGATGTGGACGCGTCCCAATGGTTTGCTCGTGGGAAAGATGCGGATTCCTTTGGGGGTTGTGGGGATCATCTATGAATCCCGTCCAAACGTGACGGCGGACGCCGCGGCTTTGTGCCTCAAATCGGGGAATGCGGTTCTCCTCCGTGGAGGATCCGAGGCCTTGGAATCGAACCTCGCGATCGGTAGGATCATCCAGGGTTCTTTGAATGAAGAGGGTATTCCCGAGGAAGCCGTTCAAGTTATTCCCGTCGCGGACAGAAAAGCCATTCTGGAAATGGTTCATTTGGAGGCGTATCTAGACCTTATCATCCCGAGGGGGGGGGAGGGATTGATCCGGTTTGTGGTGGAGAACTCGCGTGTGCCGGTCATCAAGCACTACAAAGGGGTGTGCCACGTTTTCGTCGACGCGTCGGCGGATCTTGAAATGGCCGAGAATATTTGTGTCAATGCGAAGGTTCAGCGGCCAGGGGTGTGCAATGCGATGGAAACTCTTTTGGTGCACGAGGGAGTGGCTGATGAGTTTCTCCCACGAATGGTCAAAAAGTTTGGAGAATTGGGCGTCGAGGTGCGCGGATGCCCCAAGACCCGTGCCATCGTCGGAAGGGAGGTGGCTCTCGCTTCGGAGGAAGACTGGTCGATGGAATATCTTGACTTGATTCTATCCGTTAAGGTCGTGGGAGGATTGGAGGAGGCGATTTCTCATATCGAAACGTATGGGTCTTCCCACACGGAATCTATCGTGACACGGGACTACGCCAACGCCCAAGCTTTTCTCAAACGGGTGCACTCTTCCGTTGTGTTGGTGAATGCTTCGACGCGGTTTAGTGATGGCCAGCAGTTGGGATTGGGAGCGGAGATTGGTATCAGCACGACGAAACTCCACGCCTTTGGTCCGATGGGCGCGGAGGATTTGACGACAACCAAGTTTATCATCTTTGGGGAAGGCCAGGTTCGAACATGAAGGTGCCGCAAAAGCGGATTGGATTGTTTGGAGGGACGTTCAACCCTGTACATTTGGGGCATTTACGGGCCGCGGAAGAGGTTCGGATCGCGTTTGGACTCGTGAAGGTGATTTTCATGGTTTCTGCTCTCCCCCCACATAAAGATCCAGCTCGGATCGCGAAGGCGGATCATCGCTATGCCATGACACAGCTTGCGATTCGCGGCAACCCCTATTTTGAAGTTTCGGACTACGAAATGAAGAAAGAGGGGGTTTCCTATAGCATCGATACGGTCGCATGGATGCGGAAGCATTATCCGGGGGAGCTGTTCTTTATCGTGGGGTTGGATGCGTTCCGAGAGATTGCGACGTGGCATCGCTACGACGAACTTCTTTCCCTGTGCCACTTCGTGATTATGACGCGGCCTGGTTACCATCGGTTCATGCTGGAAGATGTTCTACCTCCTGCCGTGGCGGGCCTATACACCTATGATCGCCGGCATGATTCATACATTCATCCTTCCGGCTATAAGATTTTTCATCAAAGCGTGACGTTGATGGATATTTCTTCCACGAACATACGGGAACTTCTCTATGAAAGACGTTCCATTCGCTATCTTCTTCCCCTTGCCGTGGAAGATTATATTAAAGAGAAAGGCCTCTATCGTTTGGGAGAACGGGCAGCCCGTTCGACAAAAAGGAGGTTTGACTTTTAGATCCTTTTTGATAAGATAACATCGAATGGTATCTGGAAAATCCTCTAAAGGCGCGACGCAAAAAGCGCGTCAGTTGGCTAAAGCAGCTCTTGAGAAAAAAGGTTGTGATCTCGTAATCCTTGAGATTGGCAGGGTCAATCCTTTTACAGATTGTTTCCTATTGGTGACGGGGCGTTCGGATCGGCATGTCCAGGCGATAGCAGATGCTGTGAGCGATGATTTGAAGAGGATGCAGGAACACGTTTTGGGTGTCGAAGGCTATGAAGATGGGAAATGGATCTTGATTGATGCGGGAGATGTGGTTATACATGTATTTCAGGAGGCCGTGCGGAAGTATTATGACTTGGAAGGATTGTGGATGGATGCTCCCCGGTATGATATTGAAGAAGAAGAGGAAGTTGAAAGTCTAGAAAAGGAGGTGAGCGGATGCTGAGTCCCGATATATTGGAGCGGTTTAAGATTCGTTTGTTGGAAGAAAGGGCTAAAATAGTGCATGATATGGATAAACTGGTGAAGGAATCGAATGAGTTGGGGAAGGACGGAACGATGGACATTGGGGACGAAGCCTCCGATCTTTCAAATCGTCAGCTTCTTCTCAGTTTGAACGAGGCAGATCGAAAGAAGCTCGTAGAAATTGAGGAGGCGTTGGAAAGGATTGAAGAGGGAACCTACGGGATTTGCGAGGAATGTGGAGATCCCATTTCTATCAAACGCTTGGAGGTCAAGCCAACGGCAATCTATTGCGTGGAATGCAAGTCTCGGATGGAACAACTCGAAAAAAGGGAGATCGCGGTATGATTTCAAAAATCTTTTTTTTGCTTCTCATTATTCTTTTGTCTCTTATTGGATTTGTGGCTTATCAGAATCCACAAACGGTTGATTTTGTGCTCGTGAGAGGCCTTTCTTTTCATGTCTCGCTAACAGTTTTACTTCTTTTCGCGTTTTGCGTGGGAGCCTTGATCGTACTGGTAGTAACCATCGTAAAGGATACGAGGCGAAGCTTGAAGTTGCGAAAGGAACGGAAGGCTCAAAGGCGGGAGATGGAGAAGGTATCGGCGTATGCTGTGGTTCTGGAGCGCTTGTTATGGGGGAATGTAAAAGATATTGAGAATCGTCTCGAAAGCCTCGGGAAGAAGTTTAAGGAAGAGGAGAAGTTCTTGCGGGTGAAGGCAGAAATCTACAAACGTAAGGGGCAGTGGAATGAAGCATATCAGATTATATCTCAGCTTCGTTTGATTCAGGAATCTCCTAAAATCTCTATCATGATGGAGGAGGCGCGCTTAGCGAAGGCGGCTGGGCTGGAGGAGAAGGCCTTGGGAACGTACAAGGAAATTCTTGCTCTTAATGCCTCGTATCTGCCGGCGCTTCTTGGTATGAGGGAAATCTTGGAGGAAAAAGAGCGTTGGGGTGAGCTTTTGGCGATACAAGAACGCATTGTAAAGTCAACCTCTGATAAAGAGCCAGAGAAAAAACGGCTTTTTACGTATCGTTATCGACAAGCAAGGCAACTATTGAATGAACCGGATGAAGAATCCGTTGCCAAAGGGGTCAATCTGGCACGTTCCCTTTTGAGAAAGCATGGGGAGATCCGGGGACTTTACGTTATGCTAGGGGATTATTACCGAGGGAACGGAAAGGTAAAAGATGCTATTAAGATATGGGATAAGGGATTTTCCAAAACAGGAAGCGCCCTGTTTCTTGAGTTGTTGGAAGACCTTTTCCACGAAGAGAAACGGGACGATGAAATGGTGAAACGGTATGCAAAAGCGCTCAAAGAACACCCGGAAAAGGTTGTTATCGCCTATGATTATATCCGGTTTTGTTTGAGACAAGATAAGATAGAGGAAGCGGGGAAGGTGATAGCAAGACTTCCGGATAAGGTTTGGGAATATCCTTTCATGCAGATTCAAAAGGCTATCTACCTCGCGAGGGAAGGGAAGAAAGATGAGGCTTTTGATGTGTGTGAAGATGTGACGAAAGGTAAAGATTGGATGCGGCCTCTCTATAAATGCCGGAATTGCGGAGAAACTTATCGCGTTTGGACGGATGTTTGTGTGAAATGTGGAGAGATCGATTCCTTGGTCATTGATCTCTCCTAAAATTGCTCGATGGAAATGTGACCGTCACTTCTTTTTTCAAGGCGGTGGGAGACTTTTTCCTGCCGCAAATTTGTCTTTTTTGTGGGAAGGAAGGACGAGCAGGGGGGCGATACCCCGTTTGTGAAACGTGCGTGGCGGAGTTTCTTCCCTTGGGAGGGCCGAGGTGTCCTTCGTGTGGAAAACCCCTATTGGCCGGGAGTGATTCCCATCTTTGCGGCGAGTGTCTTCGTGATCCCCCGATTTTTGAAAGAGCGTGGAGCCTTTTTCCTTATGAGGGGAAGGTGCGGCATCTGATTCATCTCTTTAAATTCCGGGGGGATCTGGCAGCGGTGTCTGTGATCCGTTTCCTGTTGGAAGAAATCGTTTCTCTACCGGAGGTCGATGCCGATGTTGTCGTTCCCGTTCCGATGGATCCGCAGGCCTTGAAAAATCGTGGATACAATCAGGCATTGATGATTGCAACCCTCCTCGCCCGGTTGCGTAAGATACCCGTGGACCGTTTCCATCTCATTAAATCGAGAAAGACATTACCTCAGGTTGGATTGACGAAGTCGGAGAGGAAACGTAACGTTCAAGGTGCCTTTTCCGTGACGAAGCGCGAGGTTTTTATTGGCAAGAAAGTGCTGTTGGTGGATGATGTCTTTACGACGGGTGCCACGATTCAGGCGTGTTCTCGGGCGTTGAAGAGGGGAGGAGCATCGAGGATTGACGTGCTGACGTTGGCTAGGGTGGTGTCGGGATGAGACGTTACAATTTTCACTGGTTGGTGCGATGGGCTCTCAGGGTGGCGTATGGAAGCGTCATCGTGTTCTTGGTTTTTTATATAGGAATCGGCTATTTTTTGCGGGGGCGTCTGGCCAGCGAGCTTTTGGTCAAGCAATTATCGAAGCGGCTTGGACGGCCGGTCAAGGTGAAAATGGTTTCCATGGACTGGTTTCACGGTTTTCATGTCGTCCTAGAAGACGTAGTAATTCTAGGAGAAGCGGGGGAATCACCTTGGCTGACCTGTAAAAGATTCGTGGCGACGGTTGAGATATGGCCTTTCCTTTCCAAAAAGGAGATCGTTTTTCGGCACCTTTCGGTGGAAGAAGGAAAAACGCGGCTGGTTCGGACCGAAAAGGGAGAATGGCGAGGGGTCATTCCGGTAGTTCCCGTTTCTACCGAAAGGAGGAAGAGAGGCAGAGGGGATAAGAGAAAATTCTTACGCAAACAGAGAATCACCGTGTTTTTCCCTCACGTGACATTGAGAAGAATTTCCGCAGAAATTGCATTTGAGAGAAAAGGCGAGAAACGGTGTGTCCATGTTTATTTGGAGAAGGGAAAAGCGGATGCCCAAAAAGGGATAATGCGGGGGGAGCTGGCAGGGAATTTTAGGCTTTGTGAGAAGAGGTCGAAGACGCATTTTCACTCTAACTTCCGCCTAGGGCTAGGTCCTGATAATCCTTTCCGAGCGACGTTGAGCATTTCGGGGCTCTCGTTTGGGGAGTTGAGGGGATTTTTGGATCCTTCTCTTTCATGGAGATGGGATGGAAAATCAGATGGTGATTTTGAGCTGGAGGGAAGCCTCAAAAAAGGACTGAGATTTAGGGGAATCTTGGAGGTTCGGGATTTGTTGGCGGCTGCCGGTATCTGGCATGTCTCTGTCGGACGCGTTCCTCTGCGATTTCAAATTCAGGGAGGATATACAGGGAAAGGGAAAACTCAGCCTACATCCTTCGTGAAGCTCGAAGGCAAGGGATTCCCATTGAGAGTTGAAAGAAGACTGGAGAATGGGACGAGACTCCTTCGGGCGGTTATTGGCGGATTTTCCTTTCAAGGGACGTATCAACTGCAGGAAAAAAGGGGAGAATTATCCCTAACCCTCCGTTCCTCTTCTGCCAAAGCGAAAAGGGAGGCATTGGTAGTGAGGAGCACATTCTGGCTGGGGAGTGAGACATCTTACGAAGTTGCCTTCACGTGTCGTGATTTTCCGCTCCAGGAGGTGTTGAGTTTTTTCCGAGGCAAGACGGAGCCACTTGTTTCCGAAAAGAAAACGACCTTAACGCTTTCTACCCTTTCTGTGATGAAGGGAAAGATCGTGGGGGGGAGGTCTTCAAAGGTTTCCTCCATCCAATCCGCTTTCCTTTCGGTGGAGCAGAAGGATTTTGGCGCAAGGATTCACGTTTCCCCCTTTTCTCTTCCTGACGGACGTCCTATCCGGTTTGTGGTGGATGGCTATCGAATTCCCGCAACCCTTTTCAAGAACGTTCCTCGGTTGCTTGAAAGAATGCCGCCCGCATATCGTATATGGTGTCAAGCGATGGAGCAAGGACTCTTTGAAACGGTGAAAGGGGAAGTTTTCGTTGATCGGGATGGGAAGGGAAACGTGAAAAAATGGCGCCTCCATCGTCTGGAGTTAAAGGGGGCGAATTTAACCGTTGTCGCGCCTGAAAAGGGTGTGGAAGTGAGCCGTCTCTCTTTCGAGATGACCTATCTTTCCCCGTCCCTCCGGATATCGAGACTTCATTGCCTTGTTGGTGGGGAAAGCCGTATCAGAATGGAGGATGTTTCCATTTCGGATATCCGTGCGAGGCCCTTGAACATCAAAGGGAGGGGCGAGTTCCTGGCTGTTGGACTCGATCTGCGTTCAAAGGTTTTTTCCTCCCCTTTCTTTTCTCAGATTGCATCAGAGTTACGCCGACGGTATTTGGTTCTCCCGGAGTATTTGGAGGGAAAGATAAAGATTCGATTTGAAGGGACGTTGTTCCCATTTTCTTATAAGACCTATGACGCCGCTTTGGAGGATGTTCGGTTGAAAATGCTAATGGAGGCGAGGGGATTTCTTCCCTCCATGCCCGCCACACTGTCGGTTACGGCACATCTGCAACCGCGAAGCGTGAAGATCTCGAAAGCTTCCCTGCTGACCCCGCTGGGAGGTATGATTTTTGAGGATGCCTTTATCAACGGATTTCCAGATCGTTTCGTGGTGGATGGGGCCGTTCGGGGAGAGCTGAAGGTCGAGGGGAAAGGGCTGTCCAGCCGTCTGCCCGTTTTGAAGTCTCTGGGTGTTTTTGGTTCGTTGCCTTTTATGTTGAAAGTCAAGGGTGAATGGCCTCGTTTGTTTCTCCAAGGTCATCTTAGCCTTACGGATGTGTCCGTTGGTTACAAGAATTTTTTTCGGAAGGACAAGGGGGTGAAGGCATCCCTCGATTTCCATCTTGATCAAACGGGTGAGCATTCCTGTAAGGTCTCGTGGCTTCGGGGGAGGGTGGGAGAATTTGTAGTGAAGATGTGGGGGAACCTTGCTTTTTTACCCCTTTTGAAAGGGAAACTGTATTGTCAGACGGACACCAAGGAATTCAGTGCCCTACTTCCTCTTTTTCCGTTCCTATGTAATGACAGACAATGTCGTCTTGCTGAAGGCGATATCCAATGCGACGGATTTATCGAGCTGGGGAAGGAGGTTTCGTATCGAATAGAAGGGGAGCTTACAAAGATCCAGCTTCCTCTCCCGCGAGCCACCGATTCCCTCCTCATTTCACGAGTGTCTGTCATTGTAGGGGACAAAGAACGCGTAGTTGATGCCCACGATATTCACTTCCGAAAATCCGTTGGAAATCGGCTGCTTTTTACCGCCGCATCCCGGGAAGGGCAGTGGTTTTGGAAGGTTATGGCAAATTTTGACTTTCTGGATCTGGATGATTTTAGATGGATGGTTGGGCCAGGAGAAGGGAAGGAAAAACAAGTTGACGGTTCGGAGGAGAAAAAAGAGGGGCCCTTCGTAAGATTTGTACATTTTTTGAGCGGAAAGTACCTTCAGACGACCGTTTCAGCGAAGGGAATGAAGGTAGTCGATTATCAACTTCAAGATTTTTTTATGAAACTCGATCACCAAGGAACCCATGGAGGGATTCGAGGGCTTAACTTCCTGACTCCTGAGGGATATGGAGCCATAGACGTGGATTGGGCGGAAATGGATAAAGGGAATATTTTACTCAAGGTACGTCCAATTGCGAAGCGCCTCGATTTCGGTAAGATCTTGAAAGGGGTGCTCAGAAAAGATTCGCCGTTTACAGGATGGCTGTCTTTTCAGGGAGAGCTAAAAGGGATTGGAAAGTCGTTTCGTGATGTGAAGAGAAACCTTTCGGGGTATCTAGATGTGGAATACCGTGATGGGGTGATCAAACGTTGGCGGGTTTTGAGTGACATTTTTGCTTTGATCAACATTTATGATATCTTGAAAGGGTTTCCCGATATCACGAAAGAGGGTCTCGCCTACCGGAAAATTAAGGGGACAATCCGCGTCCAAAGGGGGATGGCCAAAACGGATGATGCCCATCTGGAAAGCCGTCCCTTCTATATTGGAGGTCAGGGAACGTTGAATCTGGGGAATGGGATGCTTGATCTGGTGGTGGGTGTCTATCCCTTCAAGGTCATCGACAAGATCATTAGTAATGTGCCCATCGTGGGGTGGGTTTTCACAGATGAAAATAAAAAGGTTTTGGGGTATTATTTCAGCATCAAAGGGTTTGTTACCCATCCAAAAGTAACGTCGGTGAACCTTGAGTCTTATGGAAAAAATATCTTTAACATCTTCAAAAAGATTATCACGTTACCCATTTATCCTTTTGTTGATCATTCGAAAGGGGAGGAAAAGAAGTGAGGAAAAAGATCGTTATCGTGGGAGCGGGAAAGGTGGGGAGCGCCTTGGCCGTGTTGTTGCACGAGAAGGGATACCAGCTGGTCGGGATCGCAAGCCGGTCGCGTGAGTCCGCCGATAAAGCGGCAAAGCGGCTCACCCCTGTTCCGGAGACAAACGTGGTTCCCCAAGAGCTGACGCGAAAGGCGGATGTCGTCTTTATCACCACGAATGATGATGCTATCCAAAAGGTGTGTACGGCCGTTGCCAAAGGGGGAGGATTTCGGAAAGGACAGGTGGTGTTGCATGTGAGTGGTTCCTTGCCTTCGTCTGTTCTTGAAGCAGCGAGGGCAAAGGGATGTTTTATCGGTTCGATGCATCCGTTACAAAGCTTTGCAGACGTGGATATGGCCATCCAACGCCTTCATGGGGCCTATTTTTGTCTCGAGGGAATGAAAGAAGCGACTGAAGAGGCACAAGAATTGGCTTTGGCCATGGGGGGGCGGATTATGACGATCAAAACGGGAGACAAACCTATCTATCATGCCGCCGCCGTAATCGCTTCTAATTTCTTTGTTTCCATTATCGATATGAGTCTCCGGTTTTACGAAGCTATCGGGATTGACCGGAAAAAAGGTTTGGAGGCGTTGATGCCTTTGATAGAAGGAAGCTTGGCGAATATCAGGATGTTGGGTCCCGTTAAGGCCCTGACGGGTCCCATCGCGCGTGGAGATGCCAAGGTGATTGAAAGGCATCTGGAGGCGATAGGAACGGCCCTTCCGGATCTCTTGCCGATCTATGAGGCCCTTGTCCGCCTGAATGTGGATGTGGGTTTGCGAAAAGGGACCTTAACACCCCAATCGGCCAAAGCAATCTTGTCAAACATAGACCATGCCACTTAAGCGGGACGAGAAAAGGGATATGATGAGGAAACGGTTTTTATTCTTAGTAGGCTTGGTGGGGGTTATCATCTTGGTGCATGGGTGCCTGGATATTCCTGAGGGGGATTTGAATCAACAATATTCGTCGTCTTACGCGGAAGGTTTCAATGATGGTTGCCACAGCGGAAAGGGTGTGGCGGGGAGTAAAGAGAGCAGATATTTCAAGGATATTGAACGGTTCTACTCCGACCCCCAATATCGTCGGGGGTGGAATGATGGGTATGAGCAATGTAAGAGAGAACGGGAGATGTTTCAAAAGCATCTTCATGGAGGGGAAGAAAAGGGACTCAAAGGGGGGAGCACGGAAGTATCTCCTTCTCTTCTTAAAGGGAAAGGAGTGGAGAAGGAAGATTCGGGATCGTGAAGGGTTTTTTTGATGGGGATCAGATGATTTGAAACTTCCGCTTGAAAGCGGTAATTCTTTAAAAAGAAACTCGAATTTTTAAGCCGATTTCACCTCTTTTTTCGGTTCTTCGAAAAGGCGAGATGAGCTCGAACGGTCAAGGGTTTCGGGAATCATTCTACCCGGCAGAGGAAGCCCTTGAGGTAAGCGGCTTCGGGAAAAGATAAAAGCACGGGATGATCTGGTCCCTGATGGAGGCGATGAAGAATTTGAACGGTTCGCCGAGCGTCTTTTGCCGCCCATGCAAGAACGCGCTGAAAGGTTGTCATATCCACACCCCCGGAACAGGAAAACGTGGCGAGGATGCCTCCCGGTTCAAGGAGTTTCAACGCGAGCAAATTGATGTCCTTGTATCCGCGAAAGGCCTTTTCTCTTTGGGCTTTCGTTGCGGCTAGCTTTGGGGGATCGAGGATGATCATATCGAAACGTCTCCGTTCATCGCGGAATTTGCGAAGCACTTGGAAAACATTGCCTCGGATAGTTTCATCTGGAAGATCCGTAAGATTGTTGAGATCAAGGTTTTTCCGTCCCCAGTCCAAAGCCGTTTGAGAGGTGTCAACGCGCGTTAGGCTTGCGGCTCCTTGCCGTGCGGCATAGACAGAAAAGGCGCCGGTGTATGAAAAGGCGTCCAGAAGGACGCGATTTTTTGCATATCGGCTTACCAAAAGGCGATTGTCGCGTTGGTCGAGGTAAAAACCGGTTTTTTGCCCTCCAACGGGATCGATAAGGAAGCGATTTCCGTTTTCGAGTATCTCGAAAGGCTCTAGGGGAAATTGTCCCAAAAGCACCTCGGTACGAAGTGGGAGTCCCTCGCGACTTCGCACATCGCTGTCGTTCTTTTCGAGAATGCCCTTGACAGGCAGACGTTTAAGGAGATGAGAAGCGATTTCATGTTTCAATCGCTCCATGCCTGGGTTTAGGGTCTGGAGCACGAGGTAGGCACCATATCGGTCTACGATTAGGCCAGGCAGCCGATCTGATTCTGAGAAAACCAGTCGATAGGCGGTGGTGTGAGCATCGTTGCACATAAAGACGCGCCGTTGAATAGCTGATTCCAGAAAGGTTTTCCAGAAGGCTGGTGCAGGGGGTGAATTGCCCCAAGAAAAGAGACGCACAGGAATGGAGGAATCAGGGTTGAAAAATCCCCATCCCACCGTGTTTCCTTGTGAAGCGGAAACGCGGACGATGTCCCCCTTTCTTGGCTGTCCCTTTGTCTCTATGACGGCCCCTGCCAAAACCCACGGATGGCGGTTTAAGAGGGATTTCTCCTTACCTTTCTTTATGACGACGGTGGGTTTCACAAATCTTAACATATCATAATCAAAGGATGGAAGCGACATACAAAGGGTGTATGTACGAGGGGTGTTGGAAGGCCGAAAAGGGCGATAGAAATGACGGTTCGCATAGGCGTGCCGGGGTAGGTGATCGAGCTATAATCGGTTTGCTTTGTGCCTTCTATCCACCTGTGACATTGAGATGTTCAACCCTTTTCACCGAGGGAATGATTGACTCGACGAATGGATGGATCAAAGATTTGACCCTAAATGCGATAGCCGATTTGCCTAAGACCCCTTTCGCCAGGCTTGTGTTACCTCGACGGTTTGCTGAGAATTTTACCCAACTCCTTACAGATCAATCTATGGTATATTGGTGGTCTAAAGCATTGTTTGCCTCTTTATCACTGAAAAGCCGTCGGTGGTTTTAGGTTGCCACCGCCTCTGTGTTGGGTGGTAGCCCGTGTCGTTTGTTTCGTCTGATTCGGAGTTATCCCTATCCTTCTATGGATATGGATTCGATTCCGCCGCCAGTAGCCGACGATGGTTTTTGTTTCAAGGCATTGTAGAAGATAAGGGGTTATGGGGATGCGCGAAGGGAATAGGGGCGCAGTCATGATTACAGGAATTCCGATTTGACAGACAAGTGGGGGCCGATGTCCATGAAATTATAAAGTGAGTGGAAGTAAAACAGGACATGAGCAGGGCAACCGGAAGAGAACAAAAGTTTCATTAAAATTCGTTGACATAGAGAAGAATTTGGTTTATAATGTTACGATTCGTAAAAAATATATAAGGAAGGAGGCGGAAGATGCATGCCAGGAGTTGTAGTAGGTGAAGGAGAATCTTTCGAAAGTGCCCTGAGACGGTTTAACAAACAATGTGAAAAAATGGGGATTCTTTCGGAGCTTCGAAAAAGGGAACATTACGAGAAACCAAGTGTGAAGAGGAAGAAAAAGGCATTGGCGGCAAGAAAGCGTGCATTGAAGCGGATGCGGAAGTTTAGAGATTATTAAGATAGTGCGGATTTTTGACAATGGCGCTTTTAGATAAAATCCGGCATGATCTCAAGGAAGCCCTGAAAAAGGGAGAAAAGGGGAAAGTATCGGCTTTACGGATGGTCCTTTCCGCAATCAAAAACAAGGAGATAGAGAAAAAGGGTTCTCTTGATGACGGGGAAGTCGTTCGGGTGGTACAGGGGCTTGTCCGACAGTCGAGAGATGCGATCGAGCAATTCCAAAAGGGAGAGCGGAAGGATCTTGTCGCCAAGGAAGAGGCATTCGTTTCGTTTTGCGAGACTTACTTGCCTGCACAACTTTCAGAGGAAGAGGTTGAAACCATCATCCGGTCTGTGATTGAAGAAGTAGGAGCGGTGGGAGTGAAGGATATGGGAAAGGTGATGAAAAACGTGATGCCGAAAATTGCAGGTCGGGCAGATGGGAAAGCGGTGAACCAAAAGGTGAGGGCTATTCTTGCGGAGAATAGCCCTTGATTTTTCGGTACAATCGTGCTTTTGGGACAAATTTCCGTTAGCGTCGAGTCCATTGAATAAGATTAGAAGCGAAAAAGAATTGGTAAGTGGCGAGAGGTGTGGGTGTTAGGGTGGGGTAAGTGTGCAGACAATCTATCCCTATCCATGAGATGAGTCCGTATACATAGATGAATGAGCGGACACTTTCTCATTTGGAGTACCAGCAAGTTCTTTCTATTTTTGAGGGATTGGCGAGAACCCCAGGGGGAAAGCGCGCCTTTAATTCACTGACCCCCTCTTTGTCGAGACAAGAGGTAGAAAAAGTTTATGAGCAATGTGATTCCTTAAGAGAAATTGTTTCCTTTGCCGGGCCGTGTCCTCTTGGGGGAATTCCGGAGCTTCAGAACATCCTTGAGAGGCTTCGGGTATCCGGTGTCATTTTGCTTGAGCAGGAACTCCTTGATATTGCTCTCTTTATTGGCAAGCTTCAGGAGATCAGAAACTATTTTCAGAAGGCGGAAGAGGGGTGCCATCGGTGTTATGCGCCGGTAGTTGATGCGTGGGAAGGTATCCCTTTTCTTAAGTCGTTAAAGGATAAGATCGAGACGGCCATAGATCCAAAGGGATACATTCAAGACAAAGCCTCTCCGCGCTTGCGGGAGCTAAGGAAGAAAGCGGAGCAGGAGAAATCACATATCCAGAAAAGTCTTGAACGCTTAATACGATCGCGCCGGTTGGCAGATCGTCTGGCCGATCGATATTATACGATCCGGAACGGTCGATATGTGCTTCCACTTAAGGCAGGGTCACGGCATCTTCTCCAGGGAATTATCCATGATCAATCACAAAGTAGGCTTACGGTTTTCGTAGAGCCTTTAGAGTGTGTATCCCTCAATAACAATTTGGCTATGGTCCTTCAGGAGATTGAACGGGAAAAAGAGGCTATTCGTCGGTATTTAACCCAAAAAGTGGTAGAAGGCCTTGACCTCCTTTGGAAGGGATGGAGGGTTGTAACGAGGTTGGATGAGATCCATGCGCGTGTTGTTTTCATGGATAGATATCGGGCAACGACCGTTTCCTTGAGGGATGAGCCGGGATTCAACCTCATAGGGGCCAGACATCCCCTGTTGCTGGTGCAGCAAGAGGAAAATGTTGTTCCCATTGATTTGAAGATGCCAAAAGGAAAGCAGATTTTGATCCTTTCAGGGGCCAATGCGGGGGGGAAAACCGTGGCTTTAAAAACCCTTGGTGTCTCCGTCCTCATGGCTAAATCGGGTCTCCCTTTGCCCGTACGACCTGGAAGTGAACTTTTTTTGTTCGAGCAAACGTTTACGGAAATGGGGGACGAACAGAGCATCTCAGATGCCTTGAGTACATTTACGGCCCATATCCAGCATCTGAAAGAGATTGTCAGGGAGAGCACGCCCGATTCCCTTATTTTGATAGATGAAATAGGGGCGGGCACGGGGATGTCCGAAGGAGCTGCCCTTGCCCTTGGTGTGCTGGATGTGCTCCAAAAGCGGGGTGCCACGATCATGGTAACTACCCATTTTGAATTGCTGAAGGGGTATGGGGCGAAGAATGAAAAGGCAATAAACGTATCGGTATCTTTTGACACATCGGAACAAGTGCCACTTTTTACCCTTTGCTATGGGTTGCCCGGGAACAGCAATGCCTTTGAAACGGCCAGACGGCAAGGATTGGACAGGGAAGTGCTTGAAGCGGCGGAAAGGTATCGGGATCATCAGGATCGACTTTTGACGGAGTTGATGGCAAAGGTAGAAAGGATCAGGCAAGACATGGAGGCTGAAAAAGAGGCCGTTGCAGCGGTGCGGCGGGAGATTGAGAACCTTAAAGACCAGTTTTATGTGATCGTGGAGGAGATTAAAGGAAAAAAGAGAGAGATTTTGAAAAACATGCAGCTTAAGTGGGAACGCCAAATAAAAAGGCAGAAGGAAGAGTTTCGAGTCCTAATGGAAAAGGCGAAAGGCACGGATCGGAGCGATCGTTCGTTTCATGCTTCCTATTCCGAGTTGAAAGGGAGATTTAACCGATTGGTGAGGGAGGCGGTCGTCGGGATAGGAGAGGAAGAGTCCTCCGTTGAGGTGAATCCGGGTTACCAAGCGGCGGTGGGAGATGAAGTGTTTGTTACCACCGTAGGAAAGCCGGGAAAAGTAACGGCCGTTCATTCCCATCAGGGAACAGCCGACGTTGTCGTTAAAGGAATGAGACTTCAGGTACCTTTGAAAAGGCTGTCTCCATGGAAAAGGTCTGATGGGAAGGAGACGGGTAGGGACCTTTCGTACGTCGGCCTTGATGTAGCCACGGCGGCTTCAACGGAATTGAATGTGGTGGGATATCGTGTGCAAGACGCACTGCCTGAGGTGGATAAATTTATAGACACGGCACTCGTGCACCGTTTGAAAGAGGTTACGATTATTCATGGGGTGGGTTCGGGTAGACTTCGGCAGGCCATCCGTGAGTTTTTGAAAAGACATGAGGGAATCGAGAGTTTTTCTGATGGTGATTTACGGAGAGGGGGCCATGGGGTTACGGTGGTAAGGCTTCATTGAGAGGGAAGGAATGCGTTATCAGCAGGTTGTGGAAACAATAAAAGAACGATTGGACATCGTGGATGTCGTATCGGAGCACGTGAACCTAAAACGACAAGGAAGAAATTTTGTGGGTCTGTGTCCCTTTCATTCTGAAAAAACCCCCTCTTTTACAGTGAGCCCTGAAAAGCAGATGTTTTACTGTTTTGGTTGTGGAGCCGGCGGAGATGTTATCACGTTCTGGATGAAGATCGAGAGTCTCGATTTTGCCGATGCCGTTAAGGATCTTGCCGATCGGTTGGGGATTGAAATCCCCCAAGGAGGGGAAGCCAGAAATTCAAAGTGGGAAATGTTTCACGCTATCAATAGAGCTGTCGCTGCCTATTACCAGCGCTTGCTTCATGAAACACCCCCCGGTAAAGCAGCGTTGGCGTATCTGAAACGACGAGGGCTTTCTTTGGAGACGATTAAGACATTTGAGCTTGGATTTGCTCCGCCAGGGATATATCCTTTGTCCACCTACCTTGAGGAACAAGGCATTGATGTTACAGAGGCGTTCTCCATTGGTATCTTGAAAAAAGGAAAGGATGGGAGGTTTTTGCCGATTTTTAGGAACCGGATTATTTTTCCCATCGTGGATGAGAGAGGCAGGACGGTGGGATTTGGCGGAAGGGCCTTGGGCGATACCCGTCCTAAATATCTGAACACCCCTGATTCTTTGATTTTTCAAAAAGGGAAACTCTTTTACGGAGAAGCTCTGACGAAACGAGAGATTGTCAAAGATCGGAAAGCAGTATTGGTGGAAGGATACCTGGATCTTATTGCTTTATACCAGCTGGGGATACCTAATGGGATTGCTGCACTGGGAACGGCGTTCACAGACTTTCATGCCAAACGATTGAAGCGGTGGGCCGATACCGTTGTGTTGGTATTCGATGGTGATGAGGCGGGTCGAAAGGCTTCGTCGCGGGCCCTAGAAAAGCTGTTGCAGGTAGGGATTTTGGTTTACGAAGCGCGGTTGCCGGAGAATAAAGATCCTGGAGACTATTTGGTTTCTTCTGGAGGTGAGGAACTTAAGGGCATCATTGCCTCTTCGGAGGATGCCCTCATAACTAGATTCCGGGTGGCCTCTCAAGAGGGCGATGGCGTTCAGGATCAGGAAAGGCGGATTAAGAGGTGTTTGAATCTCTTGAGGATGATTCAGGACCCTGTGATGCTAGATCTCTATATTAGGAAGGCATCTGATATTTTGGGGTTGAAAAAAGATATTTTATATGGTATACTTAAAAATTCCGAAGACAGTGGTAAAAAGGCAATCTACCCTTTTCGATCCAAATCTGGCGATGGAAGGAGAGGGAGTTTTCTTGCGTCAGGGAAACCGACTTTGCCTGGCAAACGAATGGAGGAGGCCGAAGAGGTTCTGTTGGCGGCTTTATGGCGGTGTCCGGATTTGGCAGAGGAAATGGCGGAAAGGGACGCGTTAGGGTTGTTTCAAGATGCTGCATTAAAGAGGATTGGAAGCGTGCTTCTTGACGAAGTTGCCCGTCATGGTGATATTGACGGAAAGAGGTTGTTGCTTCGGCTAGATGGGGAGCAACAGGCCCTTATTTCACGCTTGGCAGTGAGTGCAGAACCTTTGGAAGGGTCGCAGGCGCGGCAGGCATTTTGGGATGCACTTAAGGTCCTTATGCGAAGAAATTACCAGCTTAGAATCGAAGAGCTGGATTCGAGGATTAGAGCAAGCGAAAAAGATAATGATTTTAAGGAGTTAAAGGCGCTTTTAGAGAAGAGGAAAGCGCTGACGAAAAGGTATCAAGATATGTTCAATACCAAACATGCGAGGTGAGGGCGTCGATGGAGAAACAGAAGGTAGATGAAGTAAAAAAACTGATTTCCATTGGGAAAGAGAAGGGATTTTTGACGTTTGACGAGGTGAATGATTTGCTTCCCTCGGATGTCTACTCCTCGGAACAAATTGATGAATTGCTGATGATGTTTGGGGAGATGGATATTGAGGTGGTAGACAGTCAGCAGACGATCAAGATCCCGAAGAAGGAAACGACGCAAGACGAACACCTGGAAAGGATTCTGGATAGCGATTTTCGCAGCACGGATCCTGTCCGCCTCTATTTGAGGGAAATGGGAGCGGTGGCCCTTTTGTCACGAGAAGGTGAGATAGCGGTTGCGAAACAGATTGAAGAAGGAAAAAACTTGGTTAGGAAGACAGCACTTTCCACCTATGTCGCTGTCCGTGAGGCTTTGATGATGGGTGAGAAACTGGAAAAACAGGTGCTGGACATCCGGGAAGTGACAAATCTGATCGAAGAGGATGAAGCTGATCCGGTCGTGAAAGATAAAGTCCGCCAAAAAATGCTGAAATACGTGAACCAACTCCGCAAGTACGACCGGGACATGGAGATGCTTTATGTGGAAGAGCATGAAATTCTGAAAAAGGGGTTGCCTGTCAAGCCTATTCGCACGAAAATCCGCCGGAAGAAGAACTCGATGTATCGAATCATTGAGCGTATGGATCTCAAATATGGGGTTGTACAGAGGATTGTGAAACGGCTTCAAGAGTATTATCGCCAATTGGTGAAAGAAGAGAAGAGTTTGATGGATTACGAAGCCAGGTTGATCATGTCTCCCCAGAAGATGATTCGAGATTTTTATCGTTTCGATAGTGATCCTGAAAAACTGGAGGCCTTTTTGGCTCGTAAAAAGTTGACGTTTGAAGAATTTGAGCCGATTAAGCGAGAGGCCTTGAGTATCCTTAGAAGGGTGCAGGAGATAGAGAGGGAAACGGGATGCCGTTCCAGTCAACTCAAGGAAGTGATTGAAACCATTCGTCAGGGAGAGAAACAGGCGAACGAGGGAAAAGACACCCTTATTCGGGCCAATCTTAGGCTGGTCGTTAGTATTGCCAAAAAGTATACGAATCGGGGGCTCCAATTTCTTGATTTGATTCAGGAGGGGAATATCGGTTTAATGAAGGCCGTTGAAAAATTTGAATATCAACGTGGATATAAATTTAGTACGTATGCCACCTGGTGGATACGACAGGCCATCACGCGCGCCATCGCGGACCAAGCGAGAACGATCCGTATCCCCGTTCATATGATAGAAACAATAAACAAGATTGTAAGGGTATCGAGGGCGCTGGTCCAAGAACTGGGACGTGAGCCGCTGCCAGAGGAGATCGCAGAGCGGATGGAGATGCCATTGGAAAAGGTAAGAAACGTTTTGAAGATTGCGAAGGAACCCATTTCGCTCGAGACTCCCGTGGGAGAGGAGGAAGACAGTCATCTTGGTGATTTCATAGAGGATAAAAAGATCGAGTCTCCCATGGAATCTCTTATCAACTCTAACCTCTCCGAACAGACACGGAAGGTGTTGGCCACATTGACCCCTCGTGAGGAGAAAGTTCTTCGAATGCGGTTTGGGATAGGGGAGAAATATGATCATACCCTGGAAGAAGTGGGTCAAAGCTTTCAAGTCACCCGTGAGAGAATTCGGCAGATCGAGGCAAAGGCCCTTCGCAAACTCCGTCATCCGAGCCGAGTGATTCGATTGAAGAGTTTTCTTGAGGGATAAAAAGCTTGACGAAGGGATAAAAAAATGCCATTAGGGAAAAAAGGAAAGGGCCCATAGCTCAATTGGTAGAGCCACCGGCTCATAACCGGTAGGTCCCAGGTTCGATCCCTGGTGGGCCCACCAATAAAATGAAAAGTGGTATCGGAGTGTTGAAAGGAAAAGAAGAAGCTATTGGAGGGTTAGAGGCGGTTCGCATGCGAAAGAACCGAAAAGCAAGAAGCCGGGTAGAATCTCGGCTTTTTCTTTGGAGGTAAGATTGAGGATTGGTGAACTGCTTGACCTCTTGGAAGCATGGGCGCCCTTGGAGCTCGCGGAGAGTTGGGATGCTTCGGGACTTCAGGTGGGAGATCCCTTGAAAGAGTTAAGGGGGATCTATTTATGTCTTGATGTTACTCCTGAAACGGTCGAAGAGGCCATACGTAAGGATGCGAACTTGATCCTATCCCATCATCCCTTGCTTTTTAAATCACTTCGGTCGATCGATATTAACTCCATCGTTGGCAAAATTATCCATCGCTGCCTTACAGAAGGGGTGAGTGTTTACAGTATACATACCAACATGGACAAAGCGAAGGGAGGCATGAATGATTATGCTGCTGAGAGAATGGGATTGGGTGCGGTAGCTCCCTTATTTCCTGCAACCGAAGTTCAGGGAGGGTATAAACTCGTTACGTTTGTCCCCCAAACACATAAAGAAAAGGTGGTGCAGGCTCTGTTTGAGGCGGGTGGAGGGAAAATAGGGGTTTACGAGGGATGTTCATTTTCAACGGAAGGGGAAGGGACGTTTTATGCGGGGGAAGAAACACACCCTTTTATCGGGGAAAGGGGAAGGCTTAATCGCGTACCGGAGGTGAGGGTGGAGGTTCTTTTCTCCTCGAAGACGATTGAGCAAGGGATCAAGGCCATGAAGCAAGCTCATCCCTACGAGGTGCCCGCTTACGATGCTTATCCTCTTGCGCGTTTTGAAGCGGTTGAAGGATTTGGCCGGGTGGGAAGCTATTCTCCTCCTTTGCCTTGGGAAGAATTCCTTGAACGTCTCTGTGAGGCATTTAAAACAGAAAGGTTTCGTGTGGTGGGAATGCCGAGATCTACGGTAAAAAATGTTGCCGTTTGTACCGGAAGCGGAGCCTCGCTAATAGAAAAGGTGGTTCATCGCGCGGATGTCTATGTGACAGGTGACGTGAAATATCATGAGGCCCAAGAAGCCGTATCCCTGGGAGTAACGGTTGTGGACGTAGGGCATTATGCGTTGGAAAAGATCTTTGGCCCATTGATGGTGCGGTGGCTGAATGAGAAGGGAATAAGTTCCCCTATGATTTTTGAAAGTACGGTAGAAAAAGACCCATTCACATTCTATCACAAAGGAGAGATCTTTTGAAAACACAGTTGGAAAAACTTATAAAGCTCCAGGCGTTAGAATCCAGAATCCGTTTGCATGATCGGCAAGAGATGACCTATCCCGCAGAGATAGAAGAAATCGAAAGGAAAATTTCCCGGTTGGTTGAGGAGTTTCAGGGAGAGATTCAGAAAATTGAGACGTTGGAAAAAGAGCGGCGCCAAAGAGAGAGGGATTTAGAGGCGGCTGGCGATCAAATCAACAAAATTCAAGGGCGGCTCCATGAGGTTAAGACAAACAAGGAGTATCAAGCGTTTTTGGCGGAGATAGACCATCTCAAGGAGAAGATGGATCAGTATGAGCTTGAGATCATAGAAAAGCTCGATGAGGTTGACAGGCTACAAGAGGCATTGAAAGAAAAGGAGAAGGTCTATTTGGAGGAAAAGGAAAAGCTTGAGAAACGAAAAGCCGAGCTGGAAGAAAAGCTTAAACATTTGCCTGATGAATTGACGGCCTTGAAAGAACAACGCGACAGCCTGGAAAAGGAGATTTCTCAGCCGCTTCTGAAGCAGTACAAGATGCTCCTGGAAAAACGGGGAGGTGTCGCCGTGGCATATGCCATCAAAGAGATTTGCCAGGGTTGCCACATGAATATACCTCCCCAGCTATTCAATCAGATCCAGAAGGCGGAGGAGGTATATACGTGTCCCAACTGTAATCGAATCCTCGTGCCCCAGGAGCTGTCTGACGAGGAAACATGATACGCTGGTTGGATCATACAGCCGATGCGGCGGTGGAGATTGTTTGTGAGAAAAAAGAGGATGTTTTCCATGAATTTGTAACGGTGCTTACAACATTGCTTTCTGAAGCAAAGGTGCGGCCTGTGGAGAAGAGAGACATTACGGTGGAAGCGAGTGATTTGGCCACCGTGCTGGTTGCGTTGGGAAGGGAAATACTTTATGCTTTTTATACGGAGGATTTCGTTCCTCATCATATGGAGATTCGTTTTTTGAGTTCTTCGCGTCTGGAAGGGGAGATATGGGGAGAAACGGTTGCATCGAAAGAAGATGTGATTAATCAAGAGGTCAAAGGCGTCACCTACCACGACCTTGAGTTCCGGCAGCTAGAAAAGGGGAAATGGAGAGCTCGAGTAACGTTCGATGTGTAGATTTTTGATTCTCTAGGGATGAAGGTAAAAGGAAACATATCTTGTATTTATGACACCAGATAGGATCAGAGAGCTTTTTTTGCAATTTAAGGCAGGGAAAATCTCGCTGGAGGATGCTGTGGAACATCTCCGTCTTCTTCCATTCGAAGAGATAGAGGAGGCGATGGTGGACCACCATCGGATGCTCCGATGCGGTTTTCCGGAGGTTGTCTATGGCGAATCGAAGAATGCCACTCAAATTATTGCCATTATGGAGCGCATCAAAGAATCGGGAGACAATATCCTCGTAACGCGTTTGAATGAGAGAAAATATAGAATAATAAAAGACTATTTTCCCCATGCGCAATATGATCCGGTGGGGAGAACATTAGTGGTTATGAACAAACCTGTAGAGATATTGGGAACAGGAAAAATATTGGTGATTTGTGCTGGAACATCAGATATTCCCGTAGCCAGGGAGGCAGTGACTACCGCAGAAATTATGGGGAATGAGGTAGAACTTCTTTTAGATGTGGGAGTATCTGGGCTTCATCGCCTTTTTTCCAAATTGGACGTGATCATGTCTGCAAATGTCCTGATTGTGGTGGCGGGAATGGAGGGGGCCCTTCCTAGTGTGGTTGGAGGAATAGTTTCGCGGCCCGTGATTGCTGTTCCGACGAGTGTGGGGTATGGGGCGGGGTTGAGAGGAATGGCCGCTCTTCTAGGGATGCTGAGTTCTTGTGCCGCAGGTGTGACGGTTGTTAATATTGATAATGGATTTGGGGCGGGTTATGCTGCGAGTCTCATGAACCGGCGGTTGGAAGCCTATGAAGATCCTCTACCTTGATTGTTTTTCTGGAATAAGCGGCGATATGGTGGTGGGGGCCTTTGTCGATATGGGGTGTCCCCCCGTTATCTTGGAGGAAGCATTGAGAAAGCTTTCTGTCCCCCCCGTTCGTGTTCGTGTGGATGATGTTGTGAAACAGGGAATAAGCGCTAAAAAGGTATCTTTTCTTTTTAACGATGAAGGAAGAACGGTTCGGACTTACAAGGATATTCGTTTCCTTATTCAAGGATCGGTCCTTGAAGATGATGTGAAGGAAGAGGTGCTGAGGGTCTTCGAAAACCTGGCGGTGGCGGAGGCGAAGATTCATGGTATCGATAAAGAGAGAGTCCACTTTCATGAACTTGGAAGCCTCGACACGATTTGCGATATTGTGAGCGCCACGGTAGGACGAAGGTTTTTAGGGATAGGAAAGGTATATTTTTCCTCTATCCCTATGGGAAAGGGAACGATCAACTGTGAACACGGAATATTTCCCAATCCAGCACCGGCCACATTAGAGTTGTTGAAGGGATTTCCCATGATTCCCCTTCCTTATGAAGAGGAATTTGTTACACCAACAGGGGCGGCTTTACTGAAGACGTGGTGCCGAATGGATACCCTTGTCCCCCCTTTTCGAGTATTGGAGGTGGGATATGGGGCGGGTGACCGAGAAATTCAGGAGCGGCCAAATGTGTTGCGAGCGGTCATGGGGGAGACGGTTTCTTCCGCAGAGGGCGATCAGGTATCCCTGCTCGAAACGGATATAGATGACGAATCTCCGGAGGTTATTGCCCATGTATGTGGGAGGCTTTTTTCCGAAGGGGCACTCGACGTGAGCACTCATCCGATCATGATGAAAAAGGGAAGGCTGGGAACTCGAGTCACGGTTGTCTCATCGCTTGAAAGGCAGGATCACCTTGCCGAAGTCCTTCTTTGTGAGACGGGGACCCTCGGTGTTCGAATTCTCCCCGTTTTCCGGAAAGTTTTAAGGCGTGAGCGTAAAAGATGCCAGACATCGCTTGGAGAGGTGGAGATCAAAGTTGCGGAGCTGAGCAATGGTCGGAAGAAGGTTGCTCCTGAGTACGAATCGTGCGCCCGTCTTGCAAGAGAACACCGCCTTCCTTTACGAGAAGTATTTGAACGGGTTAAGAGGGAAGCAGAACGATATTTAACTAGCGAATCCGTGGGTTGCTGATACTCATAATTTTGTTGTTTCCAGATAATAAACCTCTTCTTTCATAAAGTTGACATTAGAAAAATCGTTTGTTAGATAGAGCCTAGTTCAATTAGGAGAGGAAAAGTGCGAGGACTTGTCATCGGCGGATATTTGTTGGCTTTGATCGGTATTGGCGTTTTTTCTTCGAGAAAAGCCAAAGGAAGTGAGGGATTCTTTGTCGCGAACCGAAGCGGGGGAATGTTTCTCGTTGCGGGATCGCTTGTAGCTACTATCTTAGGCGGATCCAGCACCATTGGCATGGCGGGATTGGGATATGTGAAAGGATTGCCCGGTGCATGGTGGCTCTTGGTCGGATGTGTGGGGCTGGTATTGAGTGGGGCCTTTATCGCCAAGAAGGTTCGAATGACACGGGCGTATACCCTTCCGGAAATCTTGGGGAATCGGTATGGGAAAGGGGTTCGGGAAGTGGCGTCGCTTATTATTCTCGTATCATGGCTGGGAATCATTGCCGGCCAAATCTTGGCGGCGGGCAAGATCCTTTCGACCCTATACCCTCACGTCAACTTGAACGGGCTTATCCTTTTATCGGGAAGCGTCATGGTTTCCTATACCATTCTGGGAGGTCAGTATTCCATCCTCAAAACCGACTCGTTTCAAGCGATTTTAATCCTCGTGGGTGTCGTTTTGACGGTTATGATTGGGACGCGGGCGGCAGGAGGGATGAGTGGGGTTGTCCTGAAGGTTCCCGAAGGTTTTCTTGATTTTCCTACGAATGTGCAGACTTCCTGGTCTTATGTGGGTAAGTTGATGATGTTTGTAGGCACGGCCTATTTGGTTGGTCCCGACATCTTTTCCCGTTTTTTGAGTTCTGAGACGGAAGTTACAGCGCAAAGGGCGGCTTGGCTTTCCGCAGGCGTCCTCGTGTTTGCCGCCTTTGCCATTACGTGGGTTGGGATCTTGGGGAGAGTGCTTTATCCGAAAATCGCCCCAGAACAAGTTTTTCCCCACATGGTCCTTCAGGTGCTTCCGGGGCTGTTTTCGCCATTGGTCGTTGCCGCCTTGTTGGCGGCGGTTATATCCTCGGCGGATACCTGTCTTCTTACGGCGGGTGTGATCCTTTCTTCGGATATTCTAGGGGGGGTTTTGCGACAGAAGGCGGGTTCTGACCGTGAGTTTCTTAAGATTTCGCGCCTTTTTGTGCTGGTGATTGGCCTGATGTCCCTCGGTATAGCCCTTTACATGCGAGGGATTATCAAATCTCTCCTCCTGGGTTATACGGTTTTTACCTCCGGCCTTGTATTGCCCGCTCTTCTCGCATTTACGCCTGCCCGTTTACGAATCTCCCCACGTTGGGTAGGAGGAGCGATTGCGATAGGGGGGATTATTGCCCTTTGGGGAAAGCTGATACACCATGACAACGCGGGGGTGTATGGGATGGGCTTTTGCGCCCTCATGCTCGTGGCGGGGATGATTCAAGGGAAGAGGAGGATTTCCTAGAAAATGTCGTCGAGGGGAGGCGGAATTCCCTCGTCGTTCCAACCTCGAAGGCGATAGTAGTCTGTTAACATCGTATCCATTTCTTGTGGGGTGATTCCCTGGGTTCCGCCTTTGAGTTTTTCTCGGAAGAAGCGTTTCGGAAGTTTGTCGGAGGCCTTGGTGACCCCGCAGCGAATATTGAAATGACGTGTGGCGTTGGTAACGGTAGCGGCTATCTTTTGGAGGGCATGCCGGCTATGATCCTTCCCCGTGACGGCATGAATGATGTCCGAAACGTCATCCCAGTCCATCAAATCTTTGTAAAAACGGCAGAGAATAAGAGTGTCGAAAAGGGTTAAAAAATCCTCGTACTGAACGAAAAGCTCCGCCTTTCCTTCTGTCTCTTCCGGTGCGATCTTACCGGTGATTTCGGCTTGATAGAACGATGAACGCATGTGACACGCCCCCCGATCAGAGGTTGCGTACGCCAGTCCCATTCCTTTGAGAACACGCGGTTCATACCCTGCCGGTTCTAGACCCTTCACGTGGACCGCGATGTCCTGAAGCCCCCATGCCTTGCTAACTTCGCGAATTCCTTGGGCAAGAAGGGCACCGATACCCTCTTTGCGTGCAATTTTTTCTATGATTTCCGCGACGTGACGGGCATTGCCGTAATCGTATGTTTCGGCTATAGCCTTCCGTTGCGAGGCTTCAATGGTGAAGGCTGCCAGATTTCCGGCCGTGACGGTATCGATACCGAGGCGGTCACACAGATCGTTTAGGTAGATGATTTCCCCAATATCATTGATCATGCAAAGCCCACCGAAGGCGTAAATTGTTTCATACTCGGGACCGAGGATGGTGAGGCCTTTATGGGGGCCTTCTTTCACCGTTGTCAACTTCCCGCAGGCCATGAAACAATAGGGACATGCATGAGGCCGGGTGGTACAGAACTGCTGGATTCCTTCCGCGCTGATGTTTTCCCATCCGGGTAGCGTGCCCTGGGACCAGTATTTGGTTGGGAATCCCCCTAGGGTGTTCATAACGCCCACGAGCATGGGAGTTCCCATCGTTTGATACGCCTTCACGAGGGGGTTTCCTTTGGCCTTTCGGAGCATACGTTTCCAGACGTTTTTGAGGAGATTCGGGTCCGCCGCCGTTTTCTTTGCCCGGCCATGAAAGAGGAGTCCCTTGACCAGTTTGGATCCCAAAACGGCTCCCACTCCCGTGCGTCCGGCGGAACGCCATTTCCCGCTGGCAATCGTGGAGAAACGGATCCTGTTCTCCCCCGCGGGGCCGATCACGACCACTCCCGCCTTTGGATCTCCCACCTTTTGTTTCATTTTCTCTTCAGCGTGGTAAATATCCATCCCCCACAACGCGGTGGCTCGGTGAAAGGTGACGCCTTGATCCGTGATTTCGAGAAAGAGGGGCTGGGACGCTTTGCCTGTTAGGACGAGTGCGTCTACTCCGCAAGAAGCCATGGTGAGGGCAACACCCCCTCCCGAGTAGGATTCGGAATAGATTCCCGTTTGGGGAGATCGTGTATAAACGCCGTAGCGGCTGCTGCCGTGAATTGGTAGTCCCGTTACGGGTCCGATGGCAAAGATGACAGGATTTTGAGGGTCAAAAGGGTCTTTTGGTGAAGAACTTGTGTGCTTGAGCAAGAGATAGGTTCCAAGCCCTTTTCCCCCCAGTAAGCCGGTGTACACTCTTTCTGGAACGCTATGGGTTTGAACCTGTTGGGAAGAGAGGTCGATGTGATACACGCGACGAAAAATCCCCTTCATAAATCCTCCTTCGCCTCTTTTGGCGCCCGCCGGCGAACCTGTATGATCTCGGCGAGGATACTGACAGCTATCTCCTCCGGGGTTTCGGAACGAATGGGAAGTCCAATGGGGGCATGCACGCGTTGAAGGGCCGAAGCGGGAATTCCTCTTTCCTTGAGCCGATCGAAGACGATGGCGTTTTTTTGTCGGCTTCCCACCATTCCGATATAGGGAAGGGAAAGGTGGATGATTTGGGAAAGAACCGTTTCATCGAAGCGGTGCCCCCGAGTGGCGATAACAACGAACGTGTGGGAATCGAAAGAAACAACCTCTGTGATTTTTTGATAGCCGGGGAGGTGAAAGGCACGTCGTGCCTCTGGAAAGCGTTGGGGATTGGCAAACTCTTCCCGGTCGTCGATGACATCCACCTGAAAACCGCAGAGGGTGGCAATGGAACAAAGGGCCTTGGAAAGGTGACCACCGCCGAAGATGACAAGACGGGGGAGGACGTGGAGGGCCTCCAAAATAGCGGTATCCCACGCGGTGGAAGAGAGGGATGGAAGTGTTTCTTCCGTCAGGATACGGATTGAGGCAGAGTCTTCGTGAAGGATGACGTGACTCCATGCCCGCAGACCCCTGTCGAGAGAGGGGGGAAGTGTTTCGAGGAAAAAACAGGTGCCATCTTGGAATCCCACCCCTTTGGGACCAGCGACGACTTCATCGTGTTCCTTTTTTTTCAATAGTCGTAGAAAACAGACGGCCCTTTGATCTTCGAGAGAGGTGACGATACGTCCTATGATTTTTTCATCGGTTGGGGAGATTGGTTCTAACAAGACGGAGACGTTCCCACCGCATACCATATCGGACGGCTCGTCCCCTTCCACGAGGGTGAACGATTGAAGAGATCCCCTGTTAGTTCCGATCAATTTGCTCCCTCGCTTCAAAACCTCGGCTTCCAACCCTCCTCCACCGATCGTTCCGTACACCTTTCCTTTTCTGCTCAAAAAGAGATGGGCCCCTTCCTTTCTGGGGACGGATCCCTTTCGTTGTACGATGGTACAAAGGCATCCCACATCTCCTTTCCGGAGGGCCGCTAGGATGTTGGAGAAGATCGAATCCATGGGAGAAGTCTAGCAGATGAGGGGAGGGGCGTCAATTTTGAGAGGGCAGCGGAGAAGGAATGGTTGATCTGACCCCCTATTGACATGAAGACCACAATATGTTGTGTTTCATGGTGAAAAAATACTATATATAGGGGTGAAAGTGGAATGAAATCGGAAACGAAACGCATGCCCAAAGGATTGGAGACACCAAAGGTTCATGAAAATGCCCTCATCGTTCTGAAACGTCGTTATCTCATCAAGGATTCGGAAGGAAATCCAATAGAGACGCCTTCTGAAATGTTCTGGCGTGTGGCTTGGTTTATAGCTCAGGCCGATCTCACCTATGATACGGCTGCTGATATAGAGTCTCTGGCACGAGATTTTTATCATCTTATGGCCTCGTTCGATTTCTTGCCCAATTCGCCCACCCTGATGAACGCCGGCCGGGAGCTGGGACAGCTCTCCGCCTGTTTCGTGCTTCCCATCGAAGACTCCATGGAGAGTATCTTTACCACCCTGAAACACGCGGCCCTTATTCACAAGAGCGGCGGCGGCACGGGGTTTTCTTTCTCCCGCATCCGCCCGAAGAACGACGTGGTCCTCTCCACCAAGGGCATCTCCAGCGGCCCCATCTCCTTCATGAAGGTCTACGACGCGGCCACGGAGACCATCAAGCAGGGCGGCACCCGGCGCGGGGCCAACATGGCCATCCTCAACGTGGATCACCCCGACATCATGGAATTCATCACGGTCAAGGGCGTCCGGGGGGAGCTCCACAACTTCAACCTATCCGTGGGCATGACCGAGGCCTTCATGCGGGCGGTCATGGAGGATCGGCCCTACGCCCTCGTCAACCCCCGTTCGAGAGAGAAAGTCCGCGAGTTGCAGGCCTCCGAGGTCTTCGACCAGATCGTCCACCAGGCCTGGGCGGGGGGCGAGCCGGGTATCATCTTCCTGGACCGGATGAACGCCGACAACCCGACCCCGGCACTGGGGCAGATCGAAAGCACGAACCCCTGCGTC
>CAZOBB010000046.1:0-4028 GCA_964577975.1 uncultured Thermodesulfobacteriota bacterium | reverse complement strand
CATCGCCCCCGGGATAAAGGGAGTCAACGTCCGAGCCGTCAGCTCGAACACAACGAGGGAAAGGATCTCGAAAAGCAAGCTCCAGGAGATGATGGTGGCGATCAGCTCGGACCTTCGCTCCAGCTCAAGCTGTTCCGGGGCATAAGACCGCACGTCCCAGCGGCGGACGATCCTCAAGGCGTTCAGGAAGGCCACCGCGTTGACACAGAGAATCCCCACCTGCCCGACCATCAAGGCAAGCACCCAGGCATTCCAGATCATGGCGTTCCCCTAACCGGGCCTCCTGCTTCCCGGTGTCGTCTCATCTTCCAAGCCTTCCATCCCGCATGTGCCAAACCTGTTCGGCCAGGTCGCTTTCCATGATGATGGGATCGTGGGAGGTGATGATCAGCGTCTTGCCCTCCTCGTGAAGCTGCCGGAAGATTTCAACGACTTCCCTCGAAAGCTTCGTGTCCAGGTTCGCCGTGGGCTCGTCGATCAACAGGATCTCCGGGTCCGCCATCAGGGCCCGCGCCATGGCGAGACGCTGTTTCTCCCCCCCCGAGAGGATCGAGGCACGGACATGGGCCTTCCCCTCCAGGCCGAATCTTTCAAGGAGCCGCATCCCCTTCCCGTGGAGTTCCGAAAGCGGCGGGGCGTCCGGGTACAGGACCAGGCTCAGGTTTTCCAGGCTGGTGAGATCCGGGATCAGATTGAATTGCTGAAACAGGAACCCGATATGATGCCGCCGGAAGAGTGTCCGGAAACGCTCGGAAAGCAAGGTCGTTTCCTTCCCGAGGATTCGGACCCTGCCCGCCGTGGGTCGGCTCATCAGGCCGACCACGGACAGCAACGTCGTCTTCCCCGAGCCACTGGGCCCCGCGATGACGATGGCCGACCCTCGGGGAATTTCCAGGGAAACCCCCTTCAGCGCCGCAAACTCGTTGGGGCGACCAGGATTGAAAACCTTTTCCACCGATTCCAGTTGTATGGCCATCATCTTCTGAACACCACCTCCGGGTCAATCGTGCAGGACCGCCAGACGGGAACGATCCCCACGGAAATATAGGGAATGACCGTCAGGAACATCAGCCCGAAAACCTTCGAAACATCCAGCACCGGCGGAACGGGATGGGGCGGATACAAAACCGACCAGCCCGTCAGGGCTATCCTGAGAACCGGCGCCCCAAGAACGAACACGCTGATGTAGGCCGCCAGGAACCCAACCAAAAATCCCGTCAGCGACAACACCAGGGACTGGAGCATGGTCATCTGGATCACATCCCTCGTTTCCCACCCAAGAGCCTTGAGTATCGCGATTTCCATCTGCTCTTCCCGCGACAGCCCGGCCGCCCGGTCGTAGGCCAGGATGAGAAAGGCCAGCAGACACGCCAGGGACACGGTGATCATCAGGCCGCTCCGGAAGCCGTAAGAGGTCCCGTAGGTCCGTACGAGCTGCTGTTTTGCCACGAGCCTCGCACCCGGCAACACATTGGCAATCTTTTCCCCCACCTTGGCCACCTCGATCGGGTTCGGCACGTACACGGCCAGATCCCAAGCCTGTGTCGCATCCATGTCGAAAAGGTCCCGCGCATCTCCATTCGTCATAACAATGGTATCGTGGGTCCACAACGAAACATCCGAGCAAAACGTCCCCGTGACGACGAAATTGATCGGGCTCCCGTCGGGACGTTCCAACTGGAGGCGACCCCCGATGCTCAGGTATCTCGCCTTCAAGACCCCCTCACCAACAAGTACCTCTCGCCTCTTCAGAGGCCAATGAGTCAATCTCGAAAGAGAAAGGGCCTCCTTGACCGAGCCTGCCTCCATTTCACCCTTTGAAACCCCGACAACGGTATAGTTGGCATTGGTATACCGGTCGAAATAATTGCCCCAAACGCGGGGCACGACTTTGCTGACTCCGATGATCTTCCGGATCTTCCGGGCATCAGCCACGGGTATGGGGAGCTGCCGTCCCGCCTTCAGGTTCTGTACGATGATCTCCGGCTGGACCTCCAGGGCCTTCAGGGCCTGCGTGTGGAGGGCGTTCATCATCATATCGATCCCTGAGAAAAGATAGACAATCAAACCAAACAAGACGAAGATCGAGACATTTTTTACTTTCCGGCGGACCAGCCCCCGGATCGCGAAACTGGCGAGATAGAAAAAGGGCCTCATAACCGTTGCAACTCCCGTCTCATGGTTTTTTCCCGATCCCCGCAGGTGGCGGCTCGATCCTCGTGCGCACGCCCGGAAAACGATGAGGCGCCCACGCCATCCCCGCCGGGAGGTAATCGGGCTGGCCAGGGAAATCCGGAAAGGGGGACCCAGGATATGTCAAAGCGAGATGGCGGATATACCGTGCGCTGGTATTCATCCCCGGATCCCCGCTCGGGAGAAAAGAACGGGCGGCCCTGAGCTGACGAATGGAGCCCCCGCTTCCCATCCAGCCGTGGAGCACCACTCCTCCAAAAAGGAGAAGAAGAACCGCCAGGACCACCCCGTAAATTTTAAGATCCTTCAAACGTCAAACCTCTCTCTTTGAGGCCGAAGCGGATCTCAGAACCGTCGCTTCCACGTCAACCCTACCATCCAGTGATACTTTTCCCCCAGTTGGATCCCGTTGACGTCCTCGTACAAAGGAAGGCCAAACATCCCGCGGACGCTCAGGTTTCCGCCCCAGAACAGGAAAATCCGGTTGTGGGTCACCAACGAGGCATAAACGTGCTTGCCTCCCGAGTCGTAAATATCATCCCCGTTCAGTTGGCTCCGGCTGCTGACCGAGCCGTCGATTTCGAGACCAAGCATGTTGTCCGGCGTCGGGGTGAAGTGAAGCGCCACCCCTCCCTTCAGGCTGTCACCGAATTGGAAATCGTCACTGTTTTCAAAATTGTAGGTGTAAAGCAGGCTCGTGTGGAACCAGAACTTTCCGAGATGCTGGCTCCACACGGCTCCACCCGTCAGAGAAACCGCCCCTTTGCCCAGTTGGAGCGCGGTCGGAAGGGTTTTATCGTAATCCCCTGTTGGGAACGTCGCGCCGAGGTAAATCCCGAAATGCTTGTTGAAATAAGTATCGTGGTACAACCGCCACCGCATGCTCAGCGCAATATCTCCAAGGCCATTCTGCGATTTCTTGATCTTCTGTCCTGTCTTTTTCCGAATCGTCAATTCCTTGTCGAACCGGGGAACGACAGCCGCCAAGGCTATGTTGTCCGTCAATCCGTACACCAGTTTCAAGAAGGTGACGTCCACCTTCACCTCGTCCGGCCGCATCGGCTTGGTCTTGAAAGCCTCGGCATAACTGATATCATCACTTCCGGAAAGCAGATTGTCCTTCTTGATCGACTTGTAACCCAACGCCATGGCGAAAACGTTCTTGGGGGGCGTTGCCGCCGGGGGAATCCGGAAGGGAACCGTCATCCCCACCGGCGAGATGATGGCCAACAAGCTCTGGAGAGATTCGATGCGACCCCCGTGCTTCTGAACAAACTGCTCGGCTTCCCGGCGGCTGGAAAAGGGGAGAATGTTCGGGATCATGTCCGGAATCAGATCACTCCCGATCACGTAGGTTGCCTTCCTGAAATCGACCGGCTTCTGGTGAATCCAGTCGGTGGCACACCCCTCTTTGACCGTCGCAAGCCCTCCATGGTCGTTGATGTCCCGAAGGCCACAGGCAACCCCGCAATAATAGTATTCCTTTCCATCCTTGAAAAGGAGCCGGAAAGCCGTTTTCTTGTACCGTTCAATGTACATCCCGCAAACGGGACACTCCATTCCTTTGTGGATATGCATCCCGCAATGTCCGGGCGGCTCCGCCGCAAATCCCCTTCCTCCCGAAACCGGGAATAACATTCCCGACAAGAAGAAACCGGCCATGGCGAGTATCAACATAAGCTCTCTTTTCTTCCTTCTCATTACCTATCCCCCTTGAAAAACGGGAAACAGTTGAGGGCGCTACTTTCTCGTCCCGCGTCTCGCCCGTTCGACTTGCTCCTCCGTCACCTCGTCAAGGTGAAGAATAGCGGTACCGTCATAGTCCTTCTTCAAAA
>CAZOBB010000045.1:0-6406 GCA_964577975.1 uncultured Thermodesulfobacteriota bacterium | reverse complement strand
TGAACTTCCCCGACTGCTGAGACAAGGAGATCTTCTCGTAGTGAACGATACCCGGGTCATCCCCGCCCGGATCGAGGGAACGAAGCCGACGGGGGGGAAGGTGGAATTCCTCCTGATCCGGAAGCTCGACGAAGAGGGGAGGATGTGGCGTTGTATGGCCAGGCGCGTGGCACGTTTGAGGCCGGGATTGTTTCTCGACTTCCCTGGCCAGGTCCAAGGGTAAATCGTGTCGATTGGTGAAGGCGGAGAGGTCGAGGTCGGCTTTTCTGTTCCCCTGACGGACGAGCGGCTCCAGGGAATGGGCGAAGTTCCCCTCCCGCCTTACATCGAGCGGCCCGCGGGACCGGAACCGGAAGACGCCCGGCGATACCAGACGATCTTTGCCCGGCGTTCCGGGGCCGTGGCGGCCCCAACGGCGGGACTCCATTTTACCCAGGATTTGGTGGAAGAGCTTGAATCTCGCGGAATCGAGATGACGACGATCACGCTTCACGTGGGACCGGGAACCTTCTTGCCCGTGCGCGTTTCGAAACTTTCCGAGCACCGGATGCATGCGGAGTATTATGAAATCCCTGAGGAGAGCGCGGCGCGAATCAACCAGGCGAAGCGGCAGGCAAGAAGGGTGATCGCGGTCGGAACGACCGTCGTGCGGGCCCTGGAATCCTCGGCCCGGGAAGATTCTCAGGTCCGTTCGGGGAGGCAATGGACCACGCTCTTCATCTACCCGCCTTATACCTTCAAGGTCGTGGACGCGATGGTTACGAATTTTCACCTCCCCAAGTCAACCCTTTTGGTCCTGGTTTGCAGTTTCGCCTCCCGTGAACTCATTCTCAGGGCCTATGAAACGGCTATACGGGAGAGATACCGCTTTTACAGTTATGGCGATGCCATGCTGATACTTTAGGAGACAGCGTGAAACAGATATTTAAACTGCTTAAGACCGATGGACAAGCGAGGCGAGGCGAGGTAAGGACCGCTCACGGGACCTTTCAGACCCCGGTCTTCATGCCCGTGGGAACCCAGGGGACGGTCAAGGCCGTCACCCCGGATGTTCTTGAATCGCTGAACGCGGAGATTATCTTGTCCAACACGTATCACCTCTACCTTCGGCCCGGCATGGAGGTGATCGAAAAAGTTGGAGGGCTTCACCGCTTTATGAACTGGAACCGTCCCATCCTGACGGACAGCGGGGGGTTTCAGGTCTTCAGCCTGAACGCCTTGAGAGAGATAACCGAGGAGGGTGTCCGGTTCGCCTCCCACCTGGACGGTTCCCGCCATTTCCTGACGCCCGCCAAGGTGGTGCAGATCCAGGAAACCCTTGGATCTGACATCATGATGTGCCTCGACGAATGCGTGGCCTTTCCCTCCACGAAGGGATATGTTCAGGCCTCCATGGAGCTGACGACGAAGTGGGCAAAGGCCTCGCTGAAGGCGAAGACCCGGGAGGATTTATCCCTCTTCGGGATCGTTCAGGGGGGGATGTATGGTGATTTGCGCCGTCAGCACGCCCGGGAGTTGACCCAGTATCCCTTTGACGGTTTTGCCATCGGGGGGTTGAGCGTGGGTGAGCCGAAAGGGCTGATGTGGGAGATGGTGGAAGCGACGGTTCCCGAGCTTCCGGAGGATAAGCCCAGGTATATGATGGGGGTGGGAAAACCCGAGGATATCCTGGAGGGAATCGAGCGAGGGGTGGACATGTTCGACTGCGTCATGCCCACGAGGAACGCGAGGAACGGAATGCTGTTTACCTCCCGCGGCCCGGTAATTATCAAGAACGCCCGTTATGCCATGGACACGGAACCCCTGGACCCCGAATGTGATTGCTACACCTGCCGGAATTTTACCCGGGCGTATCTTCGACACCTTTTCATGAGCAAGGAAATCCTGTCGGCTATCCTGAATACCATCCACAATCTCCATTTTTACCTGAGCTTGACCAGAAATGCCCGTCGTGCTATTGACGAAGGCAATTTTGTAGGGTATAAGGAAAAGCTCATTGAGCAATGGAACCAAACGGAAACCTGATATGAGGAAAATATCAGGAAAAGGAGGAGGAAAAACGTGATAGGAGTTGCGTTTGCGATGGCGGGAAAAGGAGGGGGCGCGGCAGGAGCCGGTGGAATGGGGGGAATGGGTGCGCTTGTTCCTTTGATTCTCATGTTTGTTATCTTTTATTTTCTTTTGATTCGCCCCCAACAGAAACAAGCAAAGAAACATAAAGAGACACTCGCGAATCTTAAAAAGGGAGATTATGTCCTGACGACAGGCGGGATTTATGGTCGTATTTATGCCATTAACGGCCCCATCGTGACATTGGAAATCGCTGACAAGGTACGGGTCAAATTGGCGAAGGGACAGGTTGCTAGATTGGCGACCCCTGAAGAGGCTCAACCGCCTAAAACGGAAGGATAGCTAAAGGCAGTGCTTCCTTGCTCAATCCCTGTGAGGGGTGGGCTGTAAAATCCAAAAGGAGGGGAAAATGAGGCTTTACGAAACCGTATTCATCTTAAAACCGGATCTGACAGAGGAAGAGACCCAGAACTGGATCCAGAGAATTCTTCAGGTTCTCGAACAGAATAAGGGAGAACTCATTCGTTTGGACGAATGGGGTCTCACGAAACTCGCTTATCGTATCCGAAAATTCCAGAAAGGATATTACGTCTATGCTGTCTTTTTGGCAGACTATCCTTGTATTCAGGAGCTTGACCGTCATTTTAAGATGTTGGAGCCCATATTACGCCACATCATCGTGAAACTGGATGAGAGGGAGTTGGAAAAACATAAGCAAGCCCAACTGGCGAAAGAGAAGAAGAGCGAGGTTTCTTCCGAACCTGAAGAGGTTGCGAATAGCGCGGTGAAAGAAGAAGGGGCGATGGACGAGAAAAACACGGAGGAGGTAGAGGAATGAGTGCATATAATCGCCGGGGAAGAAGACCGTATGGGCGGCGGAAGGTGTGCCGGTTTTGTGCGGATCCCAATTTAAAAATCGATTACAAAGACCCAAAGCTTTTACACCATTTTATTACCGAGCGTGGTAAAATAATCCCACGAAGGATATCTGGAAATTGCGCACGGCATCAAAGGCAGATAACGGTGGCGATTAAACGGGCGCGAAATATCGCCTTGCTTCCTTATACGACGGTTGTTCGCTAAAAAAGTGCTTTCTCGTTTCCTCGTGACGAGGAAAATTCCGAACAGAGGGGCATGTATAAATTAGGGGATGAAAAGATCAGATAGCCATCCAAATGGAAAAACCCTCGTGTGGACGGTGGCAGGGGCGATGACCTCTGCCCTTTTCTTTTTTTCTTCCCTTTTTGTTCCGTTAATAGGTTCTTTTCTGGGGATCTTGGCACCTCTTCCCCTCCTTGCCTTGCTCTTGAGAGAAGGATGGAGAATGGGAGGCCTTGCTTCCCTAGGGGCGGTTTTCATTGTGGGGATTGCCATTAAACCAGTCATCGCCCTCTATTTCTTTGTGCAGTTTGTGCTTTTGGGCCTCGTTGCTGTCTATCTCTTGGAGAAGCGGGCCACGTTTGGATATGTGATGCTTGTCTCTTCATTGGTTGTGATGATAGGTTTCTTTTCCCTCCTTGCCTTTCGAGCTCATTCTCTTCATCAAGGGGTGTTCGAGACTTTAAAAAAACCTATCCAAGAAAACATACACATGGTGCTCGAGAATTACCCTGGCATGTCTGTCGGCGAAACGAGGGAGATGGAGGGCATGTTTCAAAAGATGCTTTCTCTCTTGATCGTTCTTGTTCCGGTTCTGGTGGTGATCGGAAGCTGGCTGATTTTGTTCGTCAATTTCTATCTCCTCGACCGAATCCAGTTGGTACCGGGAAGGAAGATCCTCGAGGGTTTTGATTTGAACCGATGGCGTACACCTGATCATTTTATCTGGTTGGTTATTTTTCCTGGGTTTGCAATCTTCTTTCTTAGTGGAACTTTCCGGATTGTCGCCCTGAATGTCTTGGTTGCCTCCTTGACGGTGTATTTCTTTCAGGGCTTGTGTATTGTCAACTTCTATCTCGAACGGCGGAAGATGCCTTCCTTTGTCAAGTTTCTGATTTATTTCACGCTGGTGGTCGTTCAGGTTGTGGCAGTACTGGTGGTAATAATGGGATTATTGGATATGTGGCTGGATTTCAGGAGGATTTTTCCCATAAAACCGGAGGGTTCACTTCCTACCTCCGATGACGGAGATGATTCTTCCTCATAATCGACATTTTGTGCGTGGTATACGTCCGTTACCTAGGATTGTTTTTTTGACTGCAGGTGTCTTTGCGGTCCTTGAAGAAGATGCGTTTCCGCAGTTTGAGGATGGTCTTTTTCTCGATTTGACGAATCCGTTCGCGTGTCACCCCGAACTTCTTTCCTATGGCCTCCAGGGTTTGAGGCTCTTCGTCGCCCAATCCGTAACGGAGCCACAGGATCTTCTTCTCGTTTTCGCTGAGCTGTTCGATCTCACAGGTGATCTGTTGGAGGCGTTCCAGCTTTTCGACAGATTCAAGAGGGGAAGTATCATCGTGGGCTGGAATGGTATCTAGAAGGGTATTCTCCGTTTCTATCTGATCACTTAAAACGGCGTCTAAAGAAAAGGTCTTTTTCAAAAGCCCCAAATCCTTTTCAATCGATTCAGGGGATTCAGGAACGTATTTTGCGATTTCTTCGATAGTTGGTTCACGACCCAGGGATTGGGTGAGTTCTTTTATGACTTTGACGATTCTGGAGATCCGAAGGCAGATGTGAGCGGGGAGCCGAACCGGTTTGGACTGGTTGATGATGGCGCGTTCGATGGACTGTTTGATCCACCACGTGGCGTAGGTAGAAAACTGGCAACCCCGTTTTAAATTGAATTTCTCGACTGCACGAATAAGCCCCAGGTTTCCTTCTGCTACCAGATCTTGGAAAGGGATGGAAGCGTGAGTGTACCGTTTTGCGATGTGGATAACGAGCCGAAGATTGGCTTCTATGATGCGCTTTTTCGCTTCCTGGTCGCCTTGTTTGTATTTTTTGAACAGTCGGATCACCTCTTCTCGTTTGAGGGAGGGAATCCTTCCAATATCATCGAGATACATCTTCATGATATTGGGAAAGGAATCCCGTTCCGATTTTTTCTGAATTTTCGAATGGCGTGTCATGGAGACCTCAAATAGATGAGGGGATCGACAGCCTTGCTTTTCTTGCGGATTTCAAAATGTAACATAGGAAAAGAGGCGTGTCCTGATTTGCCGACGGTGGCGATGACTTGGCCTTGGGAAACCCATTGTCCGATTCTGACGATATTTTTTTGGTTATGGGCATAGACCGATGAAAAGTGGTGGGCGTGTTCTAAAATGACGGTATTCCCAAATGGTCCGTAGCTGCCACTGTAAATAACCTTTCCCGATTGGGTCGCTTTAATCTTTTCACCAAGGGGAGCTTGAATGTCGATACCTTTGCTTACTTTGCTCTTCGTCTTGCCAAAAAATGTAACGATTTTTCCCCGGACGGGCCAGATGAACCCCTCCCTCGCGGTGGCGGGTGGCCGTCTTGTGGAAACCGGGGCCGTGTTTTCGACCTTTTTGTAGGTGGTTGAGGGGATGATCAGGCGGGTTCCCGCGATAAGATGCGAGGGATCCTCGATGTGGTTCACGGCCATGAGATCGTGGAGACTGACCCCGTACCTCTTCGAGATGCGCCACAGGGTCTCTCCCCGTTTGACGATATGGATATTGTAGGGAGACCCGGACGGTTTTGTCACGGTGGGATTCGGTTCTGGGGAGGGGGTAGGAAGCGTACAACTGGGGCATGTGCAGCCGGCCATGTAGAGGGCGCTCAGAAACATTAGAACAAGGGCGAAGGCGGCTTTCATGGGGCTTTCAGCTCCTCGTCCAACAGTTTCGAGATGTCGTCAACGGTTTTTGCCCGGCGGATCTTCGGATCGATGTCCCAGGTGTTGTAGCCGATGACGGGGATGCCGAGTTTCAGGGCGATGGCGATCTCCGACAAGGTCCCCATCTTTCCATCGACGGCGATGACGAGTTGTGAGGTTTGTACCACCAGGATGTTCCTCGCGTGTCCGAGGCCGGTGGGAATAGGGATTTTCACGTAGGGATTCGCCGAAGAGGGATCACCGCCCGGGAGGATGCCGACGGTGAGACCGCCGTTTTCAAACGCCCCCTTTGATGCCCCTTCCATGACGCCGCCCAGTCCCCCGCAAACGAGGACGGCCCCCCGCTGGGCGATGAGACACCCGACTTCGTAGGCGACTTGATAGAGTTCCGGCGGACACGCGGCGGCGCCGACGACGCCGATACGCGGTGGATGTTGTTGAGTGTCACCCGCCATTGCGCCACCCGTATCGCCCGATAAGTTTTACGAAGGTGCATCCTCCCAGGTTCTCCGTTTTGAAACCCTCTGGCGTGTG
>CAZOBB010000044.1:0-18671 GCA_964577975.1 uncultured Thermodesulfobacteriota bacterium | reverse complement strand
ACGGCGGGAAACCTCTGCGCCTTCGCCATGGAGGCCTCGGAGACGGGAAAGATCCCCGAGAAAATCCCTTACGGGGACCCAGATGCGGCGGCCGGCCTGCTGATGGATATCGTCTTCAAGCGGGGGGTCGGGAAGGTCCTGGCGGAGGGTATCCGGCACGCGGCGAAGGAGTGGGGGATGGAGGACGTGGCCATCCACGTCAAGGGCATGGAGCCCGCCGGGTACGAACCGCGGGTGCTAAAGGGGATGGGGCTGGCCTATGCCACCTCGTGCCGCGGGGCATGCCACCTGCGCGCCACCTTCTACAAGGCGGAACTCTCCGGGATGATCGACAAGGACCAGATCGAGGGAAAGGCGGAGGTTTTCGTGGATTTCGAGGAACGTTTGACGCTTCACGATGTCCTGGTCGTCTGCCGCTTCTACAGGGATATGTATATGTGGGACGAGTTGGGGGAGATCATCCGGCTGACGACGGGCCTGGACCTGGACAAGGAGGGATTGAAACGGCTCGCCTCCCATGTTATAGATTTGACGCGAAAGTTCAACCTGCGTGAAGGCGTTACAAAGGCGGACGATACCTTGCCGAAACGCTTCTTCGAAGAGCCCCTCGGGCCGGAGGGAAAGGTCCTGAGGCGTGAGGACTTTGAGAAAATGCTGAATGACTATTACCGCCTGCGCGGATGGTCGGAGAGTGGAATCCCCTTATAAAAAGGGTTTTATAAATTTTCAACACGCGAAAAGAAGTAGAAGCAAAAAGATGTAAGTTTTTCCCTCTTCCTTTCGTCCTATTAGGTCAAGAAAAAAATTTTGGAAAGTTTTTTTGTATTCTTCTAAAGTTTTTCGTTTTTCTTCCGATAAGTGGTGGCAGAAGGAGAGGGGAAAATGACAATACAGACAGGAAGAATTCAGAATTTCCTGCAAAGCTATACGAAGCAACTGAAGGTGAGGGAACAGCTTCAAAAACAACGGGCTAAAAAGACAATAAATGAGGATAAAGTGTCTTTGTCAATGGAGGCAAAGAGGCTCAATGTGCGTGATATGTTGACATCGAAAGTATATCGTAAAATAACTGAGTACGATACAGATTAGCCTCCCATTTAATCCGGTTTCAACGTCCTTTATATCTTATTCCTCCAATAAAAATTACCCTTTTTTTTATTACATTTTTTTGGTAGATAGAAATGAAATTAAGATGTATTCTAGATAAGGACATGCAAAAATGGGTCTGGACATATTAGCACCAAGTGGTATCAAGGTTATCATTGTTGACGATGATGTGTCAATATTAAGGATTCTGAAAAGGCTTCTGTTGGATAAAGGATATGATGTCTTTACGGCGGGCAATGGGAAGGAAGCAATTATGCAAATAGAGGAAAATGATTTTGATCTCGTAATAACGGATCTGATGATGCCGGAAACGGATGGTCTAGAGGTATTGCGAAAGGCAAAGGAAAAAAACCCAAACACACAGGTTATTATGATAACGGGATACGCCACACTTGATAGTGCTATAGAGGCGTTGAAATTAGGAGCGTTTGATTATATTAGAAAACCATTTAAGTTGGCGGAATTAGATGTTACTATAAGGAATGCTATCGAAAAAATTCAATTGATGAAAAGCAATGAAATGTTATTAAGTCATTTAAAAGAAGCGCACAAACGCATGAGAGATGTTGTTAAGGAATCAGTCGCTGTGATTGAAAAGGATATTGAGGCATTGAACAGCAGGGAGAGAGATATGGACATGGAAGTGTTACGTGCGGAGGTCCTGAGCCGATATGGGTTAGTAGGAGATAATGTTCCGTTTCATTTGAAAGAAGTAGAAGAACAGGGAAAAAGTGCTGTTGTAGAAATAGAGCGTTTGACAAGGTTGTATGAAAAAGGCGTTTTAACGAAAGAGGAATTTGAAATATGCAAGAAAAAGCTCGTAGAGACACTTTGAACAGTTATCGTCTTTCCAAGTTTCGAGAAAAACGGTATCGAGTCCTAATCGTTGATGATGACCCTTCTATACGTTCCATGTTCAGTTTGATTTTGGAGGAAAATGGCAATTATGAAACGATCACTGCCGAAGATGGTAATAGGGCCTTGGATGTCATTAAGTCGAGGGGGGATATTGATATTGTTTTGACCGATATTCAGATGCCAAAGATGAATGGCATGGAGCTTTTAAAAGAGATAAAGTCCCTTGATCCCACTCTTCCCGTTATAATGATCACCGGGTTTCCTACAATAGATATTGCAATCCATTCAATGAAAGAAGGCGCTTCAGATTTTATAACGAAGCCATTCAAGTTCGATCATGTGGAGCTTATCATCAATAGAACTCTTCGTGAAAGAGAACTTTATCTGGAGAACGCAAAGTTAAAGGAAGCTTTGATCCATAGCAAAGAAGTTGAAGTTTTGAATCGAAGGCTTTCAGAAAAGATTAAAGAACTTACGGTCATGTATTCTATCAGCGAATCCCTTTCTGGAACTTTCAATTCGGTGACACAAGTTCTAGAAAAGGCAGTGGAAATTGTATCTAAGTCTTTGGATTGTGAGAAGGTTTCCATTCTTTTTTATGACCGTCCTACGCAAACACTCTATGTTCGGGCATCGAAAGGGTTTGAAAAAGATGTAGTCAAGACCATGAACGTACCGGTGGGAAAAGGGATTTCGGGAAAGGTTTTTGAAAAAGGAACTCCTGTACTCCTTAAAAACACGGAAGGAGAATTGGATGATGGATTAATAGAAAAATGGATTTCCGGAACGCGTTCCCTCATTTCAGTGCCTCTTTTTATACAGAAAGAGCCATTTGGCGTTATTAATGCATCGCACAAAATAGGAAATGTGTCTTTTACAAGTGATGATTTGGTTGTGCTTGAAACAATAGCTAAAAAGGTTTCTCTAAATATTGAAAATGTTGTTCTCTACGAAAGTGTTTACGATAATCTCTTGGAAACCTTAATGGCGTTAGTAAAAACGCTGGAGGCAAAAGATCCATATACCCAGCAACATTCGAAAAGGGTCACTTTTTATACCGTAGAAACGGCGATAAAACTTGGGTGTAGCGATGAAATGATAGAAACTTTGAAATTTGCTGGTTATCTCCATGATATAGGAAAAGTGGGGGTTAGAGACACGGTGCTGCTCAAAGAAGGCAAACTGACGGATGAAGAGTTTAAAGAAATCATGAAACATCCTGTTATAGGGGAGGAGATAGTCCAGCATTTAGAGTTGTTGCCTGAGGAGAGGGGTATCATCCGGTCTCATCACGAGAGGTGGGATGGTAAAGGTTACCCGGATGGGCTCAAGGGAGAGGAAATTCCATTTCTGGCAAGGGTTTTAGCGGTCTCTGATGCGTATGATGCTATGACTTCAAGCCGTCCCTACCGAAAGGCTATGCCTCATGAGAATGCAATGGAAGAACTATTTAAATATAAGGGAATCCAGTTTGACGGGGATGTTGTGGATGCATTTTCCTCTATCATTGATGAGGCAAGAGAACGAGTTAAGAAGATCGGGGAGGGGGTTTTGAACGAGTCGTAAGAAGAAATATGGAATTTAAAAATATATTGGAATTATGGGAGAAGATACGTGGAGAGGGAGAGAAAAGATTCAAGAAGGTATGTAAGGGTCAATGGTTTTTTCCCTATCTTATGGGAAAGGGTGCCTTCGAGTCAGGTGGAAAAAGAAAAGGAGCTGTTTTTTCAGAAAAGGGATTTAATACCTCGAGAGCCGTGGGATCCCTTTAGCTGGGCAACCAAAAGTAATTGGGAGATAGAAGGAAACCCTGAACGTGAAAGTAAGCTAGAGATTGTCCTCTCAGGAATTAACATTAAATTGGATTTAATATTGAACCTTCTTATGAAAAAGGAAGTCGATCCTATCTACAATACTTCCCCCAGAGAGGTCAACATAAGTGGGGCGGGTTTGCGTATCCGGGCGGAAGAAAAATTCGAGGTGGGTTCGTTTTACAAACTAAGAATGCTTCTTCCCATCTTGCCTAGCCGGGTTGTGCAGGCCCTTGGAAGGGTTGTGAGAGTGAACGAGATAGTGGAAAATGGGAAAAGAATGACTGAAGGGTCATTCGCTTTCGATGTTATCTCAGAAGAAGACAGGGAAATTATCATTCATTACACATTCAAGCGTCAACGTGAGATTCTAAGGGAAAAAAAACGGGATTAGAAGCCAGATAGCAATCATATCTTCCTTTCCTTTTGATTTTGAGAAAACTGATATGCTATCTGAATTGATGCAACTATGAAAAGTTAGTAAAGTTCGTCAAGTTTCGATTGGGCCTTTTGGGCTGCTTCGCTGAAAGGATACTGGTCCATTAGTTTAAAGAGATATTCGCGTGCTTCCTTCTTTTTTCCCATTTCTGCATAAGTAAAACCCAATTTCAGCAATGCATCGGGAGCCTTGTTGCCTTTTGGATATTTCTCGATGATCTCGGAGAAATAATTAGAAGCCTTCTCGTATTCTCCTAAGGAATAGTATGACTCACCTGCCCAGTATAGTGCATTGCTAACATAGGGATGGGAAGGGTAGAGTTTGACAAATTTCGAAAATATTTTTATAGCCTCGTGAAATTTTTTCGAAGCATATTTTCTGTACGCTTCGTGGTATAAGGCCAAGGGAGAGGCTTTTTTCGCCTCTTTGGTTTTTGAGGGTTTTGTTTTTCTGTGTTTACTGGTTTTTGTTTTTGAGTGTTTTTTGTTTGTGTGAGAAGAGGAATGGGAGGCCACAGGAACACGAAAGGCCTTCTGTTCTTTTTTTTGGAGAACTTTTACTTCTTTATTGAGAGCCTCGACGGATGCCTGAAGCTCTTTTATTTGATCGGAAAGGGTTTTATTCTCTTGTTGAAGAGCATGAATTTCTGCTTCGCAATTCTTTTGTGTTGACGAAGTGGGAGCCATTATTCCGGTACATGAACTCAATTCCAACATCAGGATACATGCAATCCCCCCCGCCACCTTTAAAAATAGAACCCGAACCCTCTTCCTCTCTGATCCCTTCATATTGCATTACCGTTCTGTATTTAGTTTTTATTATAGCCTATTCCTTCTTACTTTGCAAGGGATGAAACCCGGTGGCCGATTGAAGGAAGAGTGGGAAGGATAGGTTGGCGGTCTTGATGGGTGGTTGTGCGAACCCCAATCGGTGAATTAGGAACTAGAAAGGTGTTGACATCCTACCCCTTGTCAGGTATAGGGTGCATGTTTGTAAGTAAAAAATAAAAAAGTAAAGAATCGGTAGAAAGGGGCAACATTCCATGATAAAACGCATGTGGGCATTAGTGATCAGTTTTCTTAGAGATTTTTTCGGTGAAGCGATTCGTGGCACTAAGCAGCATTGGAAAGGAATCGTCATTTTCAATATTATCCTTTTTGTTGTTATCATACTGGGGATGTTGACATTGCTTGAGGCGACGAAATCGCCCAAGTTCTGCGGCTTGTGTCACAATATGAAAACCTATATCGAATCCTGGAAGCACTCAAGCCACAAAGATGTCAACTGTATCGAGTGCCATTTCAAGCCTGGGTTTAAAAATGAACTGTGGGGCAAATGGCAAGCTCAGGCCCATGTCGTTTTGATGATTACCGGGAAAGTTCCACCGCGCTATCACACGGAGATCGATGACTCGAGCTGTATGCGGGAAGGGTGCCATACTGAGCAGGAGATCAACCGGCACGATATTGTGTATGAAGGGGTCCATTTCGATCACGGCAAACACGTGTCGGAACTCCGCCGTGGCAAAAAACTCCGTTGTGTGTCCTGCCATTCCCAGATCGTTCAGGGGAAACACATGACGGTTACGGACAGCACATGCTTCCAATGCCATTTCTACAAGGCGGGGGACTACCCCGAGATGAGAAACTGCAAGCTCTGCCATTTCAAGAATAGGGAGACGGTTTTCATCGATGCCAATTACAATATGCCATATCAGCACGATAAATATGTAAAACGGGGTGTGCCTTGCGAATCGTGTCATTTGAGTGTCATCAAAGGAGATGGTCATATTAAAGACAATGCGTGTATTCAGTGCCACGGGGATCCCAAGATCCTGACGGGGAGTTTCAAATCGGAGGAAATCCACAAGTTGCATGTGACAGATCACAAGGTGGAATGTTACTATTGTCACACGAAAATTCAGCACGTTATTGAGCGGGTTAAAAAGGCAGAAGACGTCGGAAAACAGAAAAATATTATCGTAGCAATGAGGAGGCTTCATCTCGATGCCAACTGCTTCAAATGTCACAACATCGGAGAGCATGAGATGGTCCGGAAGATGTATATGGGAACGGGTGGCAAGGGGGTCAAGGATCTTCCCGATCCCATGTTCAAGGCCCACCTGGATTGCACAATTTGCCACACGCGTTTGAAGATAGACAAGAAGACCAATGTTGCGGTGGGATTTGTTCTGAGGAAAAAAGCAAAAGAGATAGCCAAATCGTGTGAGGAGTGTCATGGACCTTTGTATGGTCCCCTCCTGAATCATTGGATGGATTTGTTGACCAAAGAAATTAAGAAAACGGAAGAAATAGTGAGTAAGGCTGATCAGTCTATCGTGCAAGTAAAAGAAACTTCTGTAAATGCGGAACAGATGAACAAAGCGGCTGAACTGATGCAGGTAGCCAAACATAACCTTGGCTTTGTCAAATTGGCAAAAGGTGTACACAACATAGTCTATGCCATTAAGCTATTGGAAGTTAGCCAGAAGAGTGCTCAAGAGGCTGCAAAACTCGTTAATACGGCTTATAAAGCCTCCAAACTTGCTCCGCCGCTCGGGTGCACGCAATTGTGTCATTCGTGTGTGGAGTGTATTGACGAAAAAGCAGTGCCATTCGGCAGTGTTTCATTCCCTCATCAGATTCACGTGGAAGATCAGGAAATGGAGTGTACCCAATGTCATACACCCTATGAAAACCACGGCCAAACCTTGATTCAGGGATGTAGCGAATGTCATCATGGAGAAGGAGAGGGGGCTGTAAAATGTGAGGATTGCCATACTCAAACAGCGATTCTGTACAAAGGATTAATGAGTCCGGATGGCAAGAAACATCCCGATGTCATGGCAAAAGAAGTGAAGTGTGAGGAATGTCATGTCCAGGTGAAGAACGGGGACGAATCGACCATCAAGGGTGTCATGAAGACGTGTGTGGAGTGTCATGACGAACAGAAGTATGGTGACATGCTGAAAAAATGGATCGATGAATCTATAGGGATGACAAAAGGGATTAAAGCACGTATAGAAAATGCTCAGAAAAGGATACTAGTTGCGCTTAAAAAGGGACAGTATACTTATGATATACAGGACTGGGTTAGCAAGGCCAGGAAAGAATATGAAATTCTAGCGAAGGGAAATCCCGTTCATAACCTTAAGTATTCCAAGATACTTCTTGAGGACATAAAAAAGATGTTGGAAAAAGCAGAAAAAAGATTAACACGGTTGGAAGAGGAGAGTAAGCGTGTTATTACGATAAAACGTGCGTTGCGACATACCTATTGAGAAAAAGCAGGGTATTGTCTAAAAAGAGGGGGAAACCCCTCTTTTTTTATGGGAAATTTTTTAATGTGATAAACAGTTTGTAAGAGATTCTAAGATAGCGGTGGGATGAAAGGGTTTCTTCAATATTTTCCATTCCGGCTGATCTTTCAGTTTAGCTTTGAATCTTGGTAGCAGTTCTTGAGGAACGAGAAATATACTTGTTTCTAAGATATTTCTCTCATTTGTAAAAGCTATAAACGAGAGAATTTCATCTTCTCGAGTGATATTAAAAACGAGACAATCGGGGGTAGAATTTTCTTGAATATAGGTTGATAAGGTTTCTAGTCGATCTAAAAAAGAAGTTTTTCCTCCATGGTTTTTTATAATTTTTTGAATTATGTCGGTAGCGTAGTCTTTTGTCCCCACTACGTATATGTGGACCCTGCTGAAAGGTGAGAAACTTTCTTTCTTTTCCTGTTTACTCGTGTCCTCAAGATTTTTCTTGGGGAGGTGATGGGATTTCTCCAGTGGTTCCTGTGGCATGGTAGGTATCGAGATTGTTATTCTCGTGCCAACGTTTTCAACCGACTGTATCTCCAGTTTTCCGCCTAACCCTTCCAGAAGTAATCGGCTGGCGTATATTTTATCAAATTCTTCCTTTTGAAATCCAGGACCGTTGTCTCTGATCTGAAGTTCAACGATTTCACGAAACATGCGCGTCCTTATTTCGATCAACGGGGTATAATCTTTTGATATATTTTTCCGCTTCATCACACTTTGGAAAGAAGCAGTAAGAATGGTCGAAAGAATTTGTCGAAAAGTTTTAATTTCTCCGTAGATGGGGAGAATATGCCGCGTGAAATCCTTTTTCACCTTGATGGTTTTTCCTTTAATGTCACCGCTGAACTGCAGTGCAATTTCTTTGATAATTTCATGTAGCAATTCATGAAGGCGAATTTTAACGACTTTGTTGTTTCTCTCTTCCCCGTAATATCTGAACGCCTGGATTTTATTTAGGAGAGAAACGGCTTTTTGTTGGAATGAACAGCTTTCATGGTTTCTACTATCTAGCTGCTCTTTGGAAAGGCGTACGAGTTCTCTGGCGTCAGCCTCTAGGTTGAGGTAAATCTCTCTGAAAAACCTTTTAAGTTCGTTTTGCATTTCAACTTGCTTTTGAAGCCGCTGGATGGTGTTTTCCTCCGTCCGGTCCTGAAAAAGAAGTATCTGGTTTTTTATGCGGTGGGTGGAGGGATCGGAAATGGTGTGGAAAGTGACCTCAATGAATTTTAATTCGGGGATATGCATTTCAAAAAGTTTCCGTTTTACCGGCTTCTCTCTTTTGTCAAGATGACGAAAAAGGTAGTCTAAAAGCTTTTTGGGGAAAGGCGGGGAGTGTTTCGAAATAAGAAGACGAAGGTCTTTCCCAAGCGCCGGCAATGTGACAAAAGGGAAAAGGTTCATGAAACCTTTCGAAAGATACTCGATCTGAAAATCTTGATTCAGAAGGATAATACCGATATCCAAATGATGTAAAATGAAGTGTTGACAATGGAGTTGGTCGGCTATATCGGTTATGTCGTAGTATAGAATTAAAAACTCTCCTCTGTCATCAAAGGGGAGGACGATAGGTAAATATGTTATATCCCCAAAACGAGCAGGAGGATAGGCGTTGTCTTTTGCGAATGGGGAATCGAGAGGACACGCTTCACAGGGTTCCTGTCTGCCATACAAGGTAGTAAAACATTTGTTTGAGGGAGATGATGGCGAGAAACTGAAAAGACGAAGAGCAATCTCGTTTGCCCAAAGTATGTTTCTCTGAGAGGAAACAATTAGGGTGGGAAATTTAAGACCGTTGAATAATTCTTGAGCATTCCTTCTAAAAAGTTCCGGAGAGTGTTTCCATCTCTTTGACACGAATTTTCTACCTTTCCCGAATTTTTCAATTTATACAAATTTTTCTAAGATTATAAAAGGAGAAAAGTGAAACGTTCATAAGTTAACGGGGGAGAAGTACATTCTCCCCCGTTCAATGTGAGTAAGTAGCCCAAAAGGGTGGGGTTTTAGAACAATCCTGTAACCCTGCCCGTCTTGGTATCGACGTCGATTCTTCTGAATGCAGGATCGGAGGCCGTTCCCGGCATCAGACTGATGGTTCCAGCCACCGGGCAGAGGAATTTCGCGCCGGCATAGACGAGCACGTCCCGGATAGGCAGAATCCATCCCTTGGGGGCACCCTTCAGATTGGGATCGTGGCTGAGGCTCAAGTGGGTTTTGACCATCATGGTTGCGAAATCCCTGAAGGCAGGATCCGATTCAAACTTCTTTGCCTTGGCCTCGGCCTCCGGTGTCCAGGAAACCCCGTCGGCTCCGTAAACTTTCTTGGCGATGATTTCGACTCGTTCCCGGAGAGGCATTTCCAGCGGATAGAGGAATTTGAAATCAACCTCTTCGTTCGCCGCGTCGATGACGGCGTCGGCAAGTTCCAACGCTCCTTCGCCACCTTTGAGCCAATGCTGAGAAACGGCGCACCGCGCCCCCGCCTCCTCGGCGTATTTCTTAACCATTTCGATCTCTTCTTTGGTGTCGGTGTGGAAGCTATTGATGCAGACTACGGGTTTGATTCCCGACTGTTTTACGATGTTGATGTGGTGGAGCAGGTTGACCATTCCCTTTTCGAGGAGCTCCAGGTTCTGTTCGGTGTAGGCGGGATCCAGCGGGCGCCCAGGGACAACCTTGGGGCCACCGCCGTGCATCTTGAGGGCCCGAATCGTTGCCGTCAGGACGGAAACGTTGGGCTTCAACCCACTGAAGCGGCACTTTACGTTCCAGAACTTTTCGAAACCGATATCGCATCCGAACCCGCTCTCCGTGACATGGTAATCGAACAGCTTCAGACCGATCCGGTCACCGATGATGGAGGACTGTCCCACGGCGATATTCGCAAAAGGCCCGGCGTGAACCATGACGGGCTGGCCTTCCACGGTCTGAAGTAAGGTGGGGTTGATGGTATTCCGCATCCATGCGCACATGGCGCCCGCGACTTCCAGATCGCTGGTCGTAACAGGATTTCCCTTCTTATCGTAGGCTACGATGATCTTGCCGAGCCTCTCTCTCAAATCGGGAAGATCGCGCACGATGGACAGGATGGCCATCAGCTCGGAGCTGACCGCGATGGCGAAATGGGACTCCATCATGAAACCGTCCATCTTGCCACCGATTCCGATGATGATGTTTCTCAGGGCCTGGGCGCAGAAGTCGATAACCCATCGGAATTCCACGTTGCGAGGATCAATATCCAGCCGCTTCAGGTTCTTGGAGGCCAGAACTTCATCGCTGTAATTGAATTCGTGCTGCATTCTCGCGGTCAGTGCGACCATCGCGAGGTTGTGCGCGTTCATAATATCATTGATGTCACCGGTGAGTCCCATGGAGAATTCCGTCAGCGGGATGGCCTGGGCATTTCCGCCGCCCGCAGCACTTCCCTTGATGTTCATGGTAGGACCACCGGATGGCTGACGGATACATCCGCCCACGTTCTTGCCGCGTTTCCCGAGCCCCTCGATGAGGCCCATGCTTGTCGTGGTTTTTCCTTCGCCGAGCGGGGTAGGGGTGATGGCTGTTACCTCGATGTATTTGCCATCGGGCCGATCTTTGAAACGATCTATGATTTTCATGAAGTCAAGCTTACCGATCCTCCCATACGGAATAACTTCATCCCTTTCGAGACCAAGTTCCTCTTGTAGCTGCCAAATAGATTTCATGTTCTTTTCGGCGGCTTCGGAGATTTCCCAGTCTGCCATTTTTGTCGCGTCGTAGGCCATAATTTTTCCTCCTTTTTATTGTTTTTGTTTACTCCACAAATTACTTTTTTCTATTGCAATCCGAATAAAAAAGCACCCTGACTGCCCGGCTTTTTTTATACAGAAAGACAATCAGACCTTTTGTGTTCTAAAAGAGTTTTGGGGAGAGTATGCAATTTGGGATCTAATCTGTTCTGTAATTTCTTTCTCACCTCTATCCTTCCATTTGGTTATCCGCAATCAGTTCATATCCAAAGCACTTGTTGAGTAGCATAGTTTTGTTGGTGTGTCAATGTGTTCCTTTTTTTAAAAGGTTTTGTTGGAAGCATATCAAAGGGGAGTCCAGAGTTTACATACAAAGATTTTCTATAGAACCTAAAATATGGTTAATTTTTTAAAAAATGTAATTTCTTTTAATAATAATATGTTACGATGTATACTTAAATCTAAATCTTGGTTATATTTATGCTAAATTATGTTTGATTTTATTAAATTTTTATGTATTTTATCTTACAAAGAGATTAAATAATGGAAAAGCAAAAGAAGAGAGAAGAAGGAACGATAGGGGAAAATGAAAGAGTTAAAATAATTTGTAAAAAATAGCGTTAAGGGTCTGATATGGTTATTCTTCAAGGGAATATTTTCTATTTTAGTGTGTCAGGGCTGCTAAGATTTATACAATCTGCAATGTTAACGGGGCGCCTGGTATTCACAAGAGAAGACAGGACTATCACCCTTTATTTCAAAAGGGGTAAAGTCCAGGGGGTAAAAGGGGAGAAAGAGAATTATGAACCAATGGAGGTTTTAATTGAGGCATCATTATGGATAGATGGAAAATTTTATTTCGAACACACAGAGGGAGGGGAGGAAATTTTAACTAATGTCTCCATGCCTTCTGATCAGCTTATTTTGTTGCTGGCAAAAAAAGAGAGGGAGATAAAAGAGCTGAGGAAGAATCTTCCATCTATGGATGCAGTTCTCGTTATGAATCACTCGAGACCACAAGGTGAAATACGATTGCAGCCCGAAGAGTGGAACTTTTTGTCTAAAGTGGATGGGAAAAGGACCATAAGGGAACTTGCAGCGGCGGATGATCTTGATGAACTATCTGTACTCACGATGATTGCAAGGATGCTTAAAAAAGGTATTCTGAGAGCTACCGAGCTGGACATAAATGAGAGAATGCCCCTAAAGCAAGCAGAAAAGATCGTGAAGGAAAAAGAGATTGGAAGAGATCTTGGGCGCGTGTTCTTGGCTGAAGAAAAAATCCGGCTTCTTGAAAAGCTGTTTATGCAATATGTGGGACCCATGGGAGGGGTCATTATGGATGAAGCCCTGGAAGCCCTTCAGCTTGATCGAAGTCGTATTCCAAAGGAAAAATTTCCAAAGCTTTTAGAGAAACTTAGTCGAGAGATAGAGCGGGAAGAAGAGAAGCGCCGATTTGAAGAAGAAATATCGAGTATTATAGAGCAGGGTTGAACGAATTCATATAAGTGAAGAAGGAGGATATTATGCCAGCAAGAAAAAAAGTTAAATTTGGCCTTTTCCCAAAATTCCTGATTTCTTTTATTTTGATTGCCGTGATTCCAATGTTGGTCATTGAATACCTTTCTTATGATGGAATGAATAGGTTTAGGGATCAGGTAGTTAGTAGGAGCAAAGGCATCATAACTCGGCTTTCTACAGCTAATATCCGGCAAATGGCAGAAAATGTGGCGGCACAAATTGAAATCTATGTGAAATTCAATAAGGAAAAGTCCATCGATGAATTGAAGAATGATCCATATCTGAAGAAGATAGCAGTGCAACGGGTTGGAAAAACAGGTTACACAGCCGTGCACACAACTGACGCCATCAATGTATTTCATAAAAATCCAAAGATCGTGGGAATGAATTTGCGAAAACTGAAAAAAAAGTATCCAGATTTCTGGAAAATTTTGGAGAAGAGCCTGAAAGGGCCGGCAAGTGGTTATTACACCTGGAAAGATATCCACGGAAAAGTGAGAAAAAAATACATGTATTGTGCGCCGGTGAAAGGAACCAATTTGGTAGTTGCAGCCACGACGTATTTAGATGAATTCTTTGGGCCGATGAACGAGCTGGAAAAGTCAGCCGATGCCCAACAAAAAAGTATTATGCTTTATGTACTTGTCGTATCCTTGGGTTTTATAGTCTACATGGTTATATTTTCATACTTTTATGCGAAAAGTATTACCAAACCCATTCTTCGCTTGGCGGAAGTGGCGGATCGGATTAGTGTGGGAGACTTAGATGTTGAAGTAGATGTAAAAACTAATGATGAAATTATGATCTTGGTGGAGGCGGTTACCCGTATGCAGAAGAGCTTAAGATCAGCTATCGTGCGATTGAGAAGCAAAAGGATGCAGGGAAAAAGAGGGTAGAAAAGTAGTGGGAATTTTGAAGAAAGACAAGGAGATTCCTTATGTTATGGCCGAAAGATAGGAAGCTATATGAGAATTTAAAAACGACTTTTGTTAATCTAGATGCCTTGATTGAGGAGTTAAAAGATACCCGGTTTTCCGGCTACGTGGAGGTCGTTTTTGAGAATGAGGGAATTTTCTACGTTCTTCTAAGCCCTGGTAATGAACCGACGTTCCTGGTCAAAGAGGCAATGGGTGATAAAAAGGTTTCATTGTCAGAAACAACCGATTTGAGTCTTCAGGATAAACTAGCGCAACAGACAGCCCGCATTAATGTTTATGAACTTAGTCCCGAGAGATTAAAACTGATAGTAGGGTATTTAAACGCTGTACCACTTTACACGAATTTAAATAGTGAATTTACGGACTTCAGGAGACTTGTTGCAAAACTTTCGAAGGACGGATTAAATGGATATTTGGAAATTAAATTTGTGCAGTTTCCTGAAGAACCTTACTATGTCTTTTTTGATAAAGGAGATATTTATAGCCTCTTTATGGAAGGAAACGAAGCGGGAAAAGAGGAAAAAGATGCATATCTGGAAGAAATTGGCGAAAAGCTTGAAGAGTACGAGGCGCAATTCGATGTTTATGAAGCAAAGTATGAAAGTACAAAGATAGATGGGGAAGGAAAAAGGGGAGGGGAGAAAACAGGGAAAGAGGAGACGGTGATTCGAAAAAAAGAGGAGGAGAAGGAAGAGACAAAACTCGAACAAATGGATGAAAAGGAGGAAGGAAAGGGAGAAATACAAAGAGAAGAAGACAAAAAAGTTGAGAAATTACGGAAATCGGAAACTGAGGACATAAGCGAAGAAACGAAGATTCCCGTCGATGATAATAAGGTCAAGAGGAGTGAGGATAAAGGGTCAACCCTTGAAACTCTATCTATTATCCCTTACCTGGACTTTACGGCAGCTCTTTTATACTGGGTGGAGACAGCGGTTAACAAAGAGATGGGAAAAGATTATTTTATAAAGGCATTTAAAAAAGGACTCCTTAATATATCGGATAAATATCCCTTTTTGGATCCTTTTCTTGCAGAATTTACCTATGAAAAGGGGAAAGCCCAATTTGTCGGAGATGCCAAAGCAATAGACTTTCTGAAAGGTATTTATATGGCCATCGATTCGATGTTTGAGGAATTGACAAAGAAAGAAAGGAAGGACGTTAAAAAATATTTACTAAAAACGCGTCCTGTTTTTGAGAAAAAGTATCACGAGGTGATAGAAATACTCAGGGTAAGAACCTTAATGCCATTTTTGTTCCAGTAGGGGAAGCGTATTTATGTCATTTATTAATTTCAGCTCGAACGAAATTCAGTGCAAGATTGTCTACTATGGGCCCGGATTAGGTGGAAAAACAACCAATTTAATCTATATTTATGAACACACTAATCCGGATATAAAAGGGAAAATGATTTCAATAGACACAAGGGGAGATAGAACGCTTTTCTTTGATTTTCTCTCACTGAGCCTTGGAAAAATTAGGGATTTTAGAATACGCATACAACTTTATACCGTGCCGGGACAAGTAGCTTATGATTCAACAAGGAAGCTTGTGTTAAAGGGAGTAGACGGAATCGTATTTGTCGCGGATTCCATGCGTATAAAGCGTCAAGAGAATATCGACAGTCTACAAAATTTGGAAACAAATCTTGCCGAAAAAGGAATCAATATCTTTGATATCCCATTGGTTCTTCAATATAACAAAAGGGATCTTGAACACGGAAATATCCCGATTTTATCAGCGGAAGAGCTCCAAGATGATCTAAATAATGAACTTCATGTTCCCTATTTTTTGGCCAGCGCCATCAACGGAATTGGTGTCTTTGAAACATTGAGGGAGATTAGCAAACGTGTCGTCAAGTCGGTTAGTTTGAAAATCTTAGCAAAAAGGTAAGGAGTGGGGGGTTTCAATGAAAGACTTTGAAGATGATGAAAAGATAAAAGATATTGAAAAGGAAATTGATAATGCGATCGATCAACTCTTTGTCGATAAAACATCCCCCGTGTCCCTTGACGAAGAGGGCACTGTGGACGCGTCTGATAGTGGGATGAAGAAGGAAGAAGAGCCCGCCATAGAGGAAGTAAGGGAAGCGGGAGAAGGAACGTCGCTATTGGAGGATGAAGCAATATCAAAAGAAGAAGACACAGAGAAGTTATCCAGAGAAATAGAGAAATTGAAACAAAAAGTAGAAAGATTTCTAGAATGGGGAGTTACAGATAAAGCCCTGGATAATATCAGTAAAGGAATTGAAGATATTCGTGGCACGGTCGATGGTGATAAGTTTGTGGAATCAGTGTCGCGGATGATTCATGACGTCCTAGAATATCTCAAAAATGATCAGGAAACGTATATTAAAGAAATGGTGGATTTTCTTACGAACGCCTTTGGGGCCCTTGAGAGACTTGTCAAATACGTGAAGAAAGACGAAGACGGGAATGCCGAAGATGTATTTAACGCAATCAACGAGCAGTTTTCAACCATTTCTTCTAAAATGACATTTGATATACCCCAAATTGAATTGGAAGAAACCTTTGCCGGTCCTCAAGTGGAACAGGAGGAAAAAGAAGAGGAAACAGAAGAAGAGAATGTGGCAAAAGGGAAAGTAGAGGAAAAGGTGAAGGAAGACCATGACGAAACGGAAATGATAACCGACGAGCAAGAAGAAGAGGAAATTATTGAATTGGAAGAACAGGTTCCTGGTGAGCAGGGAATACAAGGGGGAGAACCCGAACCAACGGTCGAGAAAGACCAAGAGCTAGAGCTTGCATTCGTTGAAGCCGAAAAGTTTGTCGAAAAGGAGACGTATGGGGAATCTATCCCGCCAAAGATGGTAAAAGAAGTCAGAGCAGAGGAGCAGAAAACCGATACGCCTAGTTTACAGCCATTGGAAAGGAAATTTAGCGATATCGTGGAGGAGCTGAGATTGGTATATCGGGAGGTCGAAAAATCCTTCTTTTCGGCAAATGCCTTATATGATTTGGCGGGAAAGCTTTCGAATGAGATGGACGAATTATCAATGATGGTAAATCGTTTTGTGGCCATTTCTTCAGCGGGAGTTCCTTCGGAAAAGGAACTTAATTCTTTGCAAAATACGGTAAACAAGCTTCATGGTGATTTTGATACGCTTTCCAAAATCGTGGGGACAAAGGAAGAAGAGTCTTTAACAGTCGAAGAGGTTGTCCCTGTCATCATTGGAAAAAGAATGGTGGGTTTACCCGCTTCGATGATTAAAAATGTGTTTGCGATAACAGAGAGGCAAGAGGCTATTTTTAAAGAAAAAGGATTTGTAACTTTTAAAAATGAGAAGGTTCTTTTGATCGATCTGCTGGGAGAATATGGAGAGGTATCGCGAAACCGAGAGAAGAGGCTAGTTTTGGTGGAAGATACCGCTGGAAATAAGAAAGTCTTGTTGGTAGACCGGGTTTTGAAAAGACGTTTTGCTTTGGTTTCTCAGGAGAAAGCGACCGATTTGCCAAGAAAAGCGAAATTCTACTTTGCTGAGGAAATACCTATTTATGAATCATTCTAGAGGACGGGAGAGATAAGTAAATGTTTATTAATTTTGCTAAACTTATATCAAAAAATAATAAAATTAAAAGAAATTATTGACAATTGTTTTAAATTATGCTTTAGTGAGGGGGAGTTTGATGAAATCGAAAGAACGCAGAGAAAAAACTAATAATGTCAAGGAGATACGAGAGAAGCTTTTGATGAGCAAATCGGAGTTGGCGAGAAAGGCGGGGGTGTCCGTTTTGACTATTACGAGGGTAGAAAAAGGGTATGAGTGCCGATTGGAGACAAAAAGGAAAATTTTAAAAGCGCTGGGATATGACGTCAAGGATAAAGACAAGGTATTTTTAAGCGATATGTAAAAAGTAAAGGGGAGATAATCTTGGGCAAAGGTGGCCAGTTAATAGGTCTAGATATTGGGTCCAGCTCTGTCAAGATGGTGGAGCTGAAAGAAAAGAAAGGGCAGGTAAAAGTCCATCAAGTAGGCTATGTCCCTCTCGCTCCCGAGACAATCGTTGAAGGTGCTATTATTGACAGTTATGACCTCATTAATGCGATAAAACAACTCATGTCTTCTTATCGGGTTAAGAACAAAAATGTTGCCGTGTCGGTGTCGGGAACTCCTGTCATTGTCAAGAGATTGACGCTGGGTTACATGACGGAAAAAGAACTTGCTGATACCATAGATTGGGAAGTAGAAAGGTACTTGCCTTTTGACCTCTCGGAAGTAAATATTGATTATCACATCATAAAGAGCGACGAAAGAAAAAATCAATTAGATGTGCTTATTGCGGCTGTGAAGAAAGAAACGATTGAAGAGTATTTGTCTGTGGTGACGGAAGCGGGTTTAAGATTAAAGGTGGTAGATGTGGATGTGTTTGCCTTAGAAAACGCTTATTCATTTGGAAAAGGAGGAAAGGATAAAGAGGGAGAGGAAACGGTAATCCTTGTAAATATCGGAGCAAGTCTTATGAATTTGAATATCGTCAGTCATGGGGAAACGATGTTTACCCGTGATATTGCGTTGGGGGGGGATAGTTTTACAAAAGAGATACAAAAACAGGTGGGGAAGACGTTTGAAGAGGCGGAACAGCTGAAGCACGGGATAGGAATGGATAGCGCCCAAGAGATCATAGTGGAGAATGTCCTGTCGATGGCAAAAGAGGCATTGACCAGTGAGATCTTGAAATCTATAAATTTTTATAATTCGACTTTTGAAGACAAGGAAATCAACAAGGTTATTCTCTCGGGTGGAACAGCGTTGATGAAAGGGCTTCCAGAATATATTGAAAACAATTTGAATATTCCTGTCGAGACGATGAATCCTTTCGAGGGATTACAAGTGGAGGAGAAGATAGCGGAAAGGGATCTTATTGAAACATCTGCTCCGATGTTTGTTGTGGCGTTTGGGTTGGCATTAAGGAAGGAGAAAGAGGAGAAATA
>CAZOBB010000043.1:0-3864 GCA_964577975.1 uncultured Thermodesulfobacteriota bacterium | reverse complement strand
CACCACCTGCTCCACCAGGTCGTCGTCTACGACGATCTCCAACTTGATCTTGGGAAGAAAGTCGACGATGTATTCCGCCCCCCGATAAAGCTCGGTATGCCCCTTCTGGCGGCCGAATCCCTTGACCTCCACCACGGTGATTCCTTTCACTCCGATCTTGTTCAACTCGTCCTTGACATCCTCCAACTTGAACGGCTTGATGATGGCCTCAATCTTTTTCATAACTTCCTCCCTCATCATCCTCGATTACCATTTATATCACCCTCCCCGACACGTGAAACCTTCACAAGTTCTTCCCGGATCTTCCGAAGCTTCGTCTCATCATATATCTTTCCTCCCGAGGCGTCTTGAACATAAAAAACGTCCGCCGCTCTATCCACCTTCGTCGAAATCTTCGCCAGCGAAATATCCAATCCAAGAGATGAAAGGGTCTTTGTTATATCGTACAAAAGCCCCACCCGATCGTCTGCGAAAACGTCAATAATCGTATAAAAATCCGACGTATCATTGTCAATCCGGACCTCCGGCGGAAGGACCTTTCGACCCTTCCGTCTCGCTGGCAAAGAAACACGATTCCTCTTCACCAAGGCGGCGAGGTCTTCTTTCCCCTCCAACACGTTCCTTAGATCCCTCCGAAAACTTTCCCAAATTCCCGACCGAAGGAGGCTCGGCTCAAAAGGTGAATTTACGTGAAAGATATCCATCGCCACATGGCGCGTGGTCGTATGGATCTCCGCATTCAATATATTTATTTTGTTCGCCGCCATGACTCCCGCAATGGACGAAAACAAGCCGTGTTGATCTCCCGTGATAACGATTACCTCCGAGATACCCCTCAACGGGTCTTCGTGTATATCACACACCACCGGCTCCGTGGCGTGACGAGAAAGGAGTAAAAGATGCTTTTTCACGCTCTCCATAGGCGTTTGCATCAAATATCGATGCGGGAGGGTTTCCAGGAGGTCCAAAAACTCTTCTTCAGGAAGATTCTCTTTCCGGATCCATTTTTGAAGCTGCCGAAGCCGCCGTTTCATTCGGATGGCCGCACGTCGCGTCCCATCCTCTCCTTTTTCCAATACATGCAAAACCTTGAAGAAAAATTCTCCCAGAAGATACCCCTTCCATTCACTCCAAGCGTCGGGACCTACCGCCTTAATGTCGGCATAGGTCAGAAGATAAAGCATCTTGAGGGCCTCGACGCTTCCAATGGCATGGGCCATCGTGACTATCAGTTTCTCCTCGAAAAGATCGCGCCGCTGAGCCGTTTCCGACATCAACAAATGGTTTCGGACAAGAAAGACCAAAAGCTCTCGATGAGCCTTGGGAAGGCGCATGCGCCCGGCAATCTCCTTTACCATTTCCGCCCCCAAACGCGCGTGCCCTTTCCCGCTTCCCTTTCCGATATCATGGAAAAAACCCGCCAGAAATATAAGATACGGCTCTTTGATCTCCCTCATCAATCTCGACAGAAAGGGATCCTTCGCGTTCTCTCGAATATCCTTTAACTTTTCCAGTTCAGATACCGTAAAGATCGAATGAATATCCACGGTGTAAATATGATAAGCATCATGTTGAACCCTACAATAGATATTTCGAAACTCAGGCACGAGGTGTTCAAGAATCCTTACCTGGTTCATCTGCAGCAATGTTTGGGCGATTGCCTTCCCCTTTCGAAATATGTCTAGGAAAACAGCAACAGCCTCTTCATTCTCCCACAATGCAATCTCTTTCGAGGCGAGAACATCGGTCACGGCTTCTTTCGTCTTCCATCCCACCTCCGCTCCGTAGACCGACGCGAAATAAAATACTCGAACCATCTCCACGGGATCTTTCTCAAAAACCTCCGCTTGCAAAACCTCCACCACTCCGCGTCTCAGAACGAAATTCTTACTTATACGCTTTGTCGATCTTCTCGTGTCCCCAAATGTTCGAACTTTCCGTCGGTGCCACGACAGCTTCTCAAACACCAGCGACATGGTACGGTTGAGCACCGCCGCCTTTTCATAATAATCCCTCATGAAAAGTTCCACGTCGAGGGTATGTCCCCGCTGGCGATACCCCAAAACTTTCGCGATTTCCTCCTGAAACGTGAAGGTCAAACGATCGTTCCGCCGTCCTGAAACCGTGTGAAGGCAAAGCCGAGTTTTCCATAAAAAATTGAGGGCATCCTCCAATTCCCGAGCTGTGGAGACCGAAATAATCCCTTTCGTCAACCACTGTTTCCTATCCAGTATTCCCTCATATACCCATAAGAGCCAATGAAGGGCGTGGTAATCCCGAATCCCTCCCTTCCCCTCCTTCACGTGTGGTTCCAGGAGAAAAACCGAACGCCCATAATGATCATGCCGCTTGCGGGTGATCTCTTTCAGCGTAAAAAGAAGGCGTTCCGGTTCGCGGCGAAGTGCTTTACCCAAGACACGTTTTTGATAAAGATTGTACAGAACCCCATCCCCCCACAGATACCGGCTGTCGATAAGTGCCGTGTGTATGGTGACATCCTTTTCCGAAAGCGCCGCACACTCCTCCATAGTACGGACGCTATATCCAACGTCCATACCCAAATCCCACAAAGGGTACATAATTTCCTGGACAAACGTCTTGATCTCCTCCTCTCCTCGCCCATCCACCAAAACCATCAGATCGATGTCTGAAAAAGGGGTCATCTCACCGCGTCCATACCCTCCCACCGCAACCAGGGTTATCCCTTTCCTCGATCTATTCTTGCGAAGAGACAAAAAATCCGCCAATTCCATAATAAAGGAGTCAATCTCTCTCGTGTACCTCTTGAAATACACCTCCGGTTGAAAAGTTGGAGTGGCAAGTTCGCGGGTCAGCCCTTTCCGGAGCCCCTCCAACCGCCTCCGAAACGCAACGTTTGGGAGAAACAACCGTTGCGTTTCACCCTGTTCTCTGGAATTCCTCTTGCTCATTTATTGACAATCTCTTCACTTCATATTATGATAGCAAGCGATGCCGAAGTGGCGGAATTGGTAGACGCGCTAGGTTCAGGGTCTAGTGGGTGTATGCCTGTGCGGGTTCGAGTCCCGCCTTCGGCACCATTTCTTTATCCGCTTCACCCTCAGAGGTAGATCACCGTATCGTCCGTAATCGACAAACGCGACACCCCATCTTCCGTCACGAGATAGTCGTTTTCCAGTCCCACGACCCCGCTTTCCGGGAAAACCATCTTGGGCTCCACCGCCACCACCATCCCCGGTTCGAGACGCCACGTCATTCCCTTCCCCAAAACGGGCCACTCATTCAGTTCGAGACCGATTCCATGCCCCACAAACTTGGCACGTCTTTCCCGGAACCCCATGAAGTTGTCTTCCAGGCCGGTCTCTTGCGCCATGACCGCCATTTTATCGAACCAGTCCCCGCAGAGATCCCCCGGCTTTGCCTCGGCCTCAAACCGATGGAGCATATCAACGGCAACGGCATAAGCCTCCTGAAGATCCGCGGAAAGGGCCCCGACAACCGCGGTTCGCGTCTGGTCTGACAGATAGCCCCCCACGCCCGGAGAGGCATCAAACACAAACGGCTCGTTCCGCGCAATCTTATGCATTCCTCCACGCGTCGCCACGGCTGGTGTCATTCCCACCCCCCCGAGAGGGGCATCTATAAACGTGGGAATGGCCGCGCTTCTTCCGGCGTAGAGATATCCATCCAGCCCGACCTGATTCCATCCCCGCATCCTGACCATTCCCTGGTGGCCGTGACGGCGCAACGCAAGGATCAACGTTTCCTCCGCCTCCGCCTCGGTCATTCCCGCGCGAACAAGGTCGGGCATTTCCTGAATGGCCCTGTCGTAGATTTCGACTCCCCTTCGGATATTTTCAACCTCGAAAGGAGACTTTATCATCC
>CAZOBB010000042.1:0-7108 GCA_964577975.1 uncultured Thermodesulfobacteriota bacterium | reverse complement strand
TACGGCTCCATCATGGCCATCGCCCAGAAGGACATCAAGCGGATGCTCGCCTACTCCTCCATCAGCCAGATCGGCTACATCGTCCTGGGTATCGCCCTGGCCAACCAGATGGGACTGATCGGGGGGGCCCTGCATATCTTCAGCCACGCCTTCGCCAAGGGCTGTCTCTTCATGGTCGTCATGGCCATCATCTACAAGACGGGGATCCGCAACATCGATGACTTCAAGGGCCTGAACAAAAAGATGCCTTTCACCATGGCGGCCTTCTGCCTCGCCGCATTCTCCATGATCGGGGTTCCCCCCACGGCGGGATTCTTCAGCAAGTGGTATCTCGTCCTGGGAACCGTCAAGGGGGAACACTGGGTCCTGACGGCGGTCATTCTCATGAGCAGCCTCCTCAACGCCGTCTACTTCTTCCGGATCATTGAAAAGACCTACTTCTCCTCCTTCGTGGACCTTATTCCGGGGGGACACGGACACCACGACACCCCCGCCGTGGCCGTGGCGGAGGCTCCGCTTCTGATGCTCATTCCCATCCTTATCATGGCCGCGGGGATCCTCGCCGTCGGACTCTTCAACGTCCAGATCATCCACCATCTCCTCCAGTTCATCGTACCCAAGGGGCTCGCATGAATACGGTTATCTCCTACAAACCCCTCTACGCCGTGCTGGTCTCCCTGATCGGGGCCTTCTTCATCCTCTTCACCAGTGAAAAGAGGCAGAATCTCCGGGAGGCCTGGACCTTCATCGCCGCGTTCATCAAGTTCGGCATCGTCGTGAGCATGCTCCCCCTCATCCTCCACGGGAAAATCATCAAACTGACCCTCCTGGAGCTGGCGCCGGGGTTGTCCCTCATGTTCAAGGTCGACTTCTTCGGCATCATTTTCGGTCTGGTGGCCTCGGGGCTGTGGATCGTCACGTCCCTCTACTCCATCGGCTACATGCGGGGGCTCAAGGAACACGCCCAGAACCGCTATTTCTTCGCCTTCGCCCTCTGCCTGTCCGCCACGATGGGAATCGCCTTTTCCGGGAATCTTTTGACCTTCTACCTCTTCTACGAGATGCTGACCATCGCCACCTACCCGCTCGTCACGCACAACGAGGACGAAGAGGCCGTCAAGGCGGGGCGGAAGTATCTGACCTATACCCTGACCGCCGGGGTCCTGCTGCTGTTCGCCATCGGGGCCACCTACATCTACGCGGGAACCCTCGAGTTCACGCCCGGGGGATTCCTGAAGGGGCACAACATCCCCATCGGACTGCTCCAGGTTCTGCTCGTCGCGTATCTCATCGGATGCGGGGTCAAGGCCGGGGTCATGCCGTTTCACGCGTGGCTGCCGTCCGCCATGGTGGCTCCCACGCCCGTGAGCGCCCTCCTCCACGCCGTCGCCGTGGTGAAGGCCGGGGTCTTCGGGTGTGTCCGGATCATCGCGTATGTCTTCGGTCCCGTGTTGCTCAAAGACATCCACATGTGGCTGATCGTGGCCTACTTCGTCTCATTTACCATCATCGTCTCCTCTCTGTTCGCCCTGGCCTCGGACAACCTGAAACGGCGGCTCGCCTTCTCCACCATCAGCCAGCTCTCCTACATCATCCTCGGGGCGGCCCTGCTGTCCAAGGCCTCTTTAACCGGCTCGATCCTCCACATTCCCAACCACGCCTACATGAAGATCACCCTCTTTTTCTGCGCGGGGGCCATCTTCGTCAAGACGGGCAAGAAGAACATCAGCGAAATGGACGGAATCGGCCGACAGATGCCCTTCACGATGCTGGCCTTCACCTTCGCGTCCTTCGGGATGGTGGGAATCCCGCCCCTGTGCGGCTTCATCAGCAAGTGGTATCTCTGCCTGGGGACCCTCCAGGCGCACGAGATTTTCTTCCTCTTCGTCCTGCTGACCAGCGCCGTCCTCAACGCCGCCTACTTCTTTCCCATCGTCTACGCCGCCTTCTTCCGGAAACCCGCGGAGGCAAGCGGCGGGATGGCCGAGGCCTCCATTCCCCTCGTGCTTCCCCTCTCCATCACGGTGATCATGGCGGTGATTTTCGGAATCTTCCCCAACTTCTTCTTTCATTTCTTCGACCTGGCGAGAAACGCCGCAACCTCCATCCTGGCAGGGGGAATGTAACCATGAGCAAAACAAAGAAGATACTCTTTGCCGTCATCCTCATTATCGTGGCGGGTCTCGACTTCTATCACCCCGCCGGCAGCGCCCACAAGGTTCATTTCTGGTGGCAGAAGATCCCGGCCTTCGACGCCATCTTCGGATTTCTCGGGTGCTTTTTCCTGATGCTCTTCGCGAAGAAGGTCATCTACCCCCTCTTCTCCCGCGAGGAGGACTACTATGACCGGTAGCATCGTTTTGCCCCCCTATATCTACTATTTTCTAGGGGCGCTGCTCCTGCCGATCGTTCCGGGACGGCTGGCGAAACGGGTCCTGACCCTGATCGTGCCCGTTTTGGCCTTCGCCGCCCTCGTTGCCATCCCGAAGGGATCCTACGACACGATCCCCTTCCTCAACTACCAGCTCATCCTGATGCGGGTGGACAAACTGAGCCTGATCTTTTCCTATGTCTTCGTCATCATGTCCTTCATCGGCGCCATCTACGCCCTCCACATCAAGGAAGAGGGACAAATGGTGGCGGCGTTCCTCTACGTGGGCAGCACCCTGGGCGTGACCTTCGCCGGGGACTACTTCACCCTCTTTTTCTTCTGGGAGATCATGGCGGGCGCCTCGGTCTTCCTCATCTGGTACAACAAGACGGAGGCCTCCGTGAAGGCCGGGTACCGCTACCTCCTCGTGCACATCGCGGGAGGTTGCCTGCTCCTGGCGGGGATCCTCTTTCAGATCGCCACGAAACATTCCATCGCCTTCGAGCCGGGAAGCTTCGGGGGATTGGCCTCCTATTTCATCCTGGCCGGCTTCATCGTCAACGCCGCCGTGCCGCCGTTCCACCCCTGGCTGCCGGACGCCTACCCCATGGGAACCATCACGGGAAGCGTCTTTCTCACCGCCTATACCACCAAGAGCGCCGTCTATGTCCTCTGCCGGGGCTTCGCGGGGGTGGAAGTCCTCATGTGGCTGGGAGCCATCATGGCCATCTACGGGGTCGTCTACGCCTTCATCGAGGTGGACATGCGGAAACTCCTCTCCTACCATATCGTCAGCCAGGTGGGCTACATGGTCTGCGGGGTGGGCATCGGAACGGAGCTGGCCCTGAACGGTTCCGCCGCCCACGCCTTCTGCCACATCCTCTACAAGGCCCTCCTTTTCATGGCCTGCGGCGCGGTCATCCACGTGACGGGAAAACGGAAATTAACCGAACTCTCCGGGAAGGGGCTCTACAAGACCATGCCCTTCACATTGACCATGTATATGATCGCCGCCTTCTCCATCTCCGCCGTTCCCCTGTTCAACGGGTTCATCAGCAAGTCGATGGTGGTCGCCGGCGCGGGTGAGGCCCATCACGGTCTCGTGGAACTGATGCTGCACCTGGCCTCCGTGGGAACCTTCCTCTCCGTCGGGCTGAAGCTCCCCTACTTCGCCTGGTTCGGCAAGCCGATCCATCCCCATGAGAACGAACCGGTCGAGGGGGGAAGGCCTCCGCTCAACATGGAAATCGCCATGGCCGTTGCGGGATTCTTGTGCATCGCCATCGGTGTTTATCCGGATGTCCTCTACCGCTTCCTGCCCTACCCGGTCGATTTCCATCCCTATACCTACGGTCACGTGGTCAAGACCATGGGGATGCTTTTGTTCGTCCTTTTGGCCTTCGTCATCTACCTGCCGAAGATCTCCCTGCACGACCGGATCAACCTGGATACGGACTGGTTCTACCGGAAGGGGGCCAAGCTCCTCTACGGCTTCGTGAGCGGTCCCATGGACGCCTTCTATCGGAACATGCAGGCGCGGTTCAGCCGGCAGGTGGACTATATCGCCTTCGCCTTCCGGAATCCCTTCACCGCGCCGGCGCTTCTGTGGCTCGGCTTTCAGCGGTTCGTGGCCAGCGGATTCGGGGCCCTAAAGAGCGTTCCCGACCTGGCCCGGGTGGAGGCGGAGATCCAGGATCTGAGCAAGACTCCCTACAATCCCGACGCCTATAAGAGCCCCGTGGGTGTGGGGGTCATGCTTTCCGTTCTGTTCCTCGCCATCTTCGTGCTCATCCACCTGTTACGATGAAAATCAGGACACGTCCCGAGGGCACTTAAAGTTTCGCGTTTCTCATCTCGACGAGTTTCTTTCCGATGGGATTCCAGTAGGTTTGGGTCAACTGTTTCTTGTGGGCGATGATCCACTGGAGGGCCTCCTTGAGAACTTCAACCGTTTGCCATTGGGTCTTTTTCAAGGCGATGTAGTCTCGGAACATGTTTCGGCTTTTCACGCTGTTATCCGTGGTAAATCTCTTCCTAACTGTAAAAAGGCCAAATCCCAAGAAGTAATCACCCGTCTTCATGTCCCGCAGGCAGAGGATTCCCCCCATCTCGTCGTTACGGCCCTCGATGGTCATGTCGATCATGGAACGGATCAGGGATTCTGGGAGGATTTTCCGGAGCATATCCCGCTTTTCCCAGAAATTGTAGGTCACCCAGAAACAGCGCCTCGGGATGTTGATTCCCACCTTCGCGAACTTCACGTGCAGGCCGACCTCGTTCATGATCGCCTCCCGATGGTGATCGAAGTCATCAAAGGCCTTGAATCCCGCGTTTTCGAGGATCTTGAGGGTATCGTCGTTGGCGTAGACGGGAAAGAATTTCTCCGGATTCGCCACCATTCCCTCGGGGACGGGGCGTCCCCCCTCCACCTTCCTTCCCTGGCTCGCGAAAGCCGGGTAAGAAAGGAAAAACAGGAGCAAAACCAGGCACACGCTTAGCCTTACGCCGATGGCACCCAATCCTTTATGGCAACCCGTCTTTTTCATAGGTCACCTCCGTCCTTCCGGTCTTTTCTCCATCACGTACCCATCCCATACCAGAATTCTATGGGCTTGTAAAAAGGGACATCCGTCAAGCGCCGTTTTCGGGTCGCGCCGTATTGACGGGACCGTGGTTTGAATGGTATCAACCACGTTGAAGCGGGTTGCATCTCCGCCTCGACCAATCCCACGGGAGGTAAAATGATTCCACTCCATCGTTTGATTCGTCGATCCAAAAGAGGGATTCTTCTCTTGGGTGCCGTTGCCTTCGTGCTCTTACTCACTTCCTGCTGCTGCCTGTTCAGCGATTCCTGCGGTTTGCCGGACATCCCGCCCGCCCCCAGGCCCAAGCACTTCATCCTGACGGGAACGGCGGACCTGCAAGGGATGATCGATGCGCCTCCCGTCAGTCAAGGAAAAGAAGAAAAAACCGTTCCCGTGGGAGGCATCGCCCGCATCGCGGTCCTCTTCAACGTCATGAAGGCCGCCGTTCCGGGGCGTGTCATCGCGGTTTCCACGGGGGACGACCTCATGGGAACCTATTTCCATACCTTCAAGGGAAAGGCGATCTTCACGCTCATGACCCGCGCGGGCTACGACATCTTCGCGCCGGGCAACCACGAGTTCGACCGGGGGCCCGCCGTTTACGCCCACGCCCTGAAATACGCGGGATTTAAGACCCTCTGCACGGACCTTGCGGTGGAAGGTACTTCCCTGAAGGGGAAATGCGCCCCCTATCTCCTCAAAGAATACGACGGCGTAACCTTCGGGTTCTTCTCCCTCATGACCGAGGATTTCCCTTTCGTCACCTCCGGCGCTCCCGTTCATCTCAAGGCGGACAACATCACCACGGCCAAACAAATGGTCGCCCTCCTGAAGGGAAAAGGGGCCGATGTCATCATCGCCCTGACCCACGTGGGGACGAAGAAAGACAGGGAGATCGCAACCAAGGTTCCCGGCATCGACATCATCTTCGGGGGGCACTCCCACCACTACCTTCGAAAGCTCCTCGTCGTCGGGAACACCGTGATCGTCAACGGCGGCGAGCGGGGGACCCGTCTCGTCAAACTCGATTTCTACGTCTCCCCGGAGAAAAAATTCATGCCGGAAAAGGCCCTCTACAGCCTGATCCCCGTGAACAACACCCTGGAGCCCGATCCGGAGGTGGAGGCTCTGCTCGCCTCTTTCCGCAAGCAGCTGCCTCCGGCCGTCGTTTTGGGGACAACGGACAAACCGTGGGACCTGAGCAAGAAGGCCGTCCGGCTCGCCGAATCGGGGGTCGCCGACCTCATCAACGACCTGATGAGAAAAAAGTTCAAGGTCGACATCGTCCTGAACAACTCGGGCGCCTTCCGGGGGAAGAAGGTCTATCCTCCCGGCGAGATCACCGATACCATGCTCCAGGAGATCGACGAGTTCAGAAACTACGCCTACACCCTCAAGATGAAAGGGAAATACATCCGGGAAATCCTCGAGCACAGTGCCAGCAGCTACGGACGGGGAGGCTTCATGCAGGTCTCGGGCCTTCGATACACGTTCGATATCGCCCGCCCGAAACAGGTCCTCGCCGAAGACCCGTCGGGGCGGTTGAAGGTCGTCACGCCGGGTCACCGGGTGCTGAAGATCGAGGTGCAAACCCTTTCGGGGACCTGGGAGCCCCTGAAGCCCGGGAAGACCTACACGATCCTCACCAACAGCTTCCTGGTGGACAAAGAAGGGGACGGCTACTTCTGGTTCAAGCGATACGGCCAAGACATCAAGAATACCTATTCCACCTTCTACTCCATCCTGTCCGAATACGTGCAGAACCGCCACGAGGTATCTCCGCCCGATCCCGACGGGAGAATCGAGATCGTGAAAAGACATTAAAGCCGAAGCCCGCAGCGCCCTTCGGGGCCCCGCCTTTCAGGCCCTCCTTCCGGCGGCCCTTCCCCGTTTTCTTGACATCCCCAGGGGGATTGTTACCTTATTGAATAAAAAAGATCGCAACAGACATCGGAGGTTCTCCATGAATCAGGCAAAAACCTTTTTCTTCATGACCGTGCTGACCATCCTTTTCGTGTGGCTGGGTAATCTCATAGGGGGGCGGCAGGGGGCCGTCATCGCCTTGATTATCGCGGCGGGCATGAACTTCTTTTCCTACTGGTACAGCGACAAGCTGGTCCTGTCCATGTATAAGGCGAAGCCGGTGACGGAG
>CAZOBB010000041.1:0-5572 GCA_964577975.1 uncultured Thermodesulfobacteriota bacterium | reverse complement strand
CGGACGATCTCGCAGCCCGCCCGGGCAAGGGCCTGGATCTGCGCCGTGGTCGCCGCCACGTCCCGGGTATCCGTGGTGGTCATGGACTGAACGGAAACCGGGGCGTCTCCGCCTATTTTGACGGAACCGACGAAAAGGGATTTCGTTTTACGCCGAGGAGCGGGGAAATCCATTACCAGCCTCGAAAAAGGCGTTCCGCCAGAGATTTGGGAAGCCCTGCTTTTAAGATTTTTTCCGCCGCCTTTTGAATATCATAAAGAACGCTGTAGTATGTTATCTCACCGGTGGGCGTGTTGAAAATGAGGTAAGAAGCACGAGGGATACCGTCTCTTGATTGACCTACGCTACCAGGATTTATGAGATATTTCCTGTGTGGTCGGAGAGTGAGGTTCTCGGGTATTCCGGAAGAAACGGTATTCAGATAATAACAAAAAATTTTCCTTTGATGTGTGTGCCCGAAGAAGCCAACATCGGTTTCGGGGTAGCTCTTTTCCATTTCCTTGAAATCTTTTTCCGCGTCTTGCTGGTAAAAAAGGTATCGATCTGGGTGTATGAGGGAGCCGTGCATGAGAAGACAACAGCTTTTTTTAGCGTGAAAGCGGGGAAGATTGTTGAGGAAATGCAGTTCTTCTTTCGAAAGTTGTTTCCGTGTCCAAAAAACAGCGGTGAGGGCTTTGGGGTTAAAATCGTCCAATGGTATTTTGCCGCAAACGGCGGCATCGTGGTTTCCTTGCAGGCAGAAGATGTGATTTTCTTGACAGAGTTGGATACAGGCGGAAGGATCTGCATTATATCCGACAATATCACCCAGGCAAAGGATTTGGTCTATCGATTGGTAGGAAATATGGACAAGGACTTCCTGGAAGGCTTCAAGATTTGCGTGAATGTCAGAAAGGATGGCAAGTCGATGATCCATTTTTCTAATTCTTAGATTGTTGGGTGAGGTTGCTTTTCATGGAGCGCATGAAGTAGATTTTTCCGATAAGGGTGTTTCCGTGGAAAATCCGGATGGCAAGGGGAGAATTATCAAGGATAGGGTTGGGAAGGAAGAGGTCGATGGCGTTTGTACAGCTTAAGGTTTCTGGAACCTCATGTCGGTGTCCATTAAGCTCTAAAGTAATTTTTTTTAGGACGGAGGGGGAGGTTTGAATAACACCTATTTTTATGTGTTTTTCAGTTTGAGGCAGCGTCAATCCTTCACCGTCACAGAAATGTTGCCATTTCCCATTGGCGTAAAGGATGATTTCGCGGAGTTTCGGTTTACGGACGAGAACTTTATAGGTGTAAAGGACCTTCTTTCCCATAGCAGCCTGAATTGTATATAGCCTTCCGTTGTTGTGATAAGAATAACGTTTCAAGAGATCTTTTGATGTGTCGATGAGGTAACCTCTGTCTTCCCCCGTGTTGTTTTTCCAGTTTCCGACGAATCCCCGGAAATTTAATTTTAAAGGGAGGCGACCTTTTTCAGAAATTACATCGACCAATTCTATCGTATCACCTTCGACGACTTCAAGGGGAGTTTCAGTGGTTGTTATGCACCATTTCCCATTTACTTTCAAAAGGAGATAGGGAATGAAGGAAGGAGAGGTTTTCTTTTTCCCTTTAAGATATGTAAGGTAAGAGGTTTGAGAGACGGAGTTGTCTTCCTGTGTTTGGATGTAAATTTTTGCGAAGACACGTCGATCCTTCCTTACAAGGATGGAGGTGTCGTTTTTTATCTGAAATGTTTTGCCAAAGTCGTTTTTTGAGCCATACCCGACGAGATCGATGGTTACACCTCGACTGTAGTTTGCTTTATATCCTTTTACGCAGATATGATCTCCTCGTTTCAAGGTCAAAGGCTGTCGATTGTACACGACAATCGGTTGGGTGCCATTGATGGAAACTACCAAATATTCAAGTCTTGGTGGAGTCATGTAGACCTTGGGGTTTTCCATGATAACGCCGTATTCCTTCAGGAATTCATTCACGACCATATTATGATACAGTACCTTCAGATGGGTGGAGGGGAGAAATTTTGAGGTTTCAATGCCGTAAGCTGGTATGCCGCATTTCGTGAGGGCATAGTACGTGGCTGATTTTTTTTGTTCTTTGTGAAGGGTGTTGGGGGAGATGGTGTTGTGGTTGTTGAAATGAAAGTAATACTCGGGATTTTTGATCTTTTTGTTCACGGCGCTCGCAACTTTCCGGGCAATTTTCCCGAGATAGAGAGTTCGATGATACTTGTGTGAGTAGTAGGTTTCGGCGTCCGCGATGATTGATTGACCGAACCGCATCGGATTCTTCCATGGGCTGATCCAAACGGGTCGGTAAAATCCGGAGCCGTCATGCAGGTTTAAGAGTACGTCGCTTTGACGGATCAGTTTTTTTAGGATGGCTACAACTTTTTCTTCGTACACTCTTTGTGATTTCGATTTGAATTTCCGATTCATATCTACGTTGACGCCCCGGCGGTTCATGATGATGGAGGGGAGGTTGGCACGGGGGACGATAATCAATCGCCCCTTTTTCAAGGAGATGTCCGCGTAAGAGTCGGCCGATAGGTACCCTCCTGGTTCGTCGCCTTGGATACCCCCAATGATAAGGATCGTGGGACCTTTCTCCCTTCCTTTGATGTCGTAAACGTGAAGCTCATAGTCGGTTCCTTTGAAATAGACGAGTTGGGCGGCATTGCAGATAGGAGAGAGAGACAGAAGGAGGAAAAAGAAGAAGAGAATTCTGGCTACATGGTCAGGGTGCTTTAAACTTTTCATGGAAAAGAGGCTCCTTTTTCATCCCAAAAATAAGGACATGAAATTCCGAGAAACGTGTCACGTCGGGGGGATGGGGAAGGGTGGCTTCAACAGTCAGAAAGAGACGTTCAATTTTGAAGAAACGTCCATAACCGGGCAAGAGTTTGTGATTCTTGAGGCAACGAGCGGGATAGGCTGTGATCTCTCCGGTTTTTTCTGGTTCTTCGGGTTTATAGATGCCCAAAAGGATGTATCGTCCGTAGATTCGCTTTAAAGTATCTTTGTAGAGCTTGAACGAAACCGTCGTTTTGTTGCCCGTTACAGTAATTTTGGGATCACGAATATGGAAGAGGGATTCTGGCGTGGAGGGCTTCAGGTTTTCAATATTTTGTAGAAGAGTTTGAAATGCTGCCAGCTTTTTTTCTTTTTTCTTCCTTTCAGGCGGGATTTCTTTTTTTTGTTTCCGTGATAGGAGATGTTTTTTCAGATCTTCGTTTTGGGCCTTCAGACGGGAGACCATTCCTTGGAGGCGGTCGTTTTCTAGTTGCATTTTCTCCAATTTCGAACGAAGGCGGTTTACTTCGTTTTGTAAATTTGCTGAAAGGACTTTAGCTGTTCTATGGGTCCAAAAGTCTTTCAGGTAGAAGTATGTGATGCAAGAGGTTAGAAGAAAAAGAAAAAGGAAAATTCCGATGAACCATTTTATGAAACGGATGGAAATCTTCCGTGACTTGACCTTTCCTGTTTCACTGATGATGAGTAGATGAACTCTTTCATGCTTGGACATCTTATCGAATCCTGATCCACTGCTCTCGGAGGATTTTCCAACCACCCGATTCTTGACATAGAACCATCTTCTTGATTCCAATGTCTTTTACGATTTTGCTGTCGTAAATTTGGAGGAAACGCACGGAGGCCTGTCTCCCTTCTGTTTTTATCTTTACGTCCTTCAGGGTGAGCCGGATGGGTCCATTCCTTTGGAAAGTTTTCAGTTTATATTGCTTCCATTGTTTGAGATCCATCGATCGATAGCGGAAACGCTTTGAGTAGAAGGAAACATACCGGGAAAAATCTTTTTTTTCCCAAGAAGTTTTCCACTTTTCCAAGAGCTCCGCGATATTTTTTAGAAGGACGTCCTTTGGGGCAGTAGCTGAGGAAGAAGCGGCCACAATCCGGTATGAGGGAAGGGAGTTGGGGAGCTTTGCGATCTTTTTGCCGTACTCCTTCCATGCGTGAACGAGGTTTTGGAAAGGAATCCATTCTTCTCCGATGATTTTGAAATCCTTTTTGTCCTTTCGCAAATAGAGCCGTTTAAGCCCCTTTGCGTGAAATCCTTTGGCATCAAAAATTTGGAGGAATGAAATCACTCCATAGCGTGTACCCCATACAATGACAGGATTGATGATGCGGATGTCCATCGAATGATGATACCTTTTGAAGAGCCTCTGCTTGTACGATCGCCATTGGGAAAGATTCATCCCTTTGGCGGAGAATGAGGAGGCGTAACAAGAAATGTATGTTTCGATATTTCCATGGGACCAAGCTTTTCTCCACTTTTCCAAAAAGTGGAGAAGATGTGTTTTTCCTCGTGGGGCGAACGGAGATGCAATCCTGTCTACGATGACAACCGGGGTGAGGAAAAGGTGGATTTTTTTTGCGATATATGCCATGTCCCTGTTTCCGAGGACGACACATCCTTGGGTGCTTTTTGTTTTTCTGTCCTCATCGATTCCGTGAATCCAGATCCCGCCCCCATTCCTATGGAGCCGGCGATCTATAAGATTAGGATAATTCAGGGGAAGGGCGCAAACACCGTATTTGTCGCCGAGGGCAGGGGGAATCAAAAGTCTCCTGCAAAAATAGATACCCTCAGGTGTCCTTTTGTCGCCCGAAACCTTTTTGTCGCCATCTACCTCTCCAGTGGCGCAGACCATCGTTTTGGTAATTTTCGGTAATTTTCCTTTTGTTTCTACCAAAAAGAGACGCTGAAGTGATTTGTCGACTACTACGGCAATCGTGCGGGGGGAGAGGAGGAGAACATGATGGTTAACAGGAGACGGTTTTGCGGATGTTGATGTGCCGCTGATGGTAATAGAGAGGAAAAGTCCTAATTTTATCAGGGTGTGAAGAATTTTCCCCTCCATTATAGGAAGGGGAAATATTTTCACGCCATGCTTGGACTGAGCATTAATCGGATGCATCTCCTTCGATTATGATATGGTGGTTTAAAAGATCCATACTTACGATTTTACCTTCCACCCAGGTTGTTTTCCCGAGAAGATTTGTAAGGAGGAACCGTGTCGTGTTCTCCCATACGATGGACTGTACATCTTCCATCAGCAGAATCTCTTCCTTCCCCTTTCGTAGAAAAACTTTCGGACTGCACATCTGGTTGATTTCCTCTGATTTCCTTGAGGCGATTGTTAGTTTATTTCAGCTTTCCCCTTATCGAAATCAAGTCATTTTGTCAATATAAAAGGGCAACTGGTGTGAAGCAGGTACTTTTTGGGCGTGCCCAAAAAGCGCGAAAAACGGACGTTTTTGCTCGAATCCCTTTGCTTTTCCAATTGAGTGGATTATACTGATGACACCGTGAAAAAGGCGTTGTGTGAAAAAGATGGAGTAGAAATTATCGATAACAGAGGGGATGTATGAAGGAAAAGGAAAAATCCCTCTGGTACAGGGAAAAATATAATGGCCTCATCGGGGTTCAGAGCAAGGTTCCCATTCGGGACAGCTCGGTGCTGAGCCTCGTCTACACCCCCGGCGTCGCGGAACCCTGCCGCGCCATCGAGGAGGATCCCGCCACCTCGTTCGACTACACCTGCCGGGGAAACACC
>CAZOBB010000040.1:0-34790 GCA_964577975.1 uncultured Thermodesulfobacteriota bacterium | reverse complement strand
GCGAAACTTCACGGAAATATTCTGGGTGAATTTCCTTCTCGGAATCTCCGGGGGCATCGCCATGCCGGCCCTGAGCGCCCTTGTCGTGGAGGAGGGAAAGAAGATCGGAGAGATGGGTTCCATGATGAGCCTCTTCGTCCTGTTTCACAGCATCGGGATGATCATCGGTCCCATCTTCGCGGGCTTAACTTCTCAAACCTTCAGCCTCTTCGCCACGTTTATCGGAGGAGGAACCGTGGGACTCGCAGGGGTGGTATCATTCGCTTTGTTATCCAGACGAGAAAGGCACTATCTATCATGAGTCTCCATTGCCACTAAAGCGGGATATTTCCGTGGTTTGTTTTTCCCTTCGGTAGGCCCCGCCTCGAAAGAAGAATCTCAAGCGTCGCTATCAACCGTCCCCGAGTTTCGGCAGGCTCAATGACATCATCGATGAACGTGGAATTGGCCATGATATAGGGATTGGTCGTCTCTCGAAACTCTTGTACCTTTTCTTCAAAAAACGCCTCAGGATCCTTTGCCGCCTCGATCTCGTCCTTGAAAAGGACTTTGACCGTGGCCCTTGCCCCCATCACGCCCGACTCCGCGATAGGCCACGCATACACCACATGCACTCCCAAATCCTTGTCTATCCCCATGGCGGGCTTCGCCCCACCGTACGCCTTCCGGATCAGCAAGGCAATTTTGGGAACCGTCGACTCGGCAATGGCGAATGGAAGTTTGGCTCCATTCCGCAGAAGACCATTATGTTCTTGCTGGGACCCAGGAAGATACCCCGTCGTATCCACCAACATAATCAAAGGGATATTGAAGCAATCCGCAAACCGGACAAACCGAGCGGCTTTGACCGAGGCATCGATGGTCAACGAGCCTGCCATAAAAAGCGGTTGGTTCGCCAATATCCCAACGGAATGGCCATTCAGTCGAGCAAATCCTGTGATGATGTTTTTCGCAAACTCCGGTTTTATCTCGAAAAAATCTCTCCGATCCACCAGCTCCAAGATCACCTTACGCATGTCATAGCTTTGGCGGCTGTCGCTGGGAACCAAGCCATTCAACTTTTCATTGATCCAAGGAGGGGTCGTCGAAGGTTGCCCCCGAGGGGGCAACTCCTCATGATTGGAAGGCAGGAAAGACAAAAGCCTCCGGATCGCGGCAAAGCATTCCTCTTCCGATGCGAAACGGGCATCCCCCAATCCCGACTTTTGGCAATGAACCTTGGCTCCCCCCAATGCCTCCATGGTAATTTCTTCCCCAACTTCCGCCTTTGTCCCTTTCGGGCCGGTCGCAAAGACATAACTCAGGCCATCCACCATGAAGATGAAATCGGTCATTGCAGGTCCATAGGCTCCATTACCGGGGGAGGGACCTAGCATGGCGGAGATTTGAGGAATCAGTCCCGAATTTCTCGCGAACCGCTTGAAAGTGGAATAGTGGGCGGGATTGATATAGGCGTTGAGCTCCAACCGCCCTCCCGATCCATCCCAGAGACAGATCATCGGAACCCCCAGGTCCCGCGCCTTATCCATCACATTATTCATCTTGAGCCGATGCACCTCTCCGAAGGAACCCTTCCAAACGGTATAGTCTTGCGAAAAGATTCCAACAAGACGGCCGTCGATCTTACCAAACCCGGTCACAATCCCATCCCCGTAAATATCCTTCGCCGCATCCTCCTTCGTGGCCCCCAACATTCCCAATTCGACAAAGCTTCCGGGATCCAGAAGCCGGTTAATACGTTCTCGAGCCGTCATTTTCCCCTTGGCATGCTGCCGTTCAACTTCCCTTTCTCCTCCACCAAGCGCGGCCCTTGCCTTTCTTCTCCTAAGCTCTTTCAGGGCCTTTTCCCACACCTTATCCATGGCATCCCTCTTTTATGTTCCCTTTTCCATTCTATTCCTTCTTCCCTTTTTTAAAGGCAAAAACCTCCTTTCCTATGAGAAGCACAAACAACACCGTTCCAGTCAGACGAATACGCGGATCATGCCAGAACATTCCCAGCGAGGAAAGAAACAGAATAAAACGGGTTGCAAAACCCAGAGGCCTCAAGAAAAACCCCATGAGTGCCGAGCCGATGGCGACGCAACCCGCCAAATCAAAAAAGAACGCCAGCGCAATGCCCAATATTGATCCTTCCCACAACAGCGCAGGATGGTAGATGAATGTGAAAGGAACCAAATAGGCAATAATCGCCAATTTCATCGCGGTAAAGCCTGTTTCAAACGGGCGCGCCCCTGAGATACCCGCCCCCGCGAAGGCCGCCAAGGCGACGGGGGGTGTGATGGCCGAGAGACACGCATAGTAGAACACAAACATGTGCGCCGCGATCGGCTGAACCCCCAATTTTAATAGAACGGGTCCTCCCAGGATAACGGTAAGGATATAGGCCGCGGATGTGGTCAATCCCATTCCCAAAATGAGGGTGGCAATCATAATAAAAATCAGAGAAAGGATGAGAGATCCACCCGATGCCTCGACGACAAGCCCCGAAAATTTCAATCCAAGCCCCGTCTGTGTCACGGCTCCAATCACGATACCGGCACACGCGCACGCCATAATCACCTCTAAGGCTCCCGTCGCCCCTTTCGCCAGCGTAAAAACAATCTTTCTTACGTGCATCCGCGTTTCCCGCCGCAAGGCGCTGCAAAGAAGAATCGCAACGATCGACCAAAATCCCGCCTTCATGGGGGAATAGCCCTCGATGAGGAGATAGAGCAAGATACCCGCGGGGATGAGAAGATGACCTCCCTCCCGTAAAGTTTTCATCAACGAAGGTATCTCTCCCTCCTCCATCCCCCTCAGATTCAACCGGAGCGCCTCCATGTGGGTCATGTAGAAGAGGGAGAAAAAATAGAGGACGGCAGGTAAAACGGCCGCCGCGCAGACACGAACGTAGGGAACCCCTAACATTTCCGCCATGATAAAGGCACCTGCCCCCATCACGGGAGGCATGAATTGTCCCCCCGTGGACGCCACCGCCTCCACCGCTCCAGCAAAGGTGGAACGGTATCCTATCTTCTTCATCAACGGAATCGTGAAGGACCCCGTACTGACCACATTAGCCACGGCGCTCCCTGAAATCGTTCCAAACAGCGAACTGCTGAAAATCGCCACTTTGGCCGGTCCTCCCCGGTACCGCCCGGCAATGGCGTTGGCAAGCCTGATAAAAAAGGCCCCCGTCCCCGACTGAACGAGAAAGGCCCCAAACAAGATGAAGATATAGATAAAGCTGGCCGAAACACCCAAAGGAATCGTAAAGATTCCCTCGGTTGTCAAATAATTATACCCTATCAGCTCGTCCCAATAGACCCCTCGATGGCCCCAGGTACCAGGAATATATCCCCCGAAAAGGGCGTACAGGATCGCGACTATCGCTATTATCGGGAGGGGCCATCCCAAAACGCGGCGTGTCCCTTCAAGGACGAGAAGAATTAAGATACCTCCCAACAGGAGATCAAGGTTCGTCGGGTTACCTCCCCGCATGACCACATCTTTGAAGGTAAAAATCAAATGCCAACAAGCGGCAAAGGCCCCGACAAGCAATACCCCGTCAAAGAGCTTCCCCCACCGTCCCCACTTCTTCGATGGTTTGATGAGAAACACGATCGCCATCCCCAAAGAGAGATGCACATTCCGCTGAACCATGGCGGGGAACAGGCCGAACTCCGAGGTATAAAGATGGAAAAGGGAAAGGATAACGCCCATTGCAAAGATGATCCTTCCCCGCGAATTTTTCAAAAAGTCAGGCAGGGAAGAAAAGGTGAGGCCGTCCGTTTCGAGAGGCTCCATTTCCTTTACCGCAACCACTTTTCCACCCTCCAAACATAGACATCGTACCTTCTCGCCCTTTCCACCCTCAAAGCAACGGGCATTCCCGCCTCGACGTACCGTGTTAAGAGATACTTCTTCCCATGGATAAGGAGGGTGTGATTCGCCTGATCCGCCGAACCCATGATAAAAGGGATTTTCTTCTTAACCTCATGGAGCCCCTGAAACGTTCCCCACCCATTTGAAAGGTACCTAGGGTTGGGATAGATGAATCCCTGACCGTTCAGATCCGACTGAAAGGTTATCCCCGTTAAAACGAACTCTTTCCCTTTGACGATTTGATAATGCTCCACATACATCGCCTTGTCGTAAGAGTGTTTGAAGGCAAGGGAAAAGGTATCGTTTCCCTTCACTTCGATCCAAAAAAGGGGTTTATGGGTCTCGTAGTTCTCAACTCGCAGGAAAACCTGGGAGGAGGAGAGATAGAAGGCCCACCCGGCACACAGAAAAATCAACAGCGACTTTCCACTCAAAAGGGTGGACGCCCTTCCTCTCTCCTTATGGATCATTACTTCAACACACCTTTATCTTCGTAGAATTTTTTAGCCCCCGGGTGCAAAGGAATGGAAATTCCGTTCGTGGCCGTTTTCAGCGTAATCATCTTGAACTTGGAATGAATCTGGTTCAACTCCGGTTTGTGGGAAAAGATTGCGTCCAGAATAGCGTAAACAAGTTTGTCCTCCATTTCCGCATAGGTTATGAAAAACCCCATCCACGCCAGGGTCCTGCAATCCCTATCTACTCCCTTATAGGTGCCCCCCGGGATGATATGCCGGAAATAAACGGGTAAAATCTTGTTGATCTTTTCCAACGCCTCGTCACTGATGTCAAGAAACCGAATCTTGCGTTTCGTGACGAGATCCATAATCGCCGACGACGGCGTGCCAACCGATGTTATGATAACATCTACGGTGCCGTCCTTAAAGGCCTGCATCGATTCGGACACACTCAAAAAGTTTTCCTTGACATCATCGTACGACATATTGTGTACCTTGAGGAGGCGGCGAGTCATCAGCTCTATGCCACTGCCTGGTGCGCCACACGCAATGGAATGGCCTTTGATATCCTCAAACTTTTTGATGGGGGAGTCCGCTGCCACGATGACTTCAATGTCAATCGGATACGTGGAACAAACGCCTCGGATATTTCCCACCTTTTTCCCTTGGAACATCCCCGTTCCGGTGTAGGCATAGTAAGCCGCATCCGGCATCACAAGGGCGAGATCGGCCCTCTTACGCCCTATGGCGCGAATATTCTCCACGGAGGCACCCGAAGGGTAGGCCGTGGCTTCCACCCCCTTGATATACTTCGTGATCACCTTCGCCACGCCCCCTCCCAAGGGGTACCAAGTCCCTCCAATTCCCGCCGTAGCAATTCTCAAACGTTTCACGCCACTGAAACCTTGCGCCGTTGTCATAACGACAACCCACGCGATCACCACTACCAACCCAATCATCTTCCATCGTCTAACCATCTCTTCCTCCTTTTTTTTCACTTTATTTCCCATCTACAGTTAAATTCACCCCATCCCTCCTTTCATCCTTTATTTTCTTTTGACCGAAGGTCGATAACCCGTCTCGATTTGAATCCCTTATCCGGATCATAGATATCGTCCTTTTTGACAAATACCACTTCGGGACGCATCTCTATCGTCTGGAGGCACAAGCCAACCACCCTGCGAATCACCTCCTCATTCTTTTTCTCAGACGCTATTCGAATCTGCAAATGATCCGGCGAAAGCGGATCAGCAAGATCCTCCCTCGTAAACACGATTTGAAACTCCTCTACGCCTTCCATGCCTGACAGAGCCCGTATCAGCGGATCTGGATTGATGAGCGTCCCCTTGAACTTAACCAAATTACTCTTCCGATAAGGCTGGGACACCACTCGGGACGTTTGACGCCCACAATAGGGACACCGTTCGTGAGACATCACGACGATATCCCCCGTCAGGTATCTAACAAACACCGTTCCCCTTCGGTTCAAATGCGTCACGGCTAGGTATCCCTCCACTCCATCCTCGACCCGCCGCCCCGTGTCGGGGTCAACCGCCTCTAAAAAGAAATGATCCGGAGCGGGATTATGAAATCCTCCTTTCCCTTCATCATCGCACTCGACCAATACCGTGCTGATTTCCGTGAACCCGAAACGGTTGTTGACGTGAGGGGCCTTTGCTCCGAGTCGTTTCAATCGTCGAACAATGTCTTCCCGGAGTTCTTGAGAACAAGGCTCTCCCGCAACCGCCGCCATTCGAAGCCGATGATAGTCGAGACCCATCTCCTCCGCCAACGTCAAAAGTCTCCTCAAAAAACTAGGTATCCCCCACAGGACCGTCGCGCCCGACGCCTCCACCATCTTTGCCGCCTGTCTTGAAGAATTCGTCACGGGAAATTCCGGATTTGGGGTCCCCGTTAGGGTGCTCACCAACCGCGCGCCTATTACCGTCGCATACCAAAAGGCTGCGAAGAACGTCAGATGGGGCACCATCGTCAGAGGATAGGTATTGGCGATCGTATCTTCCGGTGTCAGTCCCACGATATGGGCCACGCGTTTCGATATCATCAAGGTCGCATAATAATCATGGGCGGTATTGTAGAAAGGAGTGGGCTTCCCCGTCGTCGTGCCCGTCGTATAAAGCACGTTATAAACAACACGCTCAAAAAGCGGGGCCTCGGGAAGTGACAAGACAAATTCTTCCGGTTGGGCCATGTAATCCTGCTTTGTCGTAAGGGGTAATTCTTCCAGGTCATCAATCCCTTTGACAGAAGAAAAATCGATCCCCTCTTCTTTAAAGCGTTTCTGATAATACGGATGACCCTTCCGACACAATTCCATCATCCGGCGAATCCCTTTATCCTGGATCTCTCGAATCTCTTCTCGTGTCTTGGAAAAAATCCCTTCCATGTCACTTCCCATTCCCACGCTTCTCCCCCTGGAATCCCATGAATTCCGACCCAATCCTTGCCGTTTCCAGTAGCGGACCAAGAAACTTCTTCTCCACCGTTTCCATGTTAAAATGCTGCAAGGGACTCGCTATGCTAATAGCACCACAAGGATCCCCCTCTTTATCAAGAATGGCCGTCCCAATCGCACAAGCTCCCAATCCCAACTCCTGGCGGTTGATGGCGTATCCTCTTCTTCGAGCCAACTCTAGTTCCTCCACCAACTTATGGGGATCCGTAATCGTATAGGAGGTAAAGGACTCGAGAGGAACTCTTTTCAGATACGCCTCAATCTCGTCCTCCCCTTTGTGGGAGAGAATGGCTTTGCCCGCCGCCGTACAATACATGGGAAGGCTTGAACCTGTCTGGAGAAAATATTGAAGAATCCTCCGCTTCTCCAACCGCTCGACTATTACAACCTCATCCCCCTCTGGAAGAAAAAGATTGACACTCTCTTCAACAATCCCGAAAAGATCGTGGAGGTAAGGGGAAAGAAAATTCTTCAAAGAGATCGTTTGCGTGAGTTGAAACCCCAACTTGACGACCTTCAGCCCGAGATGGTAACGCTTCTGGTGATCACGTTTCAGATACCCCAAACGGCACAGGGTCGCCGTAAGACGTTGGACCGTAGAAAGGTGGTACCCACATCGTTGAGCCAGTTCCGTCAGTGTCATCGCCGGTGCCTCAGAGCTAAACGTCTCCAACAACCTGAGCCCTTTTTCCAACGACTTGAGATGATAGACTCTCGAAATTCTCGAGGTCGTCAACACTTCAGACTCTCCGAGTACCGTCTTCATTGTACTCATACCACCCCCTACGTGTTTTAATACCCAGATGGCCTGCCAACACCTTCCTCTGCATCAAAACAGGTGGATAAAACTTCATATCCTTCGTCTCTTCATAGGTGGCCATCATCGCCTTCATCATCACATCCAATCCCACCATGTCCGCCGTCTCGAAGGGCCCCATCCGGCGTCCAAAAGCAAGACGCATCCCGGCATCGACCTCCTCCACCGTAGCAATCCCCTCTTCCACCAAACGAATCGCTTCGATCGTGCTCGGAAAATTGATACGGTTCAAAAGAAAACCCGCGATATCCCTTTCAACACGTATGGGCTTTTTCCCAATCTTCTCGACGAAGGCCACGGCGCGATCCATGGCCTCATCTGAAGTGGTCACGCCTCTGATCACCTCCACAATCTGCATCATTTGAGCGGGACTGAAAAAATGAAGTCCCACAACCCTCTCAGGATAGCGAGACACCGCCGCAAATTCGGTAATTGGAATCGCCGAGGTGTCACTCGCAAGCAAGGTATCCTCCGGCACTATCGCTGAAAGGGAGCGAAACACCTCACGTTTCAAATTGATATCCTCGTAAACATTCTCTATGATTATTTCGACCTCCCTCAAATCCTTAAATTCCGTCGTCACGGATATTCTCGACAAAACCTCTTCCTTCTTCTCCTCGATTCTCCCCTTCTCAACGAATTTCCCTACCGACCAATCGATCTTCTCTTTCGCCTTTTCCAAGGCCTCCGGATTTATATCCATCATTACGACATGCATTCCCGCTTGGGCACAAACTTGAGCAATGCCACTCCCCATCAATCCTGCCCCAACAATTCCAACCCGTTCCATCCTTTCCCCCTTTTTATCAATATATGATAATTTATATCTCATATAGATATTATAAAAATCTCTCATCCCGTGTCAAGAGGAACGGCGTTTTATTCCTTTCCGGCCGTTAATTTCCAATCTCTCCCAAAATTTGATATACATAGTTAAAATGAAACATAGGCAAACCTTTTCCATTATTTTCTACCTCCTAGCGATCTGCCTCTTGGCGGCTTGCGCTACAGCTCCCTATACGGGCAGAAGTCAGCTCATGCTTATCTCCCCGCAAGAAGAAATCGCCCTTGGCAACCAGGCCTCCCAAGAAATCCTCCAAAAAGAGCCAGAAAGCACGGATCCCTACTACACCAGCCTTGTTCGACGTGTGGGCATCCGCATTGCCCAGGCAGCCAATCGACCGAACTACCATTGGGAGTTTCACGTGATCGACAAACCCAAGGTCGCCAACGCCTTTTGTCTTCCAGGAGGAAAAATCTTCGTTTATACAGGAATTTTCAAATATGCAGAGACAGAAGCGGAACTAGCCACCGTCATCGCTCACGAAGTGGGACATGCCTTGGCCCGGCATGGGGCAGAACGACTGAGCATGATCCTCCTTGCCCAGTTGGGTGAACAGGCAGCGATGGTTGCCCTTGATCTTCAGACCCAAGAAGCCGTAACAGCGTTCGACGCCGCTTACGGGTTGGCGGCAAACCTCGCCATCTTGCTCCCTTACAGCCGGACCCAAGAGTACGAGGCGGATCAGATTGGTCTTATCCTCATGGCCATTGCAGGCTACGATCCCCACGCCGCCTTATCTTTTTGGGGAAAGATGGCCCAACAGTCCAAAGGAAAACTCAAACTAGAGTTTCTATCCACGCACCCTTTGGATGAACACCGCATCGCACGGATAAAGGCTCTCATCCCTCAAGCCATGCGCTACTACCGCCCCTACCAAGGAATGTTGGATCTTACAAAACGTGCAGCTGAAGCTACTTCCCTTCTTAAACGTCTCTATTCACGGAAAGGGACATCCTGATTCCTTCCATTGACAAACAATGCTTCCTTTTTTACAATTCTTGGGAAAGCTCAAGAATAAAAGAAAAAGAGCGATTGATATAATAAAAGAGCAAAAGGAGATATCATAATGCCAGGCGGTTTCGACTTGACTGTCGTTTTAAGTCAGACATCCGCCGTGGAAAAAATTCAACAACTCCAGAATCCTAATCCCGATACTCGGCAACAACAGTTCGCCTCCCAGCTACAGGAAGAACGCGTCCGATTACGATCGAATGTCCAAGACACGAAAGAGACAGAGCAGACAAAGATCCACGGAGACCAAAAAAGACAACAAAGACATAAAGGCAACCAAGATCAATCTCACAAAGAAGAAAAAGAAGGGTCTTCCTCTCCTCACCATCATTTGGGAATAGATGAGGGCCAACTCATTGATATTAAAGTATAAATGCGTATGTCTCCCTCTATTTGGAACCTCTTGCAACTTTCTATCGATTGTTTTTTAATCATCCTCATTATTTTCTCCCTAATTATCCTCTTCCGAGAGCGCAAACAACGCCTCGCATTGAAGGAGTGGATTTTGAAACAAACAAAGGTTTTCCAAACATTAATCGACACTTCGGATCAGAAAGCGGAACATCTCTCTCATTCCATCGAAGACCTTATCGACCGTCTCCGGAATGAAATTGCCGTAGCCCAAGATGCCCTCAAGCATTTAGAAGAGGTAAAAAAAGAGACTGACACCTCCCACAAGGAAGCCGTCAAAACAACCATGATCCGTCCCACCGCTGAAAGAGAAGCCATCCGATACCTTCTTAAAAAAGGGATGAAACCTCTCGAAATAAGCCGGCAACTCAATCTCCCCCTAGGAGAAGTGGAACTCGTTACAAAGATGGAAGCTCAACACCGAGATCCCTAGTGATTCCATGGACATAACGGGCATATTCAATCTCATTCAAGAAAGCCGCCTCCTTAAGAGGGGAGAGGACGTCAAGCCTTTACTCGAAACAAAAGACACCTTCTGGCTCAACAAAGGGGATATCCTGGAGACAAGAGTCCTCAACACCCTCCCGGACGGCAAGGTTACCATTGCCTTGAACAATCGTGCCGTCCCCGCCCGAACCAATCTACCCCTCGCCGTAGGAGATCGCATCAAAGTTGAAGTCCAGAGCACGGAAGGAGAAATTATTCTCAAGGTTCTGAATAGGGCTCCTTCCTTAGAAAATCTTATCAAACAGGAGCTAAAACCCCTCTTGGGATCTCTTCAGCGTCCCCTTTCTCAAACCATTGAACATTTACAATCATCCATTCAATCTATTCTAACCTCTTCCCCCGAGCCTTTCCTGGGAAAAGAGGCCACCGAACTCTTGACGAAACTTTCAAACCTATTGGAACGATTCGAGTTCTCTCCTCTCGCCAAAAACGATTCACCCCTCCCATCACAACCCGTTTCACCCTCTTTCCTCGATCTCCAGGAGGGAGAAAACGTCGCCTTTCCTCCGCTCCCCGACTGGATCCGAGAGTCGGGCATAGAATGGGAGGCAAAACTCAGGGCCCTTGTAGAAAATCCCCCCAAGGATATTTCGTCGTCCCTAAAAACCCTCTTAGAGGACGACCTCAAAGGGCTGACACAAAAGATTATAAAAATCCTCGCCCCCCTCTTGGAGAGCGAGGAGGCAACCTCTCCCTCCTCGCCTACCCCTTACCTCTCCTCAGAAACGGTTGACTCTCCTACCTTTCAACCCAACCTTTCATCTCTCCAGACCTCCCCTACCCCTCCAAACCCTTCTCTCTCCGCCGCCCTTCTCTCCGAACTATCACGACATCTGGAACATCTTTCCCAAACCATCCAGGCCCACCAATGGATCAATGCCATCCACCAAGATTCAACCCAGCAATTCTACTTTCAGATCCCTTTCGCCCTCTCCGACGGAGTCAAACCGCTGGACCTCTTCATCTATAAACAAGCGAGGAAAAAACCGTCAAAAAAGGAAACTCAACCCCCTTCCCATGACTTTTGGATCGTTTTCTTTTTGACGTTAAGCGTATTGGGACCGATCCGCATCGATGTAAAAACACACGTCAAACAATTGACTTTATCGATCCAGACGGAAACGAAAAAAACGGCCCGCCACATCGCCCCCTTCTTGCCAGAACTTCAAAAAGCGTTAAATGAAATAGGGTATCACGTCACGGCCATGAAGGTGGAACAGGCGCCGGACGGTAAAATCACACGTCCGGACCCCCTTGCAACCCTCCCCATCACGTCCAACGGGATGATTAGCATTGTCGCCTAAAAAAAAGCTTCCTCCCCTTAAAACGGCGGTTGCCCTTTCCTACAAACCGGAAAAAGACCGCGCCCCGAAGGTAACAGCGAAAGGAAAAGGCTTAATAGCCGAAAAGATCATCGCCTTGGCGAAAGCCCATGGAGTTCCCATCAAAGACGATCCGGATCTCGTGACGGTTCTTGCCGCGTTGGAAATCGACCGTGAAATCCCCCCCGAACTTTTTAAGGCCATAGCTGAAGTCTTTGCCTTCATCTACCGCGTCAATCAAGCGTCAAAAAGCCCGCAAAAATAGGAAAAAAGTGCCAGGTCTTTAATCGTTTTTCCTCCTTTTTCCCCTGCCTTCCCCGGCAGCATTCACAAAACACAAACGATATAGCCTAGTTACAAACATAATATTCGTGGCACAGCTCTTGCTTTCTCCTGAGACAGGAGGGAAAAACATGATAAAAGGGCTTTATGTTGCTGCGTCTGGCTCTTTGGCGATCGAACGGCAGATGGCAACCATCGCAAACAACCTAGCCAACGTCGACACCTCAGGTTTCAAAAGGGATTTTCCCGTCTTCCAATCCATTCCGCCTCGAAAAGAGGAAACATCTCTTTCCGATCAATCTTTACCAAATCCACTCACCTTCACATTCGCCGGCAAGAACGTGACCGACTATTCCCAGGGTCCGCTCATCTCAACCGGAAATCCCAACGACGTCGCCTTGGAAGGACCAGGCTTTTTTACGGTCCAATCGGGAAACGAGTTTCGATACACCCGCCATCTCTCACTCGTCGTTAACGAAAACGGAGATCTCCTTACCACCCACGGTGAGAAAGTTATCGGGGTATTCGGCGGAAAATACCGGCCCATAGAAAATCTAGGAGAAGGTCCTCTCACCATTGGTCCGGATGGTAGTATCTCCCAAAACGGCGGTGTCGTAGGGCAACTGCGCATCGTCGATTTCCCAAAACCCTATCCCCTTGAAAAGGTTGGCTACGATATGTTCCGCGCAAAAGGACAAGCTCAACCTGTCGAAGCCAAAAACACAACTGTTCATCAAGGAATGGTGGAGAAACCCAACGTCAGCGCCATTCGAGAAATGACGCAAATGATCACGGCACTCAGAGGATACGAAGCCTACCAAAAAGTTATCACGAGTTTGGATGATTTAACGGGTCGAGCCGTCAATGATTTAGGACGTATAGGATAGAAGGAGGCAAAAATGATTCGGTCACTGTGGTCTGCGGCTTCTGGAATGGAAGCTCAACAACTCAAGATGGATAACGTTTCCAACAACCTGGCAAATGTCAGCACCGTTGGTTACAAACGAAGCCGGGTCGATTTTCAGGATCTCCTTTACCAAACCCTAAAAGAACCGGGCGTTGAATCTGCGGCGGGAAACCAAATACCCACCGGAATGCAGTTAGGACTTGGGGTTCGACCGGCGGCCATTACCAAGATTTTCCTCCAAGGTGATTACCAAAAAACGGATAACGAATTGGATTTAGCCATAGAGGGAAAGGGATTCTTCCAAATCACGTTACCGGATGGAACCATCGCCTACACTCGCTGCGGGGCCTTCAAACTCGATAGTGAAGGAACCATCGTCACCTCCGATGGATACAAGCTTGAACCGGAAATCGCCATACCGGAAGACGCCACGTCCATTACCGTCACAGATGATGGAACCGTATCGGTCATGACCCCTGGTTCCACCGTGCCAAGTGAAGTAGGAACCATCGAACTTGCCACTTTTCCGAACCAGGCAGGCCTCAAAAGCATAGGAAGAAACCTGTTTGTCAAGACACAAGCCTCTGGAGACGAGACCACCGGTACACCCGGGCTCGACGGGTTTGGAACCATCGCCCAAGGGTTTCTCGAGATGTCCAACGTGAGCGCCGTGGATGAAATGGTCAATATGATTGTAACACAAAGGGCTTATGAAATAAATTCCAAAGCGGTTCAGACATCTGATGAAATGCTTCAGATCGCAAACAATTTGAAGAGGTAGCAAGCAATGAAGCGGTGTAAGAAAATCCTGTTTTTCACTTCTTTGGCTTTCCTCCTCGTTGCAGGATCCCTATGTGCAGCGTCACCAACACACTATGCGTTACGATCATTCCTGGAAACCTCCCACGACGTGGTAACCCTGAAGGATCTTTTGCTCAACAAAAACGCCTTTAAGTCCTTCAGCACCGACACACTCGACTCTCCCGTCCTTCTCGTGGAAAAGGGAGGGGAAAATCGCTTTTCTTCCCGTGAGATCCATAAACGCTTTGCATCTCTCCTCCCTCCTCAAACTCTCTCTCTGATTCAGATACCACGAGGGGGAATCCGCGTAAGGAGAGTCTACCGGATCAACCACGCTCACATTCTCCAGATATTCAAGAAAACACTTCAATCCCATTTCGCAACGATGGGCTCCATTCACGTCAAAACATTCAAAGTGACGGGAAATACCTTGCTTCCCTCTCAACGGTACCACATCGAGGTCTTCCCCCCTCCCCGCTTTCAACCCACTATGCGGATGAAGATCAAGATTAAAGGAAAGCGGTGGACTCGCACCCTGCATGCGTGGGGCAAAGTTGCCATCGTATCAAAGGTCCTCGTAGCCAAAAAAACCATTGAAAGGGGTGAAAAATTGAGCCCCGCCAACACGGCTCTCATCGAAAAGGATACGACAAGGCTTCACCTCCCCTATCTTTCCAGTTTCACCTCCTGTACAGGGAAAGTGGCCAAACGCACCATCCCCGCGGGGAGATTGATCACCCGAGAGATGATAACCAATCCCATCCTTGTCAAACGGGGGGAGGTCGTGACCGTAAAAGTCCAGACCCCCAACATCCTCATTACGACCCTCGCCATCGCAAGGCAAGAGGGGCGATACGGCGATATCATCCGCGTTCAAAACATCCAATCGAAGAAAACCATCTACGCAAAAGTGGCATCGAAACACCTTGTAACCGTGGAGTTCTAAAATGAAAGTGCTAAGCAATTCAACTGGTAGGAAAAAGGTCCTGTTCCTCCTATTGCTAGGATTACTTCCTATACTTGTAGGAGGATGCTACGCGAGCCATCCCGCGGAGATCCATTCCGGCACGAATTACACTGCGATCACTCCTCGGGTAATTCCCCAGGAAGCCCGGACACCGGGATCGTTATGGGTGGGTGTGACGAGCAACAACCTCTACTTTGCCGACAACCGAGCGCGAGGCATTGGAGACCTCGTAACCGTCAAGATCGCCGACAAATCGTCCGCAACAAAAAAGGCCACGACAAAAACCTCCCGCGGATCTTCCATCGACGCAGGGATTACAAATGTCATGGGGTACGAAAAGGCCCTGGAAGAAAAAAATAGAAATCTCTCCATGGAAAATCTCTATAAGGCCTCCATGTCGAACAAATTCGATGGAAGCGGCGAAACAACACGAGAAGGGAAACTCACTGCCACCATCACCTGCATGGTCATCCGGGTACTCCCCAATGGCAATCTCGTAATCCAGGGCGACAAGGATGTCCAGGTAAACAATGAAACCCAGTTCATCCGCCTTTACGGCATCATTCGCCCCCAGGACATCGAACAGGACAACTCCATAAGCTCCGACAAGATCGCGGATGCCCGTATCGTTTACTCTGGCAGAGGCATCGTAAGCGACAAACAAATCGGCGGGTGGGGCACGAAGATTCTCGACTGGATCTGGCCCTTCTAGGAGGAAAAAGTGATGAAACCAAGAATGACCTATATCTGGATTTTCCTCTTTTTCCTTGCGCCCCTTTATATGATTCCCGCGGCAACGGTGTACGGGGTCCGAATCAAAGACATCGCGGAAATCGAAGGGATGCGAGACAATCAGCTAATGGGCTATGGCATCGTGGCAGGCCTCAACGGAACGGGAGATAAGGATCAGGCGGAATTTCCCGTTCGGTCCATCGTCAACATGCTGACCCGTATGGGTGTCAAGGTCGATCGGAAGGACGTGAAGGTAAAAAATGTGGCAGCCGTCATCGTAACCGCATCCTTGCCACCCTTCGCCAAACCGGGCAACCATATCGACGTGGTCGTCTCTTCGATCGGTGACGCAAAAAGCATTCAAGGAGGAACTCTTCTGCAAACTCCTTTGTGGGCGGCCGATGGAAAGGTCTACGCCGTGGCTCAAGGGCCCGTTTCGATCGGTGGATTCTCCGCGAGCAAGGGAGGGGGAAAATCCCAGAAAAACTTCCCTACGGTGGGAAGGATTCCTGGCGGTGCCATCGTGGAGCGCCCCGTTCCCTTCTCTTTCCAGAATCATCCGTTTGTGGTGTTTAACCTTTTCTCCCCCGATTTCACCACCGCCTCTCGGGTTGCTTCTGTCATCAACACATACCTCGGGGAAAATGCCGCCAAACCCCTTGACGCGGACACCATCCGAGTCACCGTTCCCACCCCACAACGGTCACAGCTCGTAAAGTTCATGGCGTCGCTCGAAAATTTGGAGGTGACGCCCGACACCCCCGCTCGAGTCGTCTTTAACGAGCGCACCGGTACCGTCGTCATCGGTCAAAACGTCCGAATTTCGACCGTTGCCGTGGCCCACGGCAATCTTACCGTCACCATCAAAGAGCAAGTAAACGTTTCCCAACCGGCCCCCTTTGCGTCGCGAGTACGACAAGGAGCCCCACCCACACAGGTACCCGGCGGTATCACCATGGCCCCCGGCGGCCAAACCGTGGTCACCAAACAACCAGAGATCACCGTCAAAGAGGAGAAGAAAAAACTCATCCTCTTAAACCGGGGAGCCACCATCGGAGAACTCGTCGACTCCCTCAACAAAATAGGGGTTTCCCCTAGGGATCTCATGGCCATTCTGCAAGCCATCAAGGCGGCAGGAGCCCTCCATGCGAAACTGGAGATCATGTAGGACGGAAGTGATGCGAATCGATATCCACTCGATCCAAAGTATTCAAGCCGCATTGAGCAAAGGAGAAGGGAAAACCGATCCCCAAAGGCTTAAGAAGGCGTGTCAACTCTTTGAAGCCCTTTTCTTGAGCGAACTTTTCAAAGAAATGCGGAAAACGATCCCAAAAGGGGAACTTCTCAAAGAACACAACAGTGATCGTATTTATAAATCGATGCTCGATGAAGAATATGCCACTCGCATGGCAGAGGAAGGTGGAGTTGGATTGGGAGATCTCCTATTCAAACAGCTCTCGAACCGCATCAACGACGGAGAAAAACATATCTTTTCCCTCGCGGAAATGAAAAAAGGGATAGAGAAAAAAGATTAAAGTTATGGTATAGTGTGCCGATAGGAAGAAGTAAGGAAGGGAAGAACACGAGGTGAAGGCATGAAAATCAATGATAGCCAGCTGATCGAAGGATTCAAGCAGGTTGTTCAAGGACCCCAAATACAACGATCCCAGCAAGGGGCAAAAGAAGCCGTCCGGAAGAACAACCAGGCTGCCACCGATGATGTAAGGCTTTCTTCCAAGGCACGTCTCTATCAAAAAGTAAAAAAGGCTGCTCTGGAAGCCCCTGACATCCGGAAAGAAAAGGTAGACGACATCAAGCAAAAAATCGCCGCAGGGACCTACAACGTGAAAGGCGAGCGCGTCGCGGAGAAAATCGCCCAGGAGTCCCTGATAGATACCTTTCTATAATCCCCCCTAAAGGCTTCCAGGCAGCTAAAAAAGGAGAGAAGTGGCATGGAAAAAACGATTAGCGGCCTGGTGGCCCTGCTTCACGAAGAAGCAGACATCTTTGAAACCCTATTAGAAATATTAAAGAAGGAGAATGAAGCCCTTATCCACATCCACGTGGAAACGCTTCATCGTTTGGCCAAGGAAAAGGAAACACTGGCCTTAAAAGGGAGGATGTGTGAAGAAACGCGGCGGCATCTCATTGATAGACTGCGAGAGGAACTTTCCATTGAGCGGGAAACACCCCTTTCCTTCTCGGATTTGGTCCAAAGAGTTCCCGAACATCTCCAGCCCGCCCTTCTTCAGGCACGGAATCGACTTCTCCATGTGGCGGAAAAAATCGTCCTCATGAATTCACAGAACAACGCCCTTATCCGGGAATCTCTCCGCCTTATTGAAAGCAGCCTAAATCTCATACGGCAGGCGGCTGGAAATACAACCTACGAAAAAGAGGGAAAACTACACCACCCTGGCACAACCAATGAATCCTTGACCTTCTCGGCAAAGGTCTAAGGGAGGACACCTACGATGATCGGACTAGCGCACGCTCTCGACATTTCCAAATGGGCACTCTTCGCAAATCAGTTGGCCCTTAACGTGGTGGGACACAATATCGCAAACGTCAACACGGAAGGGTATTCCCGCCAGAATCTACAACTTGAAGCCAACATGCCCATGAACTACTTCCCCGGACAGGTGGGGAGTGGTGTCAAGGCGAAAACTATTAAGCGATCTTACGACCGCTTCCTGGGCGTCCAAATAACCAATGAGCTCCAACCCTTAGGGTATTGGGAGGCGAAGAACTATCTCTACACACAAATCGAATCCATCTTCAATGAAGCAGACGAAAACCGCCTGAACGAGGCCATGAACGATTTCTGGAATGCGTGGCAACAAGTAGCGGACGATCCTTCTAGCGCCACAACCCGAACCACCCTCTTGAGCCATGCCCAGTCTCTGGCCACCACATTCCAGCACACCTATGAAAATCTCTTCCAACTGAGAAAAGATGCCAATGACCAGGTAAACTACGCCATTTCGGAAATCAACCGCCTCTCAGACGAAATAGCTAATCTCAATAAGCAAATCGCTCAAGTGGAACTCGGAAGCCAAGACGCCAACGACTTCCGAGACCAGCGGGACCTGAAACTTCAGGAGCTCGCGAAATGGATCGATATCCAATACTTCGAAAACAGCGCCCATGAAGTCAACGTCTTCACTGCCGGAGGTCAAACGCTCGTCCAATCCGTTTTCTCCACCCACTTGGGAGTCACGGAAGACAACACCAACCACGGCTTCTACCGGGTTGTCTGGAACGAAGAAGGAGGGGTTCCGGTTGATATCACAGACACCCTAAGCCGAGGCAAGCTGAAAGGCTATCTAGACATGAGGGACACGAACATCCCCGACGTCATGCATGACCTGGATCGCGTGGCTGCCGGAATCGTCAATGAGGTCAACAAACTCCACTACTTTGGATACGGCCTTGACGGAAGCACCAACATAAACTTTTTCAATCCCTTGACAGCCACGGCGGAAACCAGCTATGAGAACAATGGGGATGCACAAATCACGGCGGGGATTTACGACCCCACCATCCTCAGTCGCGACGATTATCAGATCGATTTTCTCACTGCCAATACGTACCACATCACGAACGAGGCAACCAATGAAGTGGTGGGCTTCCAAATCCGCTCAGGAGACAATGACCAGATCGTCTTCAACGATGGAGGTGCAGACACGACCATCACCCTGACCGCGGGAGCCTATACAGGAGACCAACTTGCGCAGGAAATCGAAGCACAACTGGAATCCCTTTCCAGTGCCAATCAAGACTACACGGTAACGTGGGATTCCAAAAATCAGCACTTTCAAATCGAAAACAACACCGGCAACACCAATCCCCTTATTCTTCGGTGGACGGCAGCGGGATCGACGGCGGCCGCGACCCTCGGTTTCTCCACAACGTCCGACGACACTGTTGCAGTGGGACAAACGGCAGTGAGCGACAACGCGGCAGACCACACATTCCAGTACACCTCCGGTAACGACATCTACTTCGAAGGGGTTCGTTTCACCATCTCGGATGGTCCAGGGGGAGGACCCGCCGCGGGTGACTCCTTCACCGTCTCCACGACGAGAGACACGAGCAAGGTGATGGAAGTCAACCCGGAAGTTCTCCAAGACATCAACAAGATAGCGGCAGCCGGTTCTCTCAACGGCCTTCCGGGAGACAACGAGGTGGCACTCGATCTCGCCGCGGTGCAACACGCCAACGTCATGAATCAAGGAACCGCTACCATCGATGCCTTCTACAACGGATTGGTAGGTTCGATAGGCGTCGACACAAAAGCATCGGAAAACGCCATGAACCACTACCAATCGATGAAAGATCAACTAGACACACGACGAGAAGCCGTATCGGGCGTTTCCATAGACGAAGAAATGATTAACCTTATCAAATACCAACAGGCCTTCAGTGCCAATGGAAAAATGATCTCCGCCATCGACGAAATGATGAAAGAATTGATGGATCTGATCTAAGAGGAGAAAGGTTCATGATCACCCGCGTAACCAACAAAATGCTTTATACTCAGCTTAATCGCAACGTGATGAACAACACGGCGCGTCTCTTGGATATTCAAGAACAAACTTCCTCCGGGAAGAGGATCAACCGCCCTTCGGACGACCCCCTGGGAGAAGTCAAAGTCCTTGACTACCGAACCATTCTTTCCAACGTCGATCATTACATCGACAATATCTCCAAAGGAACCTCGTGGCTCAATCTGATCGACTCCACGTTAAGCGACATGGGAAACATCGTCAGCCGCGCCAAATCCCTTGCCATTTCTCAAGCGGCTGACACGGCCGATCCCACAACCCGAAAAGGGACTGCGGTAGAAATCGAAAGCCTCTATAATCGAATGATTGACCTTGCCAACACTCAAATGGGCAACTCCTATATCTTTGGAGGCACCATCACAAACCGGGCCCCCTTCGATCGGACCGGCACATACTATGGAAACTCGGAAAAAATCTCCGTGGAAATCGCCAAAGGGGTCACCAGTGAAATCAACGCGGCGGCCTCCGATTTTCTGGTCACGGATTTGAATCCCGCCATTTCTCTAGACCCCCCTACCGCCGGATACACGTTTTCTTCGCAAGACGTTACGGATTCCTTCCTGATAGACACCTCCAATAACACCTTTGAGGTCATGCTGGCGGGAGATACGGAAGGACCGCATCAGATCCAGCTCAACGAAGGATCCTATACCGGCTCTGAATTGGCAGCCCATATCCAGGATATGATCAGGAATCTCGGTAGCGTGGGAGGAGTGGACTATAGCGACGTCACCGTCACGTATGACGAAACCACCCATCACTTTACTTTTGACAGCGGCGATCCCGCAACAAATTTCGACACCCTTCAAGACGTGACAGGAGGCCACGCCTTGGCAACACTTGGGTTCTCTTCCAACATCACAGGGAATGGAGACACCGACGTTGAATCAGACACGGCCGTCGCCTTCAACATCATTGCCGGCGTCAATGATACCTTCACCATCCGCGTCGATGGGGGAAGCGCCCATACCATCACCATCTCCGCTGGAACCTACACCCCTGCAACTCTCGTCACCGAAATGCAGACCCGCCTCAATACGGCTCTCGGGGCGGGAGTGGTAACGGTCGACTACGGAGCAACCCATGCCGACCGTTTCACGCTCACCTCATCGACTACGGGATTAAGCTCTTCCATCGAGCTGGAACCCGGGACGAACGATTTCCTCCGAATGGTCGCTCTGGAACCAGACCTATCCGTCAATGGAACGGAAGGTACCCATCTCTCCGACCTCAATATGGGAGAAGGAGTCTCCCTCGGCACCATCCGAATCACCGACCGAGCAGGAAACAGTGCCGACATCGACCTTACAGCAGCCACTACTGTCAAGGATGTGATAGATACGATAAACGCAGCCGCCGGTATCCATATCACCGCTTCTTTGAACGCGGAAAAAAATGCCTTAGTTATCACCGACACAAACGCTCAACCTGCTCAGCGTCAGAACTTAACGATTGAAGACGTCACGGGCACGGCCGCCCAAGATCTAGGAATCGACCAAAACGTTCCCGGAAATATCACCGGAAAGGACCTCAATCCCGCCGTGACGGAACGCACCCGAACGTCAGCCCTCTACGGAGGCGAGGGGCTTACCCTCGGCACCATCCAAATTGAAAACAACGGTGTGGAAGGTACCATCGATTTAACGGAATCCGCTTCCATCATGGATGTACTCCAACGTATCAACGCCGATTCTCACGACGAACTGAACGTTACGGCCTCCATCGCTCAAAATCAAAAAAGCCTGGACGTTCGTTCAAAAAACAGCACAAGTGTGGCCCTCGTTTTCGACGGAGATCCCACCAAGAGTAGTTCAAAACTAGGAATACAGGGAGAACAAGACATTCTGAAAACCCTGAAACTTCTTCAGGAGGCCCTAGAGAAAAATGACGGAAAGGCTATTGAAGGGCTCCTTTCCCATCTCGACAGCGGAAACGATAAAATCCTGACGGAACACGCAAGCATTGGTTCATCTGCTCAAGTCCTAAAGAAATCGGAGGTTATCCAGAAAAAACTCAAAGTTGACACGTCAAAAACACTTTCCGACACGGAAGATGTCGATATCTTGAAGGCGATAACCGATTTCAATCTTCAACAAATGGCCCTCCAGGTATCTCTTGAATCTTCCGCCCGCCTCATCCAACCTACCCTTCTCGATTTTCTGAGATAGGAATTTCCATGCTCATTCTCACGCGGAAGGCCGGTGAACGGATCACCATCGGAAATGACATCGTTATCACGATCATTGAAATCCACGGGAAACAAGTCAAGATCGGCATCGAGGCCCCAAAAGAAATGGCCGTCCATCGTGAAGAGGTTTTCCTGAAAATTCAAGAAGCCAATATCAAGGCATCGAAACCAGACCTCTCCGTTTTCGGAAAGCTGACAAAAACCCTAAAGAAAGCTCCCACACCAACCGATAAGAAAGCGTAGGGAGGAAGATAACGTGCTACTAAAAGGAACAAGGCTCGGAGATATCGAGATCTCAGATGATAAAATCATAACGTTCCCTTTCGGACTGTTGGGATTCGAGGAAATGAAACATTTCGTCCTTTTGACCCCCAACCCTTCCATTCCTTTCCGTTGGCTTCAATCAACTGAGAATCCCAGCTTGGCCTTCGTCGTCATCAATCCCCTGGTCTTTCACCCAAAATACGACATGAAAATTCCCCTTCAGCAACTTGCCGTCATCGATTGTGAAGACGCAGCGGACATGGCCGTTCTTGTCATCGTCACCATTCCGGAGGATCCGTCAAAGATGACGGCAAATCTTGCCGGGCCCCTCATCATTAATGTCAAAAACCGGCGAGGAGTTCAGGTTATTTTGGCAGATGAGTCCTATTCAACGGAACATCCCATTTTACAGGAATTCGAAGCCCTCGAAGGAAAATCGTTCCAATCCGTCAAAGACAACCTGGACCATATCGCCACGACGTATTGAATCCATCAAAATCTCCTTTTGAAAAGCTCGGAAAACGCACCGTATCTCTCCAAAACCAACCGGCATGCAAGAATAAAAAAGAGGGTGGAGGAGTTTATACAATACCGCCTTCCCGTTAAAGGGGGACCATCTGAAAAGAGGTGCCCCAGATGGGAACGCGCGTGCCGACTTCTCACCTCGATCCGACGCATCCCATAGGAGGTATCCTCCTTTTCAATGATATTCTTCGTCTCTAAGGGCCGTGTAAAGCTGGGCCATCCCGTTCCTGAATCAAACTAGAGGACCGAACTTTCCTTCCCACTTCGATTCCATCCCATAAAAAAGGGGAATCCTTCAACGGGATTCCCCCCCCCGCTTTCCCCATATACCTCAACCCGGGTACTTTTCCTGAACATACGCCAAAGAAGCGTCAATGGCCTCCACCGTCTTATCCAAATCCTCTTCCGTATGTCGATAGCAGATATAGGCGTGATGGTGCGGAGTAAAGAAGAACTTTCTCCGAATCAGTTCCGTATAAAACGCTTCCCTTCTCGCTCGCCTCAGTTGCCTATCCCCATCTTGTCCTACCTTGAAGGTGATGAAAAACATGGGGGCCACACCGCTCAACTCCGCTCCCACATCGTACTTGGCAATCACCCCTTCAATTCTCTCCAAGAAGCGTTTCCCTTTCGCCCAAATATCCTCAAGTACTTTGTCACGCTCCAAGATCTCAATCGTCTTCAACGCGGCGATGTATGGCAAACTGTTGGGGAAGAAGGTCGAAGAGATGAAAAGTTCCGAAGCTGCGGCCATCATGATCTCTTTCTTCCCCGTTACGACACTGATGGCATAACCATTCGCCATTCCCTTCCCAAGGATCGTGAGATCGGGGGCCACACCATAATAGGCCTGAGCTCCCCCCAGACTGAGCCTGAAACCCGTCCGAATCTCATCGTAGATCAAAATCGCACCATACTTGTCGGCCAGCGCCCTCACGCCTTCGAGAAATCCGGGTTTCGGCTCTTCCATCTTCTGGTGCAAAGGATGCCCGAACGGTGTCATAATAATCGCTGCCGTCTGGTCTCCGTGTTGCTTCATGAGGTCTTCAAGCTGATCGAGATCATTATAGCGAAACCCATACACATCTTCGTAAAACTTCTCGGGAATGCCTCCTTTCATTTCCACACACCAATCGTGCCACCCATGGTATCCACATCGCATCACCTTGATCCGCCCCGTGTAAGCTCGAGCGATGCGGATACTCGCCGTCGTAGCATCCGATCCCGTCTTCAAAAAGATGCTCATTTCGGAACAAGGAACAAGCTCTCTCAACTTTTTTGCCAATTCATTCTGAAAGGGCTGGGAAAGGTTGAAACAAAACCCTTTGTTCTTAATCTGCTCGATGACGGCGTTGTCCACTTCCTCTTCACGATATCCCAAGATGATGGGACCGTAACCACAAAGAAAATCGATATATTCGTTCCCATCCACGTCTTTGAAATGGCTTCCTTTCCCCTCCACAAGGAATATGGGATACTCACCCATGATGAAATCCGTCGGTTTTCTCGCCCCCAATACCCCTCCTGGAATCAGGGTTTTGGCCTCTTCGTAAAGTTGTAGACTTTTCGTCAGATCGAGTTTTTGCGTCTCGTTCATGGCTTATACTCCTTTCACACCTTCAACAGCGATTCCACTGTTTCCGTCTGATGGATTCTTGCACCCCGTTTTATAAACTCGGAAAGGAATTTCTCAGGATCGATACACCCTTCTGGCGCCACCACTCCTTTGACAGTCACATATCCATCATCCATCATGAGTGCGGCAATCGAGGCCGGCAAACCTGTGCCCGGAGCCATGCGTCCCACCATGTCTGCCGTATAGGTTACCCGATGTTCACCTCTGACACCTTTTACGATCACCTTGAGACCGGACGCCTGAGGCCCGTTATCTCGCCCCTCGGGTATCTTCTCCCAGAGCTTCAGCGTTAGATCATACGGAATGACCTTCGTTCCCTTCACATCGACAGGCTCCGTGCTCAAAAATCCCGTGTCTCTCTGTTCTTTGATCAATTCATCAACCCACGATGGTATCAACGCCCCTTTGATAATGACGTTTTTGACCCCCTCGATATACTTAGGAATGGTAATAGGCTGCGGATGCCCCACATACCGCATGACGCATGTACCAAGGGGATCCAAGAATTGGGCCGTTTCCTCCCCCGTTCCCCCTTCCACATGAACAAGTTTTCCATCAATGTATTGGGGAAGCTCACCGGTTACCATATGAAGGCTATGATCCCAGGCGGCACCATGCAATTCCGCGATACTCACCACCCAGAATAGCTTAATCTCCTCGACTTGATCCAGCTTGTTCGCGTACCAGCGAACCAGAACATTATTCGTTCCAGGATCTGACCCCATGCCAGTTAATACGGTAACGCCCGCTTTTTTTGCCGCCTCATCAATGTCAGAAGAAAAAAGGATGGGTACGGCCTCGTAATCATCACAGATATCGATATAATTGACTCCCGCCTCGACGGCCGCCCTCGCGACCGCTACCGCGGTTTTGTAAAACGGTCCCGCCGTATTGATGACCACGTCATTCCCTTTGATCGCCCCCACGAGTCTGTCATGGTCATTCACATCGATTTCAATAAGGGAGATCTTATCACTGGCACGAAGCTTCTCTTGCAACCGATTAGGATCCGTGACGATGTCACCCAAGGTCACCTTTGTAATCTTTTCCTGCTTGATGAGATCTCGGGCCACACCCTGCCCCATGGTTCCAGCACCACCCACAACGATTACCTGCATTTACGTTCCTCCTTTATTGGTTTTTTTCAAGTAAGAAATCCTGTAATTCCCACGAAAAATTCGGGACTTTCCATATCCAAATGTAGACACATTGCCCCCGGGATCCCACGACTCGCGCATCCCCTTTTACCTTCCCCCTTTTTCCCCACTTTACATTCAGATCTCGAAAAGAATTTCTATCGAAGGTACGTTACTTTCTTGTCAAGCCCTTTCCTCGGCATGGGAGCGGGGAATTTTGCAACCTTCCCTAAACACACCACGGCAACGGGCACGAGATCCTTTCCGATACCAAGGATCTCGCGCATGGGTTGTTTATCAAAAAAGGTAAACCACACACTTCCCAATCCCAAGGCATGAATCGCGAGGTGCATATTCTGGATCGCCGCGGCGCACGCCTGAAGATAACCCATGTTTCCCTCTTCCTGAAACATGTCCACACCTGTCCCTTTTGGATTCCCCACGACAGCTATCATCACGGGAGCTTGCTTCAAAAATCCGGGATCATAACCACCCAGCCATTTCCAGCCACTCACCTCAAGGGCCCACTCCTTACAGCGAAGTGTCTCCTCGAAAATCTTCTCTTTTATCTCTTCATTGGTAATAACGTAAAAGGACCACGGCTGACTGTTCAGCGGAGAAGGAGCCCAGACTGCCGCTTCAAGAATCTTTTCAATCGTTTCGTCCGGGATCGGATCCGGCAAGAAATCCCGACAGCTTCTCCTCCCTCTAATCGCCTCAAAAAGTTCCATTCCCCCTCCTTTTCTCTTTCCTTTACGAGGTATCCCTTCCCTCCCCATGATAATGAAAGGATTCCTCCCTCAAGGGTCACTTGAGAGATTCATCTCCCCATCCAAAATCTCCACCAACGTACCCAACATCCGTTGCGGAGGCTCAAGAAACGCATACCGAATCCCTTGCATCCGCCGGGGTGTTTTGTCGATCAACTTTTTTCCCTTCCCCTCAAGTTCCTTCAAACCCTTTTCCACGTCGTCCACCTTATAGGAGATAAGATAAAACCCCTCCCCATGTTTCCGAATGAATTTCGCAACCTCCCCATCTGGAGACGTGGATTCCATCAATTCAATCGCCACCTCTCCAACTTGATATCTCGCCACTCGAATTTTCTCACTCTCTTCCGTATAGAAGAATTTCGGCTTCAATCCCAACGTGTCTTCATAAACTTGTACTGCCTTATCGAGGTCCTTCACCGCAAAGCACAAGTGGTCAATCCGCTCGATCTTCATTTCGTTCCCTCTTTCCCTTCGCCAATCCTGGAAAACTATGTAGCCTTTTTCGACAACTTCCTCGCAGCCGTCGCAATGGCATCCTCAATCTTCGCATATCCCGTGCAGCGGCAGATGTTTCCCGAAATAGCCTTCTTGATTTCTTGCTTTTTGGGACGTTTTTTCTTGTCCAAAAACGCCTTCGCCGTCAGAATCATCCCCGGAGAACAATACCCACACTGTATGGCTCCCCGTTCCACGAAGGCCTCTTGCACAGGATGGAGCTCCTTTCCTTCCGCCAATCCTTCAATCGTGGTGATAGCCAATCCCTGAACATCCACGGCCAGCGTCAAGCACGATCGAACCGGCTGATTATCGATCAAAACGGTGCACGCTCCACATGCCCCTACACCGCATCCCTCTCGCGCCCCCATAAGTTCAAGATCATCGCGAAGTACCTCTAAAAGCGTCTTATTTGGAGAAACCAAGAGATTGAAAGGTTCCCCGTTGACCAACAGTGTTATTGGAATCGCACCCATTCTTCTTCTATCCTCCTCATGCCGAACGGCCTTGCATTTAGAAGCTACATCGTCCTTCCTACCTTTTCAAAGCCTTACTGATTACACGTTTAGCCAGGATCTTGGCCATTTTTTTCCGATATACCGGAGGTGTCAAAACGTTTGGAAAGGTTTTGGCGGCCTTATACGCCGCCTCCGACAGCTCTTGAATCCACGCGTCGGAAATCGCAGCCCCTTTCATGAGCTGATTGTCGTCCACGACGATAGGTCGGCTTCCTATCGACGTTAACACCAATCGTCCTCTTTCACATCTTCTCCCATCTTTGGACAGCACCATTGCCACCGCAGCACCGACCAAGGGATAATCAAGGGCTTGCCGCAACCGAAGCTTTTCATATCGGCTTACCTGATTTCCCTCCGGAGGAGGCAAGATAACTTCCTCCAAAAGCTCGCCGCTTTCCTTTTTCAACGGAACTTTCCCTTTACCGCTATACAATGTTTCCAGTGGAATGGTTCTCCGTTCCTCTTTACTCGATAAAACAATCTTCGCAGACAGGGCTATAAGCATGGGAGCCAAATCCCCTTGGTACACGGCGAAACAATGGTCACCGCCTTTCACGGCATTACAGACTTCTCCCCCTGCCTTGAAACATCGAGGCTTCGACCTCCGCCACATTGCCGTCTGATTATAATATAAACAGCGGGTTTCCTGGGCCAAATTCCCCCCCACGGTTCCCATATTTTGTAGAGGAGGTGCCGAGACAGCGTCTGCCGCCTGATATAATCCAGGATATTTCCTTTTCACCACGGCAGAATCCACCAGTTCCGACAGCCGTGTCAAGGCACCAACACGAACAGATCCGTCCTTCTCTTTTCGGATACCCCTAAGCTCCTCCACGTCTTTGATATTGACAATCACGGATGGTGCCACAAGCCCTTGTTTCATCCGAACTAATAGATCCGTCCCTCCTGCCAGTAAAGCGGCATTCGCTCCATGGATGGAAAGAAGTTCCACCGTCGAGGTGACGTCTCTCGGACTGAAATACTCAAATTCCGGCAATTTCATTTTCCACACTCCGCCTTTTAGGATTTGGCCTTTTCTTCAAGGGCCTTCAAAACCCGATCAGGAGTATAAGGAAACTCCTTCAACCACACGCCCGTGGCATCGTAAAAGGCATTGGCAATAGCCTTGTAGGCGCTCATGGAGATCGTCAGTCCCCCCTCTTTCGCCCCAAAAGGTCCTTCCGGATCCATCGATTGGACAAGAATAGGATCGATATCCGGCATATCCACGGACAACGGCATCTTATACTCTAAAAAGTCGCTGTTCAGCTGGAGCCCTCCATCCCATACGTGTTCCTCCAAGATCGTTGCCGTTCCCGCCATCGCCACGGATCCCTCCAATTGCCCTTCCACCGCCATCGGGTTGATAGGATTACCACAATCGTGGGCTACTACCATACGTAAAAGTCTCACGATGCCTGTTTCCGGATCTACCTCGATCTCTGCAACGGACGTCCCATAAGAAAAGGTTCCTGCCATTTGACCATAAGGATTCTTCACCCATTCGCGATCGAAACTTATCTTGGGTATATACGTTCCATACCCCTGAATATGGTGTCCTTTGGACATGGCATATCGCACCGCCTTCGTCAGCTTGATCGCCTTCTCGGGATCGTCCTTCACAAAAACCATCTGATCCCCCAGAGCGAGATCTTTTTTGTCCACCTTCATATACTCCGCTGCGGCAGTCAAAATCTTGTCACGGGCGTCTTCGGCCGCCAGCCGCACGGCATTGCCCCCCACAAAGGCTGCCGCCTGGGAGTAGGCCCCTGGATCATGAGTCGTTACTTCTGTGTCCGAACAAACAAGGTTGACGGAGCTCATGGGAATCCCCAAAGTATGGGCGGCGATTTGAGCCATCATGCTTTCATTTCCCTGTCCGTTATCTACGACTCCCGTCACAACCGTGGCAGCCCCGTCCTCGTTTACGCGAACATACGCCGAAGACCCCGAGCGAAATCCCATGGGGAACCCACACATTATCGCGATACTCCCCATCCCGATTCCTCGATAAGGTGGCAGCTTTCCCCTTTTCTGTTTCCAGCCACTTTTCCTGGCCGCTGCCTTGATGGTATCCGCAAGGCCACAACTGATAATTTTCGAACCGGTTGCCGTCACCTCTCCCGTACGGATACCGTTTTTCAAACGTATATCCATAGGATCCATCCCTAACGCTTCGGCAATGCGGTCCATGTGCATGGCATTCCCGGCCAAGAAGGCACGTCCATGGCACCGATACATTCCTCGAATAGGCCGATTCGTCAAAATACGGTACCCATCATATACCAGATTGGGAAGCCGATAGGTCTCTTCATAGACGTAAAAAGGGATGGAGGTAGCAATAGGCCCCGTACTACTGTATGCCCCACCATTGTAGTACACCTTGAATTCCTTAGCGATAATCGTTCCATCCTTTTTCGCCCCTGTTTTGATGTAGGCAATGATGTCATGTACTTGCCGCGTGGCAATGGACGTTTCTTCCCGCGAATAAAGGAGCTTAACGGGCCTTCCCGCCTTGATCGTAAGGAGAGATGCGACAAAATCACCCGGTGATACTTCTGAGCGTCCTCCAAATGCCCCCCCACTATTGATATGATGAACACGAACCCTATTGAGGGGCAATTTCAAAAGATTCGACAGCGCCTTCGCTCGCACATGAGGACCCGCATTCGGCATCCAGATGTCGAGAAATCCATCAGGAGTATAGTAGGCCACCACCCCATAAGGTTCCAACATCCCATACATTTCCCCGGCGGCTTCGAATTTGTCTTCCAAAACGATATCTGCTTCCTTGAATGCCTTCTTGACATCTCCTACCTCAATATGAACATGAACATTGATGTTGTTCTTGTACTGATCGTGTAAAAGAGGGGCACCCTCCCTCATTGCCTCTTCCACCGTGAACACCGCAGGCAACTCTTCATATTCAACCTCAATCAAGGAAAGGGCTTCTAAGGCGGTTTCCTCATCGATCGCCGCGACAGCCGCCACCTCCTCTCCCACATATCGCACCTTATCGGGGGGAATCATGGCGTGATCCTGGGTATATGGAAACACCCCCCACTTGACACCATATCCGTCCTTTGCCGTCACGACGGCTTTGACGCCCTTGAGCCGTTCGGCCTTTGATGTATCGATATGCAAGATCTTAGCGTGCGGGAAAGGGCTCCGTAACACCTTCCCTACCAGCATTCTCGGCAATTTCAAATCGGCCGTGTAGGGGGCCTGACCCGTCGCCTTTGCCACGGAATCTGTCCTGACCACACTTTTTCCCAATAGACCCCTCAGGCTCGCATCCCTCATTTCTTCCTCCAGATTCATTATATAAACTTTGTTTCAACGTAATTTAGAACAAGGGAAATGTCAACAAAAGGCCCTCTCCCGTTACCAGAAAAAACCCTTAATCCCTCACTTGTAACTTCCGCAGGACATCCTCAAAAATCCCCACCGCTACATCTATTTCCTCCTTCGTCACCACGAGAGGTGGAATCATACGAATCGTATTTTCCCCGCACCCAAGCAACAACAACCCTTTTTCAAAACATTTCAGAACCACATCATCCCGTTCCTTTACGGCTTTTGTCTTCTTTTCCCTATCCAGAACGAGTTCTACTCCAACCATGAGTCCCAGCCCCCTCACATCCCCGATAATCTCAAATTCCTTTTGAAGCGCCGCAAGCTTCTCCTTCAGATAGGCACCCACGATACGTGCATTCTCTACCAATCCTCCTTCCAGAAGTTCCACGGTCTTCAAAGCCGCCGCACACGACACGGGATTTCCCCCAAACGTGGAAGCATGAGAACCTGGCACCCAATTCATGACTGAACTCTTAGAAATCATAGCTCCTAAAGGCATTCCAGAGGCAATCCCTTTGGCAAGCGCCATAATATCCGGCTCCACTCCGAAATGTTCAAGCGCAAACATTCTACCCGTTCTCCCCATCCCTGCTTGCACCTCATCAGCCACATACAAGATACCGTATCGATCACAAAGGTCCCTCAGTTTCTTGTGAAAATTGGGAGGAGGAACGATATATCCCCCTTCCCCTTGGATAGGCTCCACAAAAATCGCTGCCACTTCCTCAGGAGGGATAACCCGCTTAAAAAGATCTTCCTCTATCCAATCAACACAATAGGTGCCGCAAGTCTTCGGCTCCAAATTGTAGGGGCACCGATAACAATAAGCATAGGGCACATGGGTCACACCCGGCACGAGGGGCGCAAATCCTTTCTCTTGTACCGCCTTGCTCGCGGTAAGGGAAAGGGCGCCCATTGTTCTGCCATGAAAAGCTCCAAGAAAAGCAAGGATACGTTGGCGTTTCGAATGATACCGGGCCAGTTTCAACGCCGCTTCGATAGATTCGGCTCCCGAATTGCAAAAAAAGACCCTTTTGTCTGGTGACCCAGGAGTTATATGTGCCAATTTCTCCGCGAGGTCCGCCTGCGGACGATAATAAAAATCGGTTCCCGACATATGTATCAATCTTTCCGCCTGATTTTGAATAACCTTTACAATCTCAGGATGGCAATGCCCCGTATTACAGACGGCAATCCCCGATGTAAAATCTAAAAAGAGATTTTCATCTTCATCTTCAATACGAACCCCCTGCGCCTTCTTCACCACGAGGGGATAACCTCGGGTATACGATTTAGAAATGTAGCGACTGTCTTTTTCCAGCACCTCCTTCGCCTTTGGGCCAGGTAATTCTGTTTTTATACGTGGCTTACCTTTCCACTCCATATTTTTCCTCCTTAAAAAGATATTGCCTTAAGGCACATCGTTTTTACCGATCACACAAAAAAAGAAGGAAGACTTCTTTCTCGAAGCCCCCCTTCCTCCCCGCCTCACAGATCAAGGCTTCACCTACTTTACTTAAATCCTTCCGAGAGATCAAAAAAAACTTTCGCCAAGCTCCTCTTCAAAATATCCGGAAGTTTCTCCTCGAGCGATTTCTGAACCGCCTGTTTTACTACCTCCTCCACGACGTCTCGTATCATCCGCCTCAAGTCTTCCCGGCCGATTGAATCTGGAGTCGACACATCTGGAGAGGGAGAAACAAGAATTCCTTCTTCTTCCTCAAACAAGTCAGGGGCTTCTTCCAGAGGTTCGAGGGCTTCCATTTTTTCCAGCTCACTGACACTCTCCTCCAATGCTGAGGCAATCGACGGCGGCACCTCCTGTTCCTCTAGCTGTTCCTCTAGCCCTTCCTCTCGCAAAGGAGACGCAATCTCCTCCTCTTCCACCAAATCTGTAAGCTCCAAGATATCCTCATCTTCCCCCCCATCAGAGACAACCATAACGGCCGGCTGTTCCTCTTCCTCGGAAGAAGTCGGTGCTTCTCGTAACACATCTTCCGGCTCCCCGGTTTCCCCCTTTCGGGAAGGAGTTGCTTCCAGCGTCTGAAGAACCTCTTCAATCTTCTCGGATATCAATTCCTCCTCAAACGGCTTCGAAACAAACCCATCGGTATGAACTTCAAGACAACGATCCAAATCGATATCCTCGAAAATATCCTCAATCAAAAGAACAGGATATCCCACTTGTAAGCTATCCTTGAATTCTCTACACAGCTCATACCCATCCTCATCAGGAAGACTGACGGAGATGATCAAAACATCGGGAGGTTCCTTTTCTGTCCCTTTCAAGGCTTCCGCCGCCGATTCATAGAATTTCAAGGAGATGTCTTCTCTTCCTTCAAATGTTCGAGTAAAAAGATGCTGTATGGCTTCATTATCCGTAACTAAACCTACTTTCCACGCCATCACGTCCTCCTCCTGCCGTAAGGGTTGTGTCACGACTCCCTTTGATCCTGATACCATGGCCTGGAGACATTGTCAAGACAATAGTTAGTAACCTTTCTTAATCAATAGATATTCTCTACCGCAAAATTCGTGGAGCTAACCCGTTTTTTGCCTCCCCTCTCTTTTTCCGTAAAAAAACTTGTAACCATTTAAATTTTAAATTCATTTACTTCATTCCACCGTCTCTTTAAAATTCGCACACGCCGTTCCGTATTCATGAGATAAGTCATGAGCGGTTGTTTCGGAAACGGTTTTGGATCCCATTCAACCTCCTTCAAATCCTGAACTATTTCTTCCACGTCCTTTCCCGCCGCAAGCATCTCCTCGACGCGCCTTCGATAATCCTCGGCTACTTTTCCTCGCCTCCCTCAGGTACATTGCCACGTCTCCTTCCGTCAAAACAAACCGATACCCCGTGCAAAGAACCTTCCAGTTTCTCACAAGAAACGTTTCAATCCCACTGAGATAGATATCGTAATCGACCAGAAACTCGGGAACGCCATCACAACCTACCGCCTCCGATGCGACAAGAACCCCTCTTTCGGGTATCCAATAGACGGTGAAATCACGTGTATGTCCTGGGGAAGAGTTTCCTCGAACGCTCACCCCTTTATCAATTCGATAGGATTTGAGAAAATCGAAAATCTCATCAACCTCAAATGGCACGAAAGCCTCCTCACGGATGGGAGAAACACCTCACTCTTCAAGTGCCTTTTTCGCCTCTTCGTTCAGACGGGTCAGGGTTTCTACTATCTTCGGATTCCTAAGGAATGAGCGCGTTGTCTCGGACGCCACGATTTTCATGGCAGGCCATTCCCTTTTGAAGATACCCGCGCATCCAACATGATCCCAATGGGCATGCGTTATAAAAAGAAATGCTGGCGTTCTCTTTTTCAAAACCGCTCGAATATCCGCCAGATAATGATCTGCCAGTCCCGTGAAACCGGTATCAAAAAGGGCCGGAAGCTCTCCATCCATCAGATACATGGGCACGCTAGGATGACCGAGAACATAGAATCCTTTTACAATACGTCCTGTCCAATCAACCCGCATCCTTCTCCTTGGCAGAAAGGCAAAGCCCTGAAGTACGCTTAAAAGCTATCTTTTTAACGACCTTGCCAAAAGTCCCGCCAAGATCTTCTCGGACCGATGGCGTAATTCCGAATCGGAAATCTCCGCCACACACCGCCTGACCCAGGCGGCTTCATCCTCCGGAAGTCGGATAACTTCCTGGGAAGTCCCCTTTCCCACAACGGCATCGGGAACATCCTCACGGGGCGCGATCGTCCCGATCTCGATCCTCAGGTCCTTGACGAAGGGGTGTCCCGCCGCCCGGTTGAGACGGTCGAGGAGCTGGGACTTCATCTGGATGAGCTCGAATCGCCAAGTGGGAGACGGCGTGCGGATCCAGGCCACACCCTTTTGGAAACGCCGCACCTCGGTGTTCCGGAGGATATAAGGCCCCACACTCTTCTTCCACAGG
>CAZOBB010000039.1:0-5754 GCA_964577975.1 uncultured Thermodesulfobacteriota bacterium | reverse complement strand
TGGACGATGCAGTCCGGGGTGTCGAAGTCCGGTTCCCCAACCTCCAGATGGATGACGTCGATTCCTTGGTTTTCCAGGGCGCGGGCACGCTCCAGGACGTCCATGACGATGAAAGAGGGGATGTTGAGAGCTTTAGTGGTGATGTTTGAGGACATGGACGGAATCTCCTATCTTGGCGTTGAGTGTAGCTTCGGCGCTGCCGTTTTTTACGAAGATCTCCACGTGATCCGACGATCCGATGAGGGCACAAGGAGTTGACGCGGGAGCCTCGGAGAAGGTGGCCACCATCGGAAGCGAAATGTCTTTGACCTTGATGGGCATTCGGCTTTTGTCGAAGGAAAGGTTTTTGAGATGAGAAGAATGGATATTGGTGATGAGATTGCCAAATCGGTCGATATGCATAATCTTTCCGCGGATAACCGACGGGTTTACGTCGGGGAACTGTCCCTCGATCTCACGAAGTCGGGGTAGGGTGGGGCCCAGGTCCGGGAGAATGGCCTGGCCCTTTGCCGCTAAGTGGGCCGCTACGGGGGCGAATATATCCCGCCCATGAAAGGTCTTGCTCACTATAGGGCGAAAATAGTTCTTGTTTTGGAGATGGATGACCATTTTGCCAGGGACGCCGTTAAGAAAACCAAAGAGACCGTTGTCGGGTCCTACGAAGGCGTACTTTCCTACCGTGACCAGCACTGGGAGGCGATGCGTTCCTACACCCGGGTCGACCACACAGACGAAGATTGTTCCCTTTGGGAGCTGCCGATATGTGGAATGGAGGAGAAAACTTCCCTGGAGTATGTTTTGCGGACGGATGTGATGGGTAAGATCCACGATGGGAACGCCGGGGGCGATGTCCCAGATGATGCCTTTCATGATCCCTACATAGGGATCGGCCAGTCCAAAATCGGTGAGCAAGGCGATGAGAAAGTGCGTCTTCATGGTTTCACCATGATTAGCGAATATCAGAGCCGGGGTAGAGTGTCAATATTCGTGGGAAAGGAAGTGTAGCTATTGCAATTATTAACGGTTATTGATTTAATTCATAATACGGTTGTCGGACACGGAATAGGGGGTTCCGGAAGGAACCGCGACCATTCGTTGTTTACGGATGGGAAAAGGGTAACGTTTTTAGAGAAAGGAGATTGATATGGGCATGATGAAGGAATTCAAAGAATTCGCCATGAAGGGCAATGTCGTCGATATGGCCGTTGGTATCGTCATCGGCGCGGCTTTCGGGAAGATCGTCTCCTCTTTCGTGAAGGACGTCTTGATGCCGCCGATCGGCATGCTCCTGGGGGGCGTGAACTTTTCCGATCTGTCGTTTGTCTTGAAGGAAGCGGTTGGTAAGTCCCCGGCGGTGGTCGTGAAATACGGCGTATTTATTCAGACGGTTATCGATTTTCTCATCGTGGCCTTCGCCATTTTCATGCTCATCAAGGGAATCAACGCCATGAAACGGAAGGAAGAGGAGGCCCCCGCCGCGCCACCGGAACCCCCGAAGGAAGAGATTTTGTTGACCGAGATTAGGGATATTTTGAAGGAAAAGGCGTGAGGGTTGGTGAAAAGTAAAAAGTGAAAGATAGGGGAGAAACGAGACTGAGATGAAGACCATCGGTTTGTTGGGCGGGATGAGCTGGGAATCCACGACGACGTATTACACCATGATTAACCAAGAGGTTCATCGCCGGTTGGGAGGACATCATTCCGCCAAACTCTGCCTTTACAGCGTCGATTTCGATGAGATTGAACGGCTCCAGCACTTGGGTGACTGGTCGAAAACGGCCGAGATCCTGGGGGAGGCCGCGGAGGGAATCGAGAGATGCGGTGCGGATTTCCTCTTGATCTGTACCAACACGATGCACAAGGTCGCTTGCGAGATAGAGGCCCGCCTCCATATCCCCCTCGTTCATATCGCGGATGCCACGGCGGAGGCCGTGGTGGCGAAAGGCGTGGAGACGGTCGGGGTTCTCGGGACCAAGTTCACGATGGAGGAGGACTTTTACAAGGGGAGACTTGAGGACAAGTTCGGGTTGAAGGTATTGGTCCCGGAAGAACCCGACAGGAACCTGGTTCACAAGGTTATTTACGACGAGCTTTGCTTGGGGAGGGTCGAGGATGCCTCCCGAAACGAGTATTTGAGGATCATCGATACCCTTCGAAAGAAGGGGGCGGAGGGAGTGATCTTGGGGTGTACCGAGATTGCCCTCCTGGTCAAGCAGGAGCATACCTCGGTTCCATTGTTCGACACGACGAAACTCCATGCCATGAAGGCGGTTGAATGGGCGTTGTCTGACTGATTCCGAGAGAACGGCGGTTTTCCTGGTGGTTCGTCCATTGACAATCCTCGAGCAGGTGGGTATTTTCACCCTGTGACAGGCGGAATCGACAACAAGGGGCGGATCCTTGCGGTTTTCCTATTCTTTTTTCTCCTTGGGGGAATCTATAACGTCCCCCTGATTCGCCACTTCGACCAGGCGATTCCCTATATCCGCTTTCCCGTGCCGGGGCACGAGATACAGCGAATGAACATGGGGGATCACCTCAACCTCTACTACAATTTCTGGCTCCTCAAGGATAACCTGCTCCATTTCCGGAACCCCTTTTCCGATCCATACCAGTTCTATTACTGGGGGAAGCGGTTCTTCAATCCCCAGATTGCCCTTTTTTCGTTTCTTTTCACCGTCTTTTCACCCCTGGGAGACGTGATCGCCTTCAACCTGGTGTTCCTCCTCTCGTTCGTTCTGGCGGGGGGATTTACCTTTCTATGGCTGCGGAGGACGGGGATTTCCTTCCTCCCCTCCCTGGCGGGGGGGATGATCGTGGCCCTGGCGCCCCATCGGCTCAGCCAGATGTGCGGCCACATCAACGGGCTCTTCTATTTCGCCCTTCCCATGCTGTTATTTTTCGCCGAGGGGATGGCGCGGTCTTCAAAAAAGCGATACCCGATCCTCGTGGGAATCACGCTGATTCTGATGGCGTGGACGGAATATCACATGTTTTATTACACGGTCCTGTTCCTCGTTCCCTACGGCCTGTTCATGCTTAAAAGGATCGTGGCCCCCGAGACGAGAGAAGGGGGGGCGAAAGACGAAACCCTCCTTTTTCTCCTGGAAGGGGCCGGGATCGGGATTGGCGTGGCCGTTTTCGCCTTGCAGAAGGAGTGGCCCTATCACGCGACCTATCCCTTTCTCATTCCGGTTTTTGCCGCGGGGGCTTGTCTTCTTTTCCGCGTCCTCGCCGGGATTCTGGCGGGTGTGACCCGCTCGGACGCGGAAACGGTAAGCAGTCGGATCGCCCTTCTCTTTCTGCCCCTCGCCTTGTTGATTCTCTATCCCGTGAAGGTCTGGCTTCCCATTCCCCAGTATGGGCATCTCCTTTTTGCCGTAGTGGTAATCCTCATAGGGATAAATTTCGTCCGTTTCCGAGGCGAGTGGACGGGTGCCGGTGTGGACGGCTCTGTGATCCGACGGGTGGGGGAAAGGTTTTTGCCGCTTTTCCCGCTGGTGATCCTTTCCGGAGGGATCGTCATCGCCATCAAGAAGTTTGTTTTGGGGGGGACGATCGCCGAGCGCGGGCGGCGCCTGGCCGAGGTGCGCTACTTCTCACCCCATTGGGGGGATCTGTTTCGGAGGACCAACTACCAGGGGGAGTCGATGCTCTACCTGGGGGTGGTGGCCTTGGCGCTGGTGCTTCTATGCGGCGGCGTGTACTTTTGGCGCCGTCGCCGGGAAGGAAGAGGGGACGGGCAGGCGGCCTTTTGGCTCGGGTCGTTTCTCTTTTTCACGTTCCTTTCCCTCGGGTTGTCGGTGCCGCAGATTCCCCTCTACGCCTTTTTTTACAAGGTGATTCCCTATTTCAAATATCCCCGCGTTCCGGGGAGGATCATCTTCATTGCCTATGTCGCTATGGCCTTCTGCGTGGCGTGGGGACTGGACCGCCTGCCCTTGAAAAGGGGTGAATGGAAACGAGGACTGGTTTTACTTGCCGTTGTTGGAATCGTAGTCGATTACTTTCCTCCCCGTCCCCTGGGGCTCTGTCTCCTGGAGAGGGGAAAGACCGTCTATGACGGGATGAAAAGGGAGGGGATGCCGCCCCGAACTCTCCTGGAACTTCCCATCTGGCCGGGGGATTCTGCCTGGTCCACCCTCTACCAGTATTACGTGACCCGGTACCGCTATCCCATGGTCAACGGGTATTCCCCCGTGGTGGCGAAAGACTACGTGGATGAGGTCTTTTACGGACTGTATCCCATGGACGTGGGGGAGGCAAGCGAGAAGGCGAGGGCGATGCTCCGGCGGCTTCACGTCAAGTACGTGACGTTTCACGCGAACGCCTATCCCTACAAGATCTGCCCGTTTCCCTCATGGATGGTGCTGAAACGGCTGGAGGCCCTGCCGTTTCTGAAAAAGGTGCGGACATCCCCTTTCAAGACCCTGTTTCGCGTGGAAGAAGATGCTTTGGCAAAAGGTGCCGAACAGAGCCGATTGGAGGCGATCGATTCCCCGGTGGGGGTTTTGTGGGAGGCGGAACGGAGCCGGCACCTGATCGGGAAGGTGATCCCGGATCCCGACGCCTCGGCCGGCAAGGCGCTGGTCTCGCTGAAACGGGGCGATCGCGGAATGTTGATGGGCAATCAGCACCGATTCTTCCCCGCCGGGTGGTACGAAGGTGTGGTGCGGATCAAAACATGGAAGGCCGCTCTGCCGAACAAATCGGCCACGGTGGGGGCCGTCCTGGTGATGGGACGGCACAGAAAAGACACTCTCGTCATGAAGGTCTTGACGACGGGAGACCTTGTCCCGGATGCCTATACGGATATCCGGTTCGTTTTCCATGTCTCCTTTGCCCAGAAGATTGAGTGCATCGTCTATTCCAACGGGACGATACCCTTGTGCCTTGATTATGTCTTCATCGCGTTCAAAGGAAGGGGGGAGGGCCCCGGTGTCTTCCAGGCGGAAGACCTGTTCCATCAGGCGTATGTTCTTCCGCTTCCTGAAGGTGGCGGGAAAGGTGTTCGTTTTTCACCGGATATTGTGAACGACCGCAGCATTTGGGGTCCCCTGCATCGTCTGAAGCCGGGGCGGTATCGAGCCACGTTTTATATGGCGGCCGGGGGAGACACCCTGACCGATGGACCCGTTGCCCTCTTTCAGGTTGCCCGCGGCCATCAGCGGGAGGTTTTGAAGGCGCGGACCGTGAGGCGAAAGGATTTTGGAAGGCCTGGTGGCTTACAGGCCTTTTCTCTCGATTTTTCGCTCGCCCGTCCCTCCATTATGCAGTTTCCCGTCTATTATCAAGGGAATGGTGAGCTTTGGGTGGATCGCATCGAGGTTGCAAGAATATCCGGTCCGTGATATAAAACCCCCTTAATTTCTAATAAATTCCCGCCTGCGTGTTGGGCGGGTAGGAACATCGAATGGAAGATGGAAAAACAGCGGGTGGCCTCCGGGTTTTGATGATCGCCCCGGAGCCATTTTTTCAGCCACGGGGAACGCCGTTCAGCGAGTATTACAGGATCAAGGCCTACTCGTCCTTGGGGATTCGGGTGGACCTGTTGGCCTATCCCATCGGAGAAGGCAAGGTGATTCCCGGCCTCACGATTCACCGGAGTTTTCGCCCGCCGGGGGTGAAGGATGTCCCCGTCGGCCCATCCTTGACCAAGATCTATCTCGATGTCTTCCTCTTTTTCCGGGCCGTCTGGATGCTGATCCGGGGACACTACGATTTCATCCATACCCACGAGGAGGGGTGTCTCAT
>CAZOBB010000038.1:0-8118 GCA_964577975.1 uncultured Thermodesulfobacteriota bacterium | reverse complement strand
GACTACATGGGGGGAGGCGGAGGTGTGGCCATTCCCGCGAACCGCGTTATGAAAAAGACGGTCGTCCTTCTTCCCGTCGAAGACCAAACAGGCTCCATGACGAAGGAAAAGGAGACCCGTTTTACCCAAGCCATTAACGACCATCTGGCTCAAACCAACCAGGCGGAAATACTGGGGCCTACCGTCCTTAAAACCTTCGTGGACAAAAAATGGTGGTCCAAAAGCACGGTGGATCAAGACCTTCTCGCCCAGGCGGGAACCACGTTAGGAATCCAGGCGTTCGTGAAGGTAAAGATCGACCGGCTCGAAATCATCCATCAAATAGGCACAGGCGGGGGAGATTATAAAGCCACATTGGCCTTGACCCTCACGGTTTTTGATGGCCTTTCCGGACACAAAATCTACAACAGCTCCATCAGCGTGCTTCCCGATGAGATCCTTTCTGCGAAAAACTCTTCCGAGGCAGTGGAAAACGCCTTAAGGGCAGCAGCCAACAAAATCGCCCTTTCGGTTGTCATTCCGTTAAGCAAGCTGGAGTGGTTCACCCATGTCGTCCGCGTCGAAAAGAAAAAAATCTACATTCTGGGAGGAAGAAACAACGGCCTCTACGTGGGAGACCTCCTCAACGTCTATGACAAGCCCGGCAAGGAGATCTTCAATCAGATAACCGGGGAATTCCTTGGACGGGAACCCGGAAAATTCAAGGGAAGAATTCAACTGGTCGAATTCTTTGGCGTGAATGCCGCCATCGCGAAACCGGTGCTTGGTGAAAGCTTCAAAGTCGGCGACTTCGTCAAGCTCGCGCGATAGAAGAATTCCCCTTTTTCTCGTGCCTCGCAAGGCCCGTCGTTCCGGGGGCCATTCATGATAGAAGACGAAAAAAAATCCGGCATCGATCCGGTTGTCATTTTCCTCCTCATCTCCGTGATAATCCACGGACTGCTGTTCTATCTCATCCCCAAGCTGAATATTTCCCTCCCCAAACCGAAGAGCAAGAGCGAAAAACCCATCTCCGTCCAGCTCATCGACGAACCCGTCAAGGGGGAGAAAAAACCTCCCAAAAAGGCCACTGTTCTGGGAAAGGAAAATATCACCGTCAAGAAAGAAACCCGGCCGGAGGACAAACCGAAAACGACGGGGGAGAAAAAGATGGCAAAGCTCATGCCACCGCCGCCACCCCCCGCGCCACCTCGCCAGCCGCCCAAGCCAAAGATCGAAGAGAAAAAGGCGGAAATCAAACTCACACCCCTTCCCAAAAAATCACCCAAACCACCGAAAAAGGAGGCAAAACCGGCCCCCAAGCCCAAGCCCGCACCTAAAAAAGAGGTGAAAAAGCTAAAACCGGAAAAGCCAAAGGTCAAAAAACCCGAGGAAAGAATCATCACGACACCCAAAAAGGCGAAGGTAAAAATCCCCAAGCCCAAGCCCGCGCCGAAACCGAAACCCAAGAAGAAAACGGTTCAAAAAAAGGTGGAAAAGAAACCCACCAAGGTAAAAAAACAGCCGCCACGCACCAAAGTCGCATCCAAGTCGAGTGAAAAGCCCCCGTCTCCGGGTCCGCCTCCCGGGGCCTCAAGAGAGAACAAGGCCCCTGCGCCGACGCCCGCTCCCAGCCCGAAATCCCTCTTCCCTTCCGCGGAAACCCTCCACCAGATCGAGCGAAAATTCTCCCACACCTATCCCAAGGACGTCGAAAAGGGGGACGTGATCTCCCTCAACACCAAGGACTTCCGGTACATTTCCTACTTTACGCACATCAAACGCAAAATCGAACTCGTCTGGGAATACCCCCGGCGCGCCGCCGCGATGGGCCAGGAGGGAAGCCTGCTGCTGCGATTTACCATCCTGAAAGACGGGCGCCTGGGAGGCATCAAGCTCCTTCAATCCTCCGGTTATCGCCTGTTGGACCAGGAGGCCATCCGGGCGGTCCGGGAGGCGGCGCCGTTCAACCCCATTCCCGATAGACTCCACAAAAACCGGCTCAACATCATGGCCACGTTCAATTATTCACTCGGATTCAAGTTCGTCTACTGAAAAAGGCCTCGTCATCTTCCGACAAGATATGGTATGGTAACGGGACTTCTTCGGGAGGAGACATACATCCTTGATCAGGATTAACAACCTTACCAAGCGCTTCGGGAAGACCGTGGCCCTCGATAATCTCTCTCTCCACATCCAAGAGGGGGAATTTTTCGGCTACCTGGGCCCCAACGGGGCGGGAAAGACCACCACCGTGAAGATCCTGACCACCCTGGCCAGGCCGACTTCCGGGACCGCCGAAATCGGGGGACACGACATTCAAAGATCCGCCCTCGCGGCCAAAAAGCTCATCGGCGTGGTCCCCCAGGCCATCAACCTGGACATGGAGCTGACCGCTTACGACAACCTGCTGATCCACGGCCTCCTCTACCGGATGAAACGAGCCGTCATCCGGGAGGAAGCGAAACGCTGGGCCGCCTTCGTGGGCCTGTCAGACGTGATGGACCGTCCCGTCAACACCTTCTCCGGGGGGATGAAACGCCGGCTCTCCATCGCCCGGGCGCTCCTGCACCGCCCCCGGGTCCTCTTCATGGACGAGCCGACGGTCGGCCTGGACGCCTCCGGGCGGCGGGACCTGTGGGGATTGTTGAAACGGATCAACCGGGAGGGCACCACGATCTTCCTCACCACCCACTACATCGAGGAGGCGGAAACCCTTTGCGACCGGGTAGGCATCCTGGATCGCGGCCGCCTCATCGCCCTCGACACCCCCCAGGCCCTCATCGCCTCGGCGGGAAAGATCGTCGTCGACGTCTTCGACAACGAAAGTCTTACCAGCCACTTCTTCCCGGACCGGGCCTCCGCGGGGGCCTTCGCCGCCACCGTCCAGGGCAGCGCCACCATCCGCAACGCCAACCTGGAGGACGTCTTCGTCAAGCTCACGGGACGGAGGGTCGAGCCATGAGGGGATTCACCGGCGTCTTCACGCGCGAGCTCCTGATTATCAAGAAGCGCCTCCTCAAGATGTTGATATCCTTCTCCGTCACGCCGCTGCTCTACCTCATCGCCTTCGGCTGGGGATTGGGTCAGAAGATGACCGTGGAAGGCGTGCCCTACATCACCTTCCTCATCCCGGGGCTCATCGCCATGGGAAGCATGACCCGCAGCTTCGCCATCTCCAGTGAGATCAACATCGCCCGTTTCTACTGGCGCATCTTCGAGGAATTCCAGGCCGCCCCCGTCTCCGACTTGGCCATCGCCGTCGGCGAAGTCCTGGGTGGCATCCTCCGGGGATTCTTGGCCACGGCCATCATCTGTGTCTTCGCCGTCTTCTTCCACGTCCGGATCCACGTCACCGGGGCCTTCCTCCTCGCCGTCCTGGCCAACGCCTTCACCTTCAGCTCCCTGGCCCTCATCACCTCCATGGTGGTCCGCTCCCACGCCGACCAGTCGATGCTCAACAACTTCGTCATCACCCCCATGGCCTTCCTCTGCGGCACCGTCTTCTCCCTCAAGGCCCTGCCCGGCTGGGCGCACGCCCTCATCCGCTGGCTGCCCTTAAGCCCCGCCACCCGGGCCATCCGCGCCGCGGCCCTGGGCCACCCCATGCCCTGGGACGCCCTCGCCACGGTCCTTTGCTTCGGGGTTGTCTTCTTCATCCTGGGAACCTTCACCATCCGCGGCGCAAAGGCGTGACATTCTCCAGCAGGCTTAGCATCGGAGCTTCGCCCAGATCGGGGCAGATCAAGACCTTACCACCCGAAACATGATGTTCTATCTTGTCAAGGTCTTCCCGATAACTCCTTCAGGAGCATATAAATCCTGACCATGGCGTAGGTGTCGAGCTTGCAATAGGCCAGCAGGTCGGCGCGGATCTTCTCCCGCGCCACTGGATCCTTGATGCGATGAAGGGCGGCATAGATCTCCGAAGCCGTACCGCCTTCCTGGATCTCGAGTTTCTTGTAACTCAGATCCGGATCATCCGGGAAAAGGGCAGGAAGCACCGATTTCAGGGAAAAACTTCCGTTGAAGTCCGGATGGTAATACGCCCCCTTACGGAAAAGTGTAAGGGGATCTGCGAACCGCCTGGTGAGGCGGAGGAGCTCGGAACTACGCGACGGATCGTAAGCCGATAGCTCCCGGATCCTGGCGATCTCGAATTTTTGGTTGAAGGCGACAATACTCCCTTCCGGCGTCACATCTTCCAGTAAGTGAGCAATGAAGTCCGGCCTTGGATCCCGGGTCTCGTCCGCGAGAAACTCTCGATGTTCCAGAAGACCGTCTTCATGAAGGATGTGAAGGGAATACTGGAAGGGAATCTGCTGGTAGGGTCGCTGCCCGTCGAACCGCGGCACGGCTTCCGCAAAGGTCTCGAAATCGAGAAAATTCAGGGGAAAACGGAGATTCGAGATAAACGCGCGGATCGCTTTCTGATCCACCATGGCTCGCCCCGTCCTTTCCGCCTCGATCTGGAGGGACTGGATGAAATTCGGGCGGAAACTCTCCGGGAGATCTTCTATCCTCATGATACCCCGGTAATAGAGATTGAACCGCTCACTCCAGGGATAACGGTAGAGATTGAAGACGGAATGCTCCGGGACATGACTCCAGCAAATCTCCGCATACTCACAGCCGAAAAACCTCTCGCAGTGCGGGCCGATATCCACAGCCGGTTCATCCCCGTTCAGCACCTGCGCAAGATAGCAATATATCGCCTCGATCTCGTCCTGCAAGTCTATGACACTGAACGTGATATCCTCTATCGTGAAAAGTTCTTCAAGCTCCAGTTCCCCGCGCCGGACGTAACGAGTATCGATATGAACGATGGCGACCTTCGCCAAATTCAGGCCGAAATCCTTGAAGACCCGGTACTGAAACCCTGCATCATAAAGGTGATAATCCTTGACGCTTCCCGTTGCCTTCACCTCATAAAGCTCCCAGCCGTAGGGCCCTCGGCGCAGGATATCCGCCATGGCGAATCCTCCTTTCGCCTGAGCCGCCGCTTCGTAGATAATGGGAACCCCGGCATCGATCCACGCCCGTGTCTTTCGGATCATCCCAGGGAAGTCATCTGGATCAAAGGTGACCTCGCGCCCGCCGGGAAAGAGTCCACGAGCCAGTTTCCCCACGTCTACCCCTTCCTCGTAGAGGGCTTCCTGCCTCTCGTCCGTTTCGGGAACAGGAAGGTCACCCTTTTTCAGGTACCACAGCAGCTTGGGGCACTTGACCCCCTTGACAAACTGGGATTTGGAGAGGATCACGTCGCCGTTTCCGATGCCGAGTCGTTCTTGCCGCCTCCCACGTCCGCCCCGCAAAACCGGCACTTGACCGCCTCTGCCCGGATCAGTTCCGCGCAGTAGGGACACCGCTTCATCTTCCCCGATTTAAGCGCCTTTTTCTCCATCGCCTCTTCGTTTTTCGGCATCACGAGGGCCAGGATCAGGCCTAAAGGTCCCAGGAAAAACCCCAGGAGCATCCACCCGCACCCGCTGCGCCCCTTGCTCGAGGCCACCACCGCGCTGATAATGCCAAACAAAAACCATAAAAAGATGAGTTCCACGTCCGACGATTCCTTTCTACCGAAGTTTTCCTTCGTTTGTTCATCCTTCCCGGGATAAAACAACCCCTCGAATACCATATTCCATTTTTCGCACAAAGGGAAGAATCAAAGCAGACTTGGTCTATGCAACCCAAATGACAACAGTAACCGTCCGGAACGGTCATCAAAAAACTTAAGCGAGCGGCGGAGGGGGTGAGAAGAGGGATGGAGGAGACGTTGAGTTATGATGCCTTTCCGAGGGAGCATTGGAGGAGGATCAGGACCAACAATCCGTTGGAGCGGATCATGCGGGAGATCCGTCGTCGGACGCGTGTGGTGGGTTGTTTTCCGGACGGGAAATCTGCTTTGATGTTGGTGGCGGCGAGGCTTCGTTACATAGCGGGAACGCGTTGGGGATCCCGTCAATACTTGAAGATGGACCGGATTGGAATTCAGGAACAAGAAACAACCCTAGCCATTGCTTAAAGAGAGGGAAAAAGTGAAACCAGATCAAATCCACCTAGTTGTGCGAAAAATTCTTGACTCTATCTTCAACCACCAGAGCAATATGAAGACTAACAGCGAAAACGCATTAGTTGGCATGTTCCCATCTATAATATTCTACTTTTTGTTCATGTTTTGTCTATGTTTCCTAATGCCGTCACACAAACAATTTGGCTGCTTTATTTGTGGCATATTTATATATCCCTTTATTTTATTATTCCCTGTAGGGCTCATCGTAATCATTTTTATCGTACTCAAACTATTTAATAAAAAGATCCGGCATCGACTTCCTGCTACAACGATCTATGTTTACCCAATGGCGTACTTTGTTGCGATGAAGCTGTTTCGTTCCGGTGGTGAACCTCATTCGATGGCGATTATCGCTATTGTCAGTTGTGGAATTGCTTGGATTATTTTGGTGTTTTGGGGCGCATATAAATTGCGATAAACGTCAATGGGACACGACACGAAATAAATGATCTATTCTCATTTCATGACAAAAATAAGGGGGACGTCCTTAAATAATTCAATTGACAGAGAGAATTGGATAAGGTAAAAGAAAACCATGCCACGACAAGCCCGCCTAGATGCCCCTGGAGTTCTCCATCATGTCATCATCCGGGGAATCGAACGAAAGAAGATTTTCAGAGACGAAAAAGACTACGAAAACTTCATCGACCGATTTGCCTCTCTCATTTCCAAGACTCACATGCTCTGTTACGCTTGGAGAAGGGATACAGACTAGAAGAAAAGTTATTAAGATATTTAAGGATATCCCCTATTTTATCTATTTTATCCGAAGATTTACAAGGCCATAGAGGTCTGGCGGAAGCGTCCGATTACGGGGTGTCATGCCTATGTATATCTGGACGGGATAAGCTTGAAGCGGAGTTGGGGAGGAGAAGTGAGGCATGTATCTGTGTTGGTAGCGGTAGGCGTCAACGAGGCGGGCTATCGAGAGATTCTTGGGGTTACGGAAGGGGCCAAGGAAGACAAGGCGAGCTGGTTGAAGTTTTTGAGGCATCTCAAGGAGCGGGGGTTGAAGGGGGTGAGGTTATTCATCTCCGACAAGTGCCTTGGGTTGATAGAGAGTCTGGGGGAGACCTATCCTGAGGCGAGGTGGCAGCGGTGCGTGGTGCATTTTTATCGTAACATCTTCCGTGTGGTTCCGAGGGGGAAGATCAAGGATGTGGCATTGATGTTAAAGGCGATTCACGCCCAGGAAGATCGTGAGGAAGCGTTGAGAAAGGCCCGGAGCGTCATCGAGAAACTTGAAGGGATGAGACTTAAGCGAGCGGCGGAGGGGGTGAGAAGAGGGATTGAGGAGACGTTGAGTTATTATTCCTTTCCGAGGGAGCATTGGAGGAGGATCAGGACCAACAATCCGTTGGAGCGGATCATGCGGGAGATCCGTCGTCGGACGCGCGTGGTGGGTTGTTTTCCGGACGGGAAATCTGCCTTGATGTTGGTGGTAGCGAGGCTCCGTCACATAGCAGGGACGCGTTGGGGATCCCGTCAATACTTGTAGATGGACCGGATTGGGATTCAGGAACAAGAAACAACCCTGGCCATTGCTTAAAAAGAGGAAAAAAGTGAAACCAGATCAAATCCACCTAATTGTGCGAAAAATTCTTGACACTACCTTTACTTCCTATAAATTTTGCATCCTGATTCCTTTAGAATTAGATCTAATTAAACCTACCATGAGAAAAAAGACAAGTCAATTTTCTGAAAAAACCGTTCGTGTTTCGGGATTTTTAGGTTCCTTTCTGTTGCCGTGTCGCAGATGCGGCAGACGGAGCTTTACGTGAGGAATGAAAAACTATTTGCGGTTAGAGGGAAATTCAACGGGTAAAAAACAGGCAAGGGGTAAGAGGCAAGAAGTTATTGGTCGTCACCAGAAAACTTCCGCTTGCCTCTTACCTTTAGCCTCTTATCCTTAACCTTTCATTCATTTCGTCAACGAATCGGGATACTCCAGCACCTCGTCGATGATCCCCACGGCCTCGTCGATCTCTTCCTTCGTGATGCAAAGCGGCGGGGAGATGAACATGTAGTCCCACTTGGCGAAGAGGTAGAGCCCCTTGTCGAACAGG
>CAZOBB010000037.1:0-14941 GCA_964577975.1 uncultured Thermodesulfobacteriota bacterium | reverse complement strand
CTCGTAGCCTTCCCACGCGGTGTCCTGGACGATGATCCAGCCGTTCTCCTGGGCCATGCGATAGGAGAGGCGGACGGCGTCGTCGTAGTTCAGATCGGTAATGGTGGCCTCCGCCCCGTGGGCGCGGATGTTGGCCAGCCGCGTCGGATCGGAACCTTTCGGCATGTAGATGACGGCCTTGTGCCCCAACTGCTGGGCCGCCCAGGCCACGGCCCGGCCGTGGTTCCCGTCCGTGGCCGTGGTGAAGGTGATCTGCCCCAGTCGTTCCCTCGCCTCGGGAGAGCAGAGCCGCTCAAAACCTATCTTGCTGATGTCTTCCCCCAATCGTTCCGCCAGATAGCGGCCGATGGCATAGGAGGCACCCAGGACCTTGAAGGCGTTCAGGCCGAACCGGTGGGATTCGTCCTTCACGAAGATGCGCCCAACCCCAAGTTTTTGGGCCAGGTTCGGCAGTTCTGTCAAGGGGGTAGGGGCGTATTGGGAGAAACTTTTATGATAGGCCCGGGCCGTCTCGGCCTCCCGGCGGGAGAGGAAGGAAATCTCCGCCCCTTTCCCGGCGGGTTTCCGCCGCGGGTTCGACAGGAATTTTATTTCGTCCATGGCGCCCCCCGGTTCAAACTTCCGCAATGGCGTCGATTTCGACCAGCGCCCCGAGGGGCAGGCGCGAGACTTCCACCGTGGCCCGGGCGGGATAGTCCCCCTCGAAAAACGAGGCATAGACCTCGTTGACCGCGCCGAAATCGCCCATGTTCGCCAGGAAGATGCCGCACCGCAGAACCCTGTCCATGCCGGAACCGGCAGCCTCCAGGATGGCTTTGATGTTTTCCATGCTCTGTCGGGCCTGATCCGCGGCCCCCTCGGGCATGGTTCCCGTATCGGGATCGAGTGGGAGCTGACCGGAAACGAACAGGATGTTACCGCTCCGGACGGCCTGGGAATAGGGCCCCACGGCCTTGGGGGCGTCTTCCGTGGCGATGATCTCTCTCATGACGACGTTTCTCCTTTTAGATGTTTGCCCAAGTCCTCCGCAAAAAAAATGCCAGGTTCTGGCCCACGCTCCCGCTGCCGGAAAAATCTTTTATTCAAACGGATTGTCCGCTTGACAAGCCGGCCGTGCAGGGCGCAAGAACTTTTCTCAATATGAGAATTCTCTTTTCGAGAAACCGTATTTTCAACGGGGAGGTGGGAGTGGTTCACTTCCCGTTTCCGGACCTGGTCAACCCGTACTCCTTGATTTTCCGGTAGAGGGTCGCGACGCTGATCTGGAGGGCCTCGGCGGTGAGGCGTTTCCCCTTGGAATCGTGTCCGAAATGATGCAGCGCCGAGGCAATGACCTGCCGTTCCAAGACCCGGAGAGGGAGAATCCTCTCCTCCGGTCCGGTCTCTTTTCCCGTCACGGTCGTCGCGGGAGGGAGAAGATTCCCGTTTCCAAGTTCGCGGAGGAGGTAAGGGGGAAGCAACCCCGGATGCAGGGTGCCGGAATCGGACACCATGTTCACCATGAACTCGATCACGTTTTCCAGCTCCCGGATGTTTCCCGGCCACCGGTAAGAACGAAGCGCCTCGAAGACGGCGTCATCGATGGTAACGGACTCCTTTCCCAGCAGGGCGCTGTATTTCTCGAAGAAGAACCGGGCCAGGACGGGAATGTCCTCCGGCCTCTCGCGGAGCGGGGGAACCTCGAGGGGAATCACGTTGAGTCGATAGAAGAGGTCCTTTCGAAAGCGTCCCTGTTCCATCAGGTCGAGGAGGTCTTCATTGGTGGCAGCGATGATGCGGATGTCCACATCGATGGGGTGGTTCGACCCCACCCGGGTGAAGCGTCGATCCTGCAGAACGCGGAGCAGCTTCGCCTGCAGGTAGATGGGCAGCGTGCCGATCTCGTCTAAAAAGAGCACCCCGCCGTTGGCCAGCTCGAATTTTCCGATCTTCCCCTTGGGGTCGGCCCCCGTGAAGGCCCCCTTCGAATAGCCGAAGAATTCGCTCTCCAGCAGGGTATCGGGAATGGCCCCGCAGTTGATGGCGATAAACGGCTTGTCCCTACGGTCACTCTCCCCATGGATGGCCCGCGCGACCAGCTCCTTACCCGTTCCCGTTTCACCCGTGATGAGAACAGTCGAAGAGGATTTCGCGATGCGGCGGATCTGGGTTTTGAGCAGCACGATGCTCCGCGACTTGCCGATGATGAAGTTCGTTCCGTATGCCTGATCCGGGGTGGTGAACTCGGAAATTCGCTGGGTCACACGGGAGAAGAGGTCGAAGGTGAAAACGCTGGCGAAGCTGGGGTCTTTGGGGGGTAGATGGGTCAACTGCCCGAGCAGGATCCTTTCCTCCCCGTTGATGACGACCTTGAACTCGTCGAAGTCGGAATACCGGTTCCCCGTGGGCTGGATATGAAGGTTCTTGGGGAGGGAACCTTCCGGGGTCGCGAGGTTTTCCCTGGCCAGTCTGTTCATGTGGGTGATCCCGCCCTCCGTGTTGAAGACGATGATTCCCCGGTTGTTGACATCGACCACCTGCATCATGAGATCCAGGAAGGTCTCAGCCTTGATGAGCTCGCGCTGGTCGTCCAGCTTGTGGCCCAGGAGATCCGCGATCTGCTCCAGAAAATAGGAATAGTTTTCCTGGTTGGCCTGCACCCGCCTCCGTTCCTCCTCGTTGAAGCAGACCAGGCCGATGACACCGGCGATCTCGTCCCGGCAGAAGATCGGGGTAGAAAGCAGGAGCGCCTCCTGGCAGTTGTCCCGGTTACGGCAGGCTTGGCACAGGGCATGTTCCCGGGGATTGTCCAGGTAGAAGGTCTCGCCGATTTCCATCACGTGCCGGTAGATTTCTCCCTCGTCACTGATGCTCTTTCCCACGCCGGAGGCGTACAGGCCGGTTCCCGCGATCCGGATGAAATTGGCGTCCACCACCTCCACGTTGATCTTCGTGACGTTGGCGATGACCCGGGCGTACTTGGTTACATACGATTGGATGGCGCTGAGCACGAATGTCCACTCCTTTCGGTTCAATTCTACTGTCCCCCCGAGGGCTTGTCAACGTTCGGGGTGACGTATTTAACTAATGGGAATAATTGGTATTTTGATGCAACGAAGGAAACAACGCACCAAAAAATTTCTCATAATGAGAAGGCCTCGTCCCGCCTCCGTTTCGGCCCGAAGCGGGGGCGGTGAGACCTAATAGGGTTAATTCACAGGAATTTTTGATCGCCGGACGTCAAGGGTCTTGATGGCATGGCGTTTGCTTAGATTCGGGGCGGATAGGGGTAAGCTTTCAAGTCGCTTTGGAAGCAAACTGTGAAAGTGATATAGTGGTGTCAAACCTTGAGATACGCGGGAAAGCTGCTTATAGCCTCCATGCGAGAAGGAGAGTTGGAATGAAACCGTTGGATTCCGATGCAATCAACAAATTGGCCAAGAAATACGAACCCGAGATGACCCGTTTTCTGCGGGACATGATCCGCATTCCCAGCGAGAGCTGCCAGGAGGAAGGGGTCATTCAGCGGATCAAGGAGGAGATGGAAAAGGTTGGGTTCGACCGCGTGGAGATCGATCCCATGGGGAACGTTCTCGGGTATATCGGCTCCGGAAGCCACCTGATCGCCATGGATGCCCACATCGACACGGTGGGCGTGGGCAACCCCGACACCTGGGAGTTCGATCCCTACGAGGGGTTCGAGGACGATGAATGCATCGGGGGGCGGGGCGCCAGCGACCAGGAGGGCGGGATGGCCTCCATGGTCTACGCGGGACGGATCATCAAGGATCTGGATCTTCAGGACGATTACACCCTCTTGATGGTCGGGTCGGTCCAGGAAGAGGACTGTGACGGCCTGCCCTGGCAGTACATCGTCAAGGAATCGGGGATCCGTCCGGAGTTCGTGGTCTCCACGGAACCGACGGACGGCGGCATCTATCGGGGCCAGCGGGGCCGGATGGAAATCCGGGTGGACGTCCAGGGCGTCAGCGCCCACGGATCGGCGCCGGAGCGGGGCGACAACGCCATTTTCAAGATGGCCCATATCCTCACCGAGCTGGAAAGGCTCCATCCGCGTTTGAAAGACGATCCCTTCCTCGGGAAAGGCTCCCTGACGGTGTCCGAGATCTTCTATACATCTCCCTCCCGATGCGCCGTGGCGGACAGCTGCGCCGTCTCCATCGACCGGCGCCTCACGTGGGGCGAGGACAAGGATCTGGCCCTCTCCCAGATCCGCGAACTGCCCGCCGCGAAGAGGGCGGGCGCCGAGGTCTCCATGTATTCCTACGCCCGCCCCTCCTACACGGGGCTGGTCTATCCCACGGAGAGCTACTTCCCCACCTGGGTGCTTCCGGAGGATCACGTGGTCTGCCAGTCGGCGGTGGAAACCTACCGTTCCCTCTTTGGCCATGAGCCCCGGGTGGACAAGTGGACCTTCTCCACCAACGGCGTGGCCATCATGGGGATGTTCGGGATTCCCTGCATCGGGTTCGGGCCGGGCAAGGAAAAAGAGGCCCACGCCCCCAACGAAAAGACCTGGAAGGCGGACCTGGTCCGCTGTGCCGCCTTCTACGCGGCCATGCCGCTGATCTACCTGGAGAAACAGGCATAGGAGCAGGGAGAATGTCAAGGGCGGAGGAAAAAGGCAAGCTGGTTGTTCTCGCCATCGGGGGAAACTCCCTCATCAAGGACCGGGCCCACAAGACGGTGCAGGACCAGTACAAGGCCATTTGCGAGACGATGGAACACGTGGCGGACCTGGTCTTGCAGGGATACCGGGTGGTCATCACCCACGGCAACGGCCCCCAGGTGGGATTCATCATGCGTCGGTCGGAGATCGCGCGGAAGGTGGAAGGGCTACACATCGTGCCCCTGGTCAGTTGCGTGGCGGATACCCAGGGCGCGTTGGGATGGCAGATCCAGCAGGCCCTGGACAACGCCCTGCGGCGCCGGGAGGTTCCCGACGCCACGGGCAGGACCGTCACGGTGGTGACCCAGGTGGAGGTGGACCCGGATGATCCCGCCTTTCGGGATCCCAGCAAGCCGGTGGGGGAGTTCTACGACGACGATCAGCTGCCGCTGCTCAAACAGCAGCATCCCGACTGGATCCTCAAGAACGACGCCAACCGGGGGTGGCGGCGGGTGGTGCCTTCCCCGAAGCCGCAACGCATCGTCGAGAAAGAGGCGATCGCCACCCTGATCGACAAAGGGTTCAACGTGGTCACCGTCGGGGGCGGCGGGATCCCGGTGGTCCGGGAGAACGGTGATTTGAAGGGTGTGGATGCCGTCATCGACAAGGACTATGCCACGGCCCTGCTGGCCCACGAGATCGGGGCCCCCCTCATGATCATCTCGACCGGGGTTCCCCACGTTTCCCTCGACTTCGGAACACCCGAGGAGAAACCTCTCAGGGAGGTCACCGTGGCGGAGATGAAGCGGCATCTCGAGGCGGGCCAGTTTCCTCCCGGGAGCATGGGGCCCAAGATCCGGGCGGCCATCCAGTTCCTGGAAGGGGGAGGAAGCGAAGTCATCATCACGAGCCCCGAAATGCTGGAAGAGGCGGTTCTGGGGCATGAAGGAACCCACATCCGACCTTGAAAAGGAGAAACCCATGGATAAAAAACAGATAGAGACGTGGATTGAATCTCTCGAATCCCTCGACGCCAAAGGAATGTTTCGGAACGACTTCCTGCTCACCTGGGAAAAGACCTCGGATGAACTCATGGCCACGTTCCGGGTGGCCGAGATCCTGCGGGCCTTCCGCGAGGGGAACATCTCCCCCCGCATTTTCGACAGCGGCCTGGCCATTTCCCTCTTCCGGGACCAGTCCACCCGGACCCGTTTCAGCTTCGCCAGCGCCGCCAACCTGCTGGGTCTGGCGGTCCAGGACCTGGATGAGAAGAAATCCCAGGTGGCCCACGGCGAGACCGTTCGGGAAACCGCCAACATGATCTCCTTCATGGCGGACGTGATCGGGATCCGGGACGACATGTTCATTGGGAAGGGGAACGCCTACATGCGGGAGGTGGCCCGCTCGGTCCAGGAGGGATTCGAGGACGGGGTCCTCGAGCAACGTCCCACGCTGGTCAACCTCCAGTGCGACATCGACCATCCCACCCAGAGCATGGCGGACATGCTCCACCTCATCAAGCATTATGGGGGAGTCGAAAATCTCAGGGGAAAGAAGATCGCCATGACCTGGGCCTATTCCCCCTCTTACGGGAAGCCGCTGTCCGTCCCCCAGGGAGTCATCGGACTCATGACCCGGTTCGGCATGGACGTGGTTCTGGCCCATCCCGAGGGCTACGAGGTGATGCCCGAGGTGGAGGAGGTCGCAAGGAAGAACGCCGAGGCGAGCGGGGGCAGCTACGCACGGGTAGGCAGCATGGCGGAGGCCTTCGAGGGGGCCGATATCGTCTATCCCAAGAGCTGGGCGCCCTTCGCCGCCATGGAGAAGCGGACGAAGCTTTACGAAAAGGGAGACTGGGACGGCATCGACGCCCTCGAAAAGGAACTGCTCGGGCAGAACGCCCGGCACAAGGACTGGACCTGCACGGAGGAGCTGATGGCGAAGACGAAAGAGGGGGCCGCGCTCTACATGCACTGCCTGCCCGCCGACATCACGGGCGTGAGCTGCGAAGCGGGCGAGGTGGCCGCTTCGGTCTTCGACCGGTACCGGGTGGCCCTGTACAAGGAGGCCAGCCAGAAGCCCTATATCATCGCCGCCATGATCTTTCTCGCCCAGGTGGAGGATGTTCCCGGGAAGCTGGCGGAACTCCTGAAAAAGGCGGCCCCGAGGCGCCGGTGAAGGCGATACGACCGGCCGGAAGCGAAGGAGACCACGGGAACCATGCCGTATAAGAGCGAGCCTGCCTTTCGGAACGACGCCGTGGCCAAGGTGACGGGCCGGGCCCGGTACGCCGATGACCTGAAATTCCCCGGGATGCTGCACTGCGTTCCCGTCTATTCCCGGTACGTGCGGGCCGACGACCTTGCCGTCGACCCCCGGGAGGCCGAGGCGGTTCCCGGCGTGGTGCGCGTGATCACGGCGAGGGACGTTCCGGGATCTCTCCGTTACGGACAGATCGACCGGGATTACGCGATGCTCGCCGATTCCCGGATCCTCACCTACGGGGACGTGGTGGCCCTCGTGGTGGCCGAGACCCGGGAGATCGCCCTCGAGGCCGCCAAGCGGGTCCGCGTGACGGCCACGCCCCTGCCCCCCGTGACCGACCCGGTGGCGGCGATGAACCGGGACGCCCCCGTGGTCCGTCCCGGCACGGACCACAACATCGTGAACCATCACAAAGTCCGCCGCGGCGATGCCTGCGCGGCCCTGGCGGCGTCCGACGTGATCGTGGAGGCCACCTTCCGGACCGCCTTTGTGGAGCACGCCTACATGGAACCGGAATCCGCCGTCTGCGTCCCGCGCCCGGACGGCGTGATGGAAGTCTACGGCAGCATGCAGCACCCCTTCACCACGCGGCGGTTCGTGGCGGCCCTGCTGGGAGAGCCCCTGGCCCGGGTCGAGGTCTTCACGATTCCCATGGGAGGCGGCTTTGGCGGAAAGGACGACACGGCAGCCATCGTCTGCGCCCGCGCGGCCCTGGCGGCCCGCCTCTGCGGCCGGCCCGTGAAGATGACCTACGCGCGGGAATGGTCCATGCGGGAGAGCTACAAGCGCCATCCCTACGTCCTCACCTACCGCATGGGGCTGAGCCGGTCCGGCGAGATCCAGGCGGTGGAGGCGACGATCATCGCCGACGCGGGGGCCTACTGTTCCACGACGCCGTGGGTGACGTGGCGATCCGCCGTCCAGTGCTGCGGCCCCTACCGGGTGCCGAACGTCCACGCCGATGTCTACGGGGTGGCGACGAACAATGTCTTTACCGGGGCCTTCCGGGGGTTCGGATCGCCCCAGGTCAACTTTGCCGTGGAACAACTGATGGACATGGCGGCGGAGAAGCTGGGCCTGTCTCCCCTGGAGATCCGGCGGAAGAATATGCTCCGGCAGGGCGATGTCACCATCACCGGCCAGAGGCTCGATACCCACACGGTGAGCCTGGGCGAGGTCATGGACCGGGTCGTGAAGGAGATCCGCTTCGAGGAGAAGCTCCCGCGGTGCTCCCGGGGGAAGCCGGAGGGAGACGAGCTCTACGGCATCGGTCTGGCCATCAGTTACCGGGGCGCCAGCCTGGGAGCGGAAGGAATGGATTTCTGCCCCGCCATCATCAACGCCCAGTTCGACGGTTCCATCCTCCTGGAGGTTGGGATCCACGAGAACGGGCAGGGGGCGGAATCGGCCATGATCCTGACCCTGGCGCGCGAGCTGGGAGTTCGCAGGGAGCGGATCGTCTACCGGCGTTCGTCCACCTCCGAGATCCCGGACGGGGGGGCGACGGTCGCGAGCCGGGGCACCCTGATGGGATGCGGCGCGGTCACCCTCGCGGCGCGGGAGCTGAAGACCCGCATGGCCGAGGCCCTCGCGGCGGACCTCCGGTGCGCGCCGGAGGAAGTGCGGTTTCGGGACGACGCCCTCTGGGGGAAGACGGACGCCGAGAGGCTTTCGTGGGACGAGGCCATGCACCGGTTGTTCCTGAAGCGCGTCTATCCCTACAGCTTCGCCGCCTTCCGGCCGCCGGACGTGACATGGGACGAAGAGACCGGGCAGGGGGATGCCTATTTCACCTTCGTCTATAGCTGCCAGGCGGTGGAGCTGACGGTCAACCGGAAAACGGGGAAGGTCCGGGTCCTGAACGTGGTGGCCGCCCACGACATCGGCCGGGCGGTCAACCGCCCCATGCTGCTGGGGCAGATCTACGGCGGAATCCTTCAGGGCATGGGGATGGCGCTGATGGAGGAAGTGGTGGTGGAAAAAGGCCGGGTGGAGACCCTCAACTTCGATCGCTACAAGATTCCCAAGACGATCCACGTGCCGGAGATCACTCCCATCATCGTCGAAAATCCGGATCCTACCTCTCCTTCCGGGGCGAAAGGCATCGGGGAGCCGGCCCTCGAGATCATCACGCCGGCCATCGCCAACGCCCTCGCCATGGCCACGGGGAAGCGGTTCTTCCGCTATCCCATGCGCGTCGAAAGGGGGGAATTGGCATGAATGTCGTGACCATCAACGGGAAGCGGGTGCCGGTCCCCGATGAAGACCTCTCTCTCTCGCTCCTCCATTTCCTGCGGGAAAGGCTCGACCTGACCGGCACCAAGAACGGCTGCGAGAAGGGGGCGTGCGGGGCCTGCACGGTGGTGGTGAACGGCACCGCCCGGCGGTCGTGTCGGCTCGTCATGGAGGCGGTGCTCGGGGCGGAGATCCTGACCATCGAGGGCCTGGCGGGCGAAGACGGCTCGTTGCATCCCATCCAGCAGGCCTTCGTGGAGGCGGGGGCCATCCAGTGCGGCTTCTGTACCCCCGGGATGGTGATGACCACCTACGCCCTGCTGAAGAGGAAACCCCGTCCCACCCGGGAGGAGATCCGGCGGGCCTTGAGCGGCAACCTCTGCCGCTGCACCGGCTATATCCAGATCATGGACGCCGTGGAGCTGGCGGCGGAGCGGATGCGGGAGACGGGATTTGTCGATCGAGGTGTGACAACAGAAGGGAATCGGGCATAAGAATGATAGATTTGCTGAAAGCTCAAGGCTCGAGGCTGAAAGTTGCAAGTTTAATCTTTCGGATTTCACCTTTTCCACCTCACGCAAAGGGCGCAAAGGCGCAAAAGTTTCTTTGCTCTTTGGCGTTCTTGACGGTTTAGCGGGAGGCTAAAAATGTTAGGAGACAGGGTATGACCCTTTACTTGAAAGATGCCACCTACCTTGACGCGGAAACGCTGGAGATCCGGCGGACGAACATCGCCGTGGAAGAGGGACCCGGTGGCGGGTTGAGCTTATTGGAGACCTTTCCCGGGGAAGATGAACGGAAAGCGGAAGACCGCCTCATCGACTGTGGGGGGGCTCTCGTGACCCGCGCCTTCGCCTGCGGCCACCATCACATCTATTCCACGCTGGCCCGGGGCATGCCGGCCCCGCCGAAGATCCCCACCAACTTCGTGGAGGTCCTCGAGTACGTCTGGTGGCGACTGGACAAGCGCCTCGACCGGGAGATGATCGAGGCCAGCGCCCTGGCGGCAGCGCTTCACATGGCCAAGCGCGGCGTGACCTTCTGTATCGACCACCACGCCTCTCCCTTCGCCATCGAGGGATGCCTGACAACCATCGCCGAGGCCTTCGAGCGGGTGGGGATCGGGTATCTGCTCTGCTACGAACTCTCCGACCGGGACGGGAAGGCCCCCGCGGAGGCGGGCCTGGCGGAGGCGGACGCCTACCTCGCCTCCGGGCGGAAAGGACACGTGGGGCTGCACGCCTCCTTCACCGTGGGTGACGACCTGCTGAGGCGGGCCGTGGCCCTCGCCGAGAAGCACGGCACGGGGATTCACGTCCACGTGGCCGAAGACACGGCCGACCAGGACCACTGCCTGGCGACCTACGGGAAGCGGGTGGTAAGCCGGTTTGCCGACGCGGGGGTCCTTGCCCTTCCCCACACCATCCTGGCCCACTGCATCCACCTCAACCCGGAGGAACGGCGCCTCGTCCGGGAATCGGGCGCGTGGGTGGTCCAGAATACGGAGAGCAACCTGAACAACAACGTGGGACTGGGTGATTACCGCGATCTGGGGGAAAACGTGATGTTCGGCACGGACGGGATGCACAGCGACATGCTCCGCAGCGCCAAGGCGGCGTTCCTCGCGGGGCAGGGAACGGAGGGGCTCTCCTTCGAGGAGACCTACCGGCGGTTCCGGAACGTCCACCGCCTTACGGCGGCCATGGAAGCCCCGGGGGACGGGCCGAACAACCTGGTCGTCTTCGACTACGACACACCGACGGAGGTGACCGCGGAAAACTTTCTCGGCCACTTCGTGTACGGGCTGGACAGCGCCCACGTGCGTCACGTGATCGCCCAGGGAAAGCTGATCGTGGAGGACCGGAAAGTGACGACCGTCGATGAAGGAGAGATCCTCGCTTACGCCCGGGAGCAGGGGAAGAGGTTGTGGGAAAGGCTTGAGAAAGTCTGAAGGTTGAAGTCTGAAGCTTGACGTATAAAGGTGTTCATTGGTTCGGGGGTTTTGGGCAAAGGGCAAAGGGCGAAGGGCAAAAGGAACCAACGAGACGAACGGATTAACGAAACAAAACAGATAAACCAGATAAACGGGAGAAACGGGATTCGATGAAGAAAGATAAGTTTGCATGCGCGGACCTGGCGTTTTTACTTTCGTGGGTCCTGCGGGATTACAGGGAAAACGGCGAGATCTTCGGAATCACGAAGGAGCTTTTCTTCGAGCCGAAGGCGACCGATCCGTTCCGCCTGGAACGTTACGGCCGGACGCTGGAGTCTCCCCTCGGGATCGCGGCGGGACCTCACACCCAGCTCGCTCAGAACATCGTGGCCGGGTATCTCTGCGGGGCCCGTTACATCGAGCTGAAGACCATCCAGGTCCTGGACGACCTGGAGGTGACCAAGCCCTGCATCGACATGCGGGACGAGGGCTACAACTGCGAGTGGTCCCAGGAGCTGCGTCTCGACGAGTCGTTCAACGAATACCTCAACGCCTTCATCCTTCTCCATATCCTCCGGGACCTGTTTGGATGGGAGGGGGATTCGAACGACCCGGGATTCATCTTCAACATGAGCGCCGGCTACAACCTGGAGGGAATCCTCAGCCCGCCGGTGCAGCGGTTTTTCGACCGCATGACCGACTGCTCCCGGGAGCTCCAGGAGAAGGTGGACCGGATTGCCCACCTCTACCCCCGGGTGCGAGATCTCGACATCCCGACCCGAATCTCGGACAATATCACCGTCTCCACCATGCACGGCTGTCCCCCCGACGAGGTGGAGAAGATCGGCCGCTACTTCATCGAAAAGCGCGGCTTCCACACGACCATCAAGCTGAATCCCACCCTCCTCGGCCCCGAGCGGCTTCGGGAGATCCTCAACGACCGGCTGGGTTACGAGACCGAGGTACCCGATGAGGCCTTCGGCCACGATCTCGCGTACGACGACGGCGTGGCCCTCATCGAGAACCTGACGGCGGCCGCTCGGGAAAGGGGTGTCACCTTCTCCCTCAAGCTGACCAACACCCTGGAAACGGCCAATACGCACCAGAATCTCCCGAAGAACGAGGCCATGGTCTACATGAGCGGCCGGGCGCTGCATCCCATCAGCATCCACCTGGCCCATCGCCTGCAAGAGCGATTCGAGGGAACCCTCGACATCTCCTTCTCCGCGGGCGTGAACTGCTTCAACGTGGCCGAGGTGCTGGCCTGCGGCCTTCGGCCCGTCACGGTCTGCTCCGATCTCCTGAAGCCGGGGGGCTACGGCCGGCTTTCCCAGTACCTCGAGATCCTGAGAGAGAAGATGGCGGAAGCCGGCGCGGACTCCCTGGATACCTGGATCACGAGGCGGGCGGGAACGGATAACACGGCCGCGGCGCGGTTGCTCAATCTCGAACGCTATGCGGCGGAGGTGGTGGAAGGAGACCTCTATCGGAAAGAGGCGTTTCCCTACCGGGGGATCAAGACGGACCGTCCCCTGACCCGTTTCGACTGCGCGGGGGCCCCCTGCACAACGGCCTGCGCCGCCGACCAGGACATCCCGAGATACGTGCACGAGGCACGGGAGGGACGGTTTGACGACGCCTTCCGCACCATCTTGGCCACCAATCCCTTTCCCGCCGTGCAGGGAAGGGTTTGTACACACCTCTGCCAGTATCAATGCACCCGGATGAACTACGACCGCCCCGTCCGTATCCGGGAGATCAAGCGCGCCGTGGCGGAAGCCACCGGCGGGATGCCGCTTAGTCCCCTTCCCCCCCGCGGGAAGCGGGTGGCGGTCATCGGGGCCGGTCCCAGCGGACTGACCTGCGCCTTCTTTCTGGCCCTGGAGGGATACAGCGTGGATCTCTACGAGGCCGAGACGACGCCGGGCGGACTGGCAGCCCGGGCCATTCCCGCCTTCCGGCTGGATGCGAAAAGCCTGAAAGAAGATATCGACCGGATCCTTTCTCTCGGTGTGACCCTCCACGCGGGAACCCGTGTCGACCGGGCCCGGTTCGAGGAGATTCGCGACACCCACGAGGCGGTCTACGTGGCCGTGGGGGCCCAGGAGGCGGTCACCCTCGACCTGCCCGGCATGGATGCGCCGGGGGTTTTCGATCAGCTAACCTTCCTGCGGGCCGTCCGGGAGGGACGATCGGTGGAACTTGGGCGGAAGGTTGTCGTCATCGGCGGTGGCAATGCCGCCATGGACGTGGCCCGAACCGCCCGCCGGCTGGTCGGCGGGGCGGGCGAGGTTACGATCCTCTACCGCCGGACCCGCCGGGAAATGCCGGCGGACGCCGATGAGATCCGGGAGGCCCTGGAGGAGGGGGTCCGCCTGGTGGAACTGGCCGCCCCGGAACGGGTGCTCGTGGAAAACGGCCGGGTCACAGGGATCGAGGCGGCCCGGATGCGCCTCGGGGAGCCGGACGATTCGGGACGGCGGCGGCCGATCAAGGTGGAAGGCCAGACCCTGGCCCTCCCCGCGGACAGCGTTATTGTGGCGGTGGGACAGCGGACGCGGGCCGATTTCCTTCCGGAGGGGGGACTCAAGGCGGATCTCGCCACCTATCGGACTTCCTTGGAAGGGGTTTTCGCCGGCGGGGACGCCCTGCGGGGAGCGGCGTCCCTCGTGGAGGCCATTGGGGACGGACGCAAAGCCGCGCGGGCCATCGTGTGCGCCCTCGGCGCGGAACCCTCCGCGGGATGGATTCCGGTATATAATCGCCGCCCCGATATTACGGCGTTGAGAATTCAGCAGGCCCGGCGGGAATTTGGCCCTTCGGTGGATCACCGCCCCCCGGGCGAGCGCCTTGATTTCGAGCTTTCCACCCGCGGATTCACGCAGGACCAGGCCCGGACGGAGGCCGCCCGGTGCTTCCAGTGTGATCTCTACTGCGGCATCTGCGTCACCGTCTGTCCGAACCGGGCCAACGTGGCGCTGACCGTGACCCCCGTGACCTATCCGTTGCTTCACCTGGCCCGGGACGCGGGAGAGACGCGGGTTTCCCGCGTCGGAACGGGGGCCGTGACCCAGCCGGTCCAGGTGGTCAACATCGCCGATTTCTGCAACGAGTGCGGCAACTGCGAGACCTTCTGCCCCACCGCCGGCGCCCCCTACCGGGACAAGGTGAAGGTTCACCTGAGCCGGGAGAGCTTCGAGGCCCACGGAACCGGCGTCCACTTTACCTCGGCGTCCCGGATGGAGGCCGCGCTGGACGGGCGTATCGTCGTCTTCGAGAGCGACGGGGCCGGGATCGTGGCGGAGGATGCGGCGATGCGGCTGGTGTTCGAGGCGGACACCCTCGAGCTGAAAGAGGTCACCTGGAGGACGGACGCATCCGGGCAGTGGGACCTGCGACCCGTTTCCGAGACGGCGGTTCTCTACCGGTGGCTGAGAGAGTGGAGAGCGGAGATGGGGAAGGAAAGGTAAGTAAAAGGCAAAAGGCAAAGGGCAAAGGGCGAAGGGAAACTTGACAAGTGAGAGAGGTTGAAGGTCGAAGACCGAAGTCTTTTTGCTTAGTGGCCGGTGGCCGCGCTTTCGGACTTCAGACTGAGCCAAACGAGACAAACGCAACCCCGGTGAAATTCGCTTCGCTGTGACGGCGTCCATTTCACGGGGCAAGCAAACGAGGATAGGATACCATGATGACGGAGAATATCAGTAGACCCGTTCGGAGGGTTGACGCCGTCGAGAAGCTGGCGGGACGGGCCCGTTACATCTCTGACTACACCTTCGAGGGGCTCCTCTACGCCCGTCTCCTCCGGTCCGATCGACCCCGGGCCAGGATTCTCGGGATCACCGTGCCGCCGCTCCCAGAAGGATACGTTTACATCGACGCCAGGGACATCCCGGAGGGCG
>CAZOBB010000036.1:0-3071 GCA_964577975.1 uncultured Thermodesulfobacteriota bacterium | reverse complement strand
CTACTTTGGCCAGGTCCGCCGCGATGGCCTCCGCCTGTTCCTGGATCTGGGACATATAGGTGGGGTAGGCGAGACGCGTCTTGAATCCGTTGGGATAGCCCGCCTCGGCAAGCAGCTTCTTTGCCTTCTTGGGGTCATAGGGATAGGGCTTCAGTGTCGGGTCGTGGCCGGAGGTGCGGGGGCTTATGGGGCCGGGGCAGAGAATGGCCTTTCCATTGAACAGTGCCTTGTTGATGAGCTGGCGGTTGATGGCGTAGTTCATGGCCCGGCGGACCCTGACGTCGTTGAAGGGAGGTTTATAGGTGTTCATGCCTATATAGGGCATCACCCCCATCTGGTTGGTCAGGTACGCCTTCCCCGAGGCAAGAATCTTTTTTCTCTGATGGATGGAGACCCCGCTGATGACATCGGCTTCGCCCGTGAGAAGGGCGGCGATGCGGGAGGACTCTTCCGGAACGCCCTTGAAGATGACCTTTTTAAAGGCGGGCTTGGGGCCGTAGTACTTCTCGTAGCGGGTCAGAACGATCTTTTCGCCCCGCACCCACTTCTCCAGTTTATAGGGGCCGCATCCGATGGGATGGATGTTGTATTCTTCGTCCCCAACCTTGGCGATGTATTTCGGAGGCACGATGGGCAGGTAATATCCCAGGATGTATAAGCCCGGGGCATAGGGTTCTTTGGTGGAAATGAGAATGGTGTAATCGTCCAGGACCCTGACTTCCTTGAAGGCGGAGAGTTTCCCCTTGTGGGGATTTTTCAGACTGTCCTTGAAGGCGCGGTCGAAGGAGAACTTGACGGCCTGGGCGTTGACCGGTTCCCCGTTGTGAAAGGTCACGCCGTGGCGGATGTGGATCTTCCAGGTCAGGTCATCCACCTTCTCCCAACTCTCCGCGATGCGCGGCTTGACCGAGGCGTCTTCCTGGGGGGCAAACAGGGTGTCGTGGATGTTGTAGCAGACGCTCATGGTGGTTTGGATGGAGCTTCGCATCAGGTCGAGCCCCACCGGTTCGGCCTCTTGCATCACGACCAGCACGTCCTTCTTGGCGGCGGCCGTGCCCGCGAAAAGGGCAAGGACTAAGGTGATGATTCCGATTGCCGACCAAAATTTCTTCCAATGACTCATGATTCCCTCCTTTTAAATGGTTTGGTTTGTGGTGTTCCCTCCGGGGATTGCCGAAGGGGTTTGCTTGTCTCTCGGCTCCGCTGGAGCGGGCCGGGTTTCATCGTAGAGGTGGCAGGCGACCCGATGACCCTTTCCGATCGGTCGTAACGAAGGTGCCGTCTCCCGGCAGATCTCCATGGCGCTGGGGCACCTGGAGTGAAATCGACAGGCCGGGGAGGGGTTGAGAGGACTGGGAACGTCTCCCTCTAGAAGGATCCGTCGTCGCCGTTTTCGGGGGTTGGGGACGGGAACGGCCGAGAGCAAGGCTTGGGTGTAAGGATGCAGCGGGCGGCAGTAGAGCTCTTTCACGTCCGCCTCTTCCACGATCTGCCCCAGATACATGACGGCAACGCGATGGCTTACATGACGGATGACGGCCAGGTCGTGGGAGACGAAAAGGTAGGAGAGTTTCAATTCCTTCTGGAGCCGGGAGAGGAGATTGAGGACCTGGGCCTGGACCGAGACATCCAGGGCCGAAACCGGTTCGTCGCAGATGATGACCTTGGGGCGGAGGATCAGGGCCCGGGCGAGACAGATACGCTGACGTTGCCCGCCCGAGAACTCGTGGGGGAAGCGGGTGGCGTGCTCGGGGAGCAATCCCACCATGGAGAGGCTTTCCGCCACCATCTCCCGGCGGCGTGAGGCCGGAAGATTGAGGTGGTTGAGCAACGGTTCCTCGACGATCTGGGCTACGGTCATTCGCGGGTTGAGGGATCCGAAGGGATCCTGGAAGACGATCTGGAGTTCCTTTCGAAGCTGCCTCAAGGTTTCCGGGGGAGCGGTGACCAGGTTATGCCCTTCGAACCACACTTCACCGGCAGTCGGCTGAATGAGTCTCAGAATGCAAAACCCAATCGTCGATTTGCCGCACCCCGACTCTCCCACCAGGCCGAGGGTCTGATTCTCCTCCAGGGTGAAGGAGACTCCGTCCACGGCGTGAATCTTTCCCCGGGATCGGCCGAAGAATCCCTGTCTCACGGGGAAATGTTTGACAAGGTTATGGACCCGGAGCATCTCAGCCATGGCCGACCCTCCAACAGGCGACCCGGTGTCCCGGATGTATTTCGACCAGTTCCGGTTCCCTCTCGTCGCAAATGGACTCCCGAAGATGGCAGCGGGGAGCGAAGCTGCATCCAGCCGGCAGGTTGGTAAGGCTGGGAACCACCCCCTTGATCTCGTGCAACTCCCGGTTTTCGATCTCCACCTCGACACTGGGAATGGCTGCCAGGAGACCCCGCGTGTAGGGATGCAATGGCTCGTCGAAGAGGACGACCGTTTCGGCTTCTTCGACGATCTTGCCCGTGTACATGACGGCGACTCTTTCCGTTGTTTCCGCCACCACGCCCAGGTCGTGCGTGATCAGAAGCACCGTGGTGTCAAGTTCATCTCTCAGCTTGAGGATCAAATCGAGGATCTGGGCCTGGATGGTAACGTCCAGGGCCGTGGTAGGTTCGTCAGCCAGGAGGAGGGCGGGTTGGCAGGCGAGCGCCATGGCGATCATCACCCGTTGTCGCATTCCCCCGGAGAGCTGATAGGGGTATTCTCTGATGCGCCGCTCAGGGGCGGGAACCCCCACCATTTTGAGCATTTCGATGGAATGTTTCAGCGCCTGGCTGCGATTGAGCCCCTGGTGAACCTGAAAGACCTCCGAGAGCTGATTGCCGATGGTGAAAACGGGGTTGAGGGCGGTCATGGGTTCCTGAAAGATCATGCTGATCCGGTTGCCCCGCAGCTGCCGCATCTCCTCCTTGTCCAGTTGGAGAAGATCCTGCCCCTCGAATAGGATCTGTCCTCCCGCGAAGAACGCCGGAGGTTGAGGCACGAGGCGCAGGATGGATAACGCCAGCGCGCTCTTTCCGCATCCCGATTCTCCAACCAGCCCCAGGATCTCTCCCCGCTTTGCGGAGAG
>CAZOBB010000035.1:0-3112 GCA_964577975.1 uncultured Thermodesulfobacteriota bacterium | reverse complement strand
ACTGCCTAACATTTGAAGGAGAAGGAAAATGAAAAGAGTGATTTCTTTCTCCGTTCTGGCCTTTGTCGTGGTCATGGTGCTGGGAGCGGTGCTCCCGGCCATGGCCCAGCAAGAGGCCATCGGACGGACGGATTACAAGGCTCTCTGCGAGGAGGCTTATAAGAATGCGAAACAGACGCGGGACATTGTCGCCGGTGTGGCGGAAAAGCTGAAAAAGATTTTGCCCAACGCCTCGGAGCTTCAGGCGAACGAGATCAACGATGCCCTCTTCTGGTTCAACAAGGCGGAGGATCTCTTCAACAAGTGCAAGGAGAAGATGGACAAGGGTGAATATTCGAAGGAGCTTTCCATCGATCTGAACCAGGCGTGGCAATGGTATATTAAAGCAGGATCGGCCGGAGTCCGGGCGACGATGATGGAATAGTCATCGCGCTTTCTCTCCCTCCTTTCCCCTTTGGGTCCGGCATACCCGACCGGACCCAAGGGGCTCTTTTGAAAGGAAGAATCGTTCGGGATTTCTGGATAGGTAAAGGCAGGAGAGTCGTGTGTAGTCATCAAAGAACATTTTCAGCCTTTCTTCTGGGTTTCGTGGCTTGGTGCTTCCTGGGTGGGATTGCTCACGGGAAAGTGATCCGGGTGAGGGACGCAGGTGCGCATAACGTCCTTTTGCAATCGGTTGTCGATGCGGCCTCGGAGGGGGACACCATTCTCGTGGGCCCCGGAATCTACAAAGGGAATCTTGTGATCCGCAAGAAGGGACTCAAGCTGATTGGTGAGGGGAGACCCGTGATTCAGGGAGAAAAGAAGGGCACGGCGGTCATGATCATGGGGGATGATTGTCTCCTGAAGGGATTTGTGGTCAAGGGAGGAGGGCGAGATCTGACCCGGGACGATTCGGGCATCAAGTTCAAAAAGTGCAATCGCAGTGTGGTGGAAAACTGCGAGTTTTATGACAACTGTTTCGGATGCTACTTTTACCAATCGGATCACTGCATCTTCCGGAACAACCTGATCGAGGGGCGGAAATATGAGGTACAGGAGGATCGCGGCAACGGGATCCATCTGTGGGATTCGGCCTATTATCTCATCGAGGGGAACGAGATCCGCTACGCCCGGGATGGGATCTACGTCTCTTTCGCCAATTACGGAACCATCAAGGGAAACTGGATTCATCATACCCGGTACGGCCTGCATTATATGTATTCGAAACATAATGCCTTTATCGATAACTTACTGACCCATAACGTGGCCGGGGCCGCCGTGATGTACTCCAAGCACATGAAATGGAACCGGAATGTCTTTGCCCACAACCGGGGGTTCCGGGCTTATGGGGTGCTTTGGCAGGACGCAAGGATTTGCGAGTGTCATGACAATCTCGTGGTGGACAATACCATCGGGCTCTATTTCGACCAGGCCCTGAAGGCGGACGTTCGGGGGAACATGGTCATCTGGAACGATAGGGCGGCGGTGTTGCTGGAAAATTCCGAGTTGAACACGATCTATGAGAATAATTTTATTGACAACTTGTCGGAGCTTCAGTTAAGAGGGGGGACGCAGAAGGGAAGGAACAACAAGTTTTATAAAAGCAAACGAGGAAATTACTGGAGCGATTACAAGGGGTACGATCTCGACGGAGATGGGGTGGGGGATACGCCGCATGTCCTTCAGGATATCTTTGAATACCTGGTGGCGGATTATCCCGCCTATCGTTTGTATCTCTTCAGTCCGGCGGCGCAGGCGATGGCGATCGCCGAAAAGGCCCTTCCCATCATCGAGGTGACGAAGGAGGCCATTGATCCCTATCCTTTGATGCACCCGGTGAAGATAAAAGAGATGGACAAGCTCTTTGCCAAGTTGAAAAAAGCGGGGGGGTGTCCCTCTAAAGGTGCGAAGGGGATTTTGATGGTTTTTTCTGTGCTGATTCTGGGGATCTCCATCCTGGTTTTCGGAAAAGGGAATCGCGTATGGTGAAAGTAGAGCACGTGACCAAGGTGTATGGAAAAACGACCGCCGTCCAGGATGTCTCTTTTGAGGTGGGGAAAGGGGAGGTTTTCGTCCTTCTGGGGCCCAACGGGAGCGGGAAGACGACAATCCTGAAAATGATGGTGGGGCTTTTGCGGCCGACAAAAGGGCGGGTCCTGGTTGCTGATTTCGATATGGGTGAGTCTGCCACCGAAGCGCGGCAGAGGATGAGTTATCTCCCTCAGCGGGTCTTGTTTCCGGATACCCTCAAGTCGGGGGAGGTAATCCATTTTTTCTCCCAACTTCGGGGGTTGAACTCGGACACGGGGGAAAGGGCCTTGCGGGAGATGGGGATGGGAGACGTGGGGGACAAGTTCATCGGGGAGTATTCGGGGGGGATGTTGCAACGCCTGGCGCTGGCGGTGGCGTTTCTCCCGAGGGCGGATATTTTGATCATGGATGAACCCACGGTGAACCTCGATCCGGAGGGGGTATTGCAATTCAGACGGGTGATCGGCCGGTTACGCGAGGAAGGTAAGACCATCATCCTGGCTACGCATCTTTTGTCGGAAACGGAGGCCATCGCGGACCGGGTGGCGATCATCGACGAGGGGAAACTGGTCTCTCTTCAGACCATCGAGGAGATGAAAAAGGCCATCCTTCCCACTTACCGATTCTACGTAACGTTCCTGGAATTATCGGATACCTGGATCAGGATTGCCCGGAAGAACGGGGCGAAGGATCTATTGAACGACAGCCGGGGATTTTCCTTTTCCACGGAGAGGGTCGAGGACCGTTTCAAGATCCTGAACGCCCTTGTGGAGAACGGGGCCCAGATCGAGCGGTTCGGGACTTTGGAGCCCCCCCTGGAGGAGGTTTACTTGAGAATCCTGAAGGCTTCCCATGAAGGGGCCCGGAACAAGAATGCCGGGGCGCGGGAGGAGGTACCGTGAAACGTAAACACTCCCTCTGCCTCATCGTGCTTACGATTCTTCTTTTCCTGCCGGGGTGCCGGGGGAGCAAGAATCCGAAACCCGTGGATATCTACCCGGAGGAGGACGTCTGTGAAACCTGCCGGATGCTGATTACGGATCAGCGGTTTGCCGCCGAGTTCATCACGAAGAGGGGGAAGGTGAAGAAATTCGACGAT
>CAZOBB010000034.1:0-5073 GCA_964577975.1 uncultured Thermodesulfobacteriota bacterium | reverse complement strand
ATCTTTCCCCTTGACAAATAGCCCTGTTTTTGATCCCATTTTCTCCCGTATTTTTCATGCGTTTCTCCTGATAAATGATCACAGCTGTCTCACAAATGGTCATAGATGCAGAAATAAATAGGCTTGGAGAGCCCCTTGTGTTATAATGTTTTTAGCAGAAACCATAACAAAAGCAAGGAGATCCAAGCCATGGCCCATAGTAACACAATCTTTCATCAACTGCTACAAATATTTCCGAGACATGAATTTGAGATACTGGCAAGAGAGCATCATGTGGGTCAGAGATTCCGTTCTTTCAATCGTTGGTCCCAGTTTGGAGCTCTTTTCATGGGACAACTGACGGGTCGCAGAAGTCTTAGAGACATTGTTGCCAACATGGCGGCTCATGGGAAGAAATTCTACCATCTGGGATTTGCCAATATTTCCCGGGCTACGCTTGCCAGGACCAATGAGAAACAACCAGCCTCCATGTATGAAGCCCTATTCAATACGATGCTAAAACGATGTCAAGGTTTGGCTCCTGGCAATCGTTTCAAGATGAAAAATCTCTATCTGCTTGACAGTACGACGATAGATCTTTGCCTGGAAGTATTTCCCTGGGCTACGTTTCGTAAAACGAAAGGAGCGATAAAACTCCATGCCGGGTTGGATGCTGATGGTTATCTGCCGACATTCATCGACATGACGGAAGGTTCATGTCATGAAATCAACTGGGCCAGAACCCTGCAGTTACCCAAAGGATCCACCGTCGTGTTCGACAGAGGGTTCAATGATGACACCTGGTTTGAGGAATTGAGCAGGAATGAAATCTTCTTTGTTACTCGGCTCAAAAGCAATGCTGACATCGTTCCTTTGAAAAAGCGCAGGGGCAGGAAATCAGTCGGCGTGATTGAAGACCGTGAGATTCTCCTGGGGGATACGCTAAGAAAGTATCGTTTGGTAACTTACTATTCTGACGACGGGCACATGTACCGTTTCCTGACCAACGCCTCTCATTTGCCGGCTAAAACCGTGGCCGAGCTTTACAAAGAACGCTGGCAGATTGAAATATTCTTCAAATGGATCAAGCAGAACCTGAAAATCAAAACCTTCTTTGGTACTTCCAGAAATGCGGTCATGACCCAAATCTGGGTTGCCTTGTGTGTCTACCTTTTACTTTCCTATATCAAGTTCAAAGCAAAAATCGGGTGGACAATCCACCAAATGTTAAGAGTGCTTCAACTCAGCTTGTTTGAAAGGAGAGATCTGCTTGATCTCTTTCGGAAGGTGCCTCTAAAAATCCAGCCCCCAATAACCTCTTTGCCCCTATTCAAAAATTTGTGAGACAGCAGTGACTATAGGTGATATATTTTGCAGACTCTACCCCCCGGATCCACCTATCTTACCTTCACCGTCACAGATCTTTTGGTTTGTCACGCCCTCTCTTTAACCCCTAACCCTTCAAGCCAGCGGCTTTCAGCCTCCTATTGCCCTTCGCCCTTCGCCCTTTGCCCTTTGCCTTTTGCCTCTCTCTTTCCTCTCTCGCTCCCTCCCTCACTTCCTCCCTACTCGTCACTTTTTACTCGTCACTGCCTTTCAGCTTTAAGCTTGGAGCTTTTGTCAACCCCGAACCGATGCCCCATCCATCCGAAAATATTGACAATTTCAAGACCTAACCCCATGTTTCATGACCCCATGTTTCACAAATCCAGTTGAATCCTTATCGCCTGGTCTATCGATTCCATCTCGGCGGGGATAACCGTTCCCGCACGCCCGGTCAGCCGCCTTTTGCTCACCGTCGTGAGTTGGTCGGCCATGGCCTTTACCTTCTTCCCTTGGAGGTTGATATACGCTTCACTCGGGTAGAGTCTGCTCACGTTGCTCGTCAACGGCACGACCTGGACCCGGTTGAGGAATTGATTCGCGGCGTCGTTGCTCACGACCACCGCGGGACGGCGTTTACGTATTTCACCACCGATGGAAGGGTCGAAGTTGACCCACCAAACCTCACCTCGCTTCATCGTTCACGTCCCCAAACGTTGCCTCGGCCCACTCGAGGGCCTCGGCCTCCCGTACCTGGTCCGCCGCCATTTCCCTGTAGGCGGCATAAATATCTTTTTTGACCACGTGTGGACGAACCAACCCCTCGATGAAACGGCTGATCTTTCCCGGTCCGATGTTTTTACGAAGGCCGTTGTAAACCTCTTCGTCTATCGTCAGTGTAAGTTTTTTGCGCATTCGAGACTTCCCCCCCTTCTCTCTGTAACACGTATTATATACGTGTCAACCTTTCCCGTCAAGAAACCCGGGTTCTGTTCGTGGGAACACGCCTGGAAAATCCGCAGATTACGTGGATAACAAAAAGCTCAAAGCTCAGAGCTGAAAGCTTATGATGCCTTATTCAACCCAGTTTTCCACCTTGAGCGCTTCGACGCGCTGGAATTCCCTTGTATTGTTCGTGAGTAAGACAATGTCACGGCTCAGAGCCTGGGCCGCGATCGGCACGAAGACACAGATGTTCGTCTCAATTAAATAGTCCATCCAAACCCTCTCGTTCCTGGGGCCGTTTCGGCTGTTGACAATTTCAAGACCTGCCCCCGGGTTTCTCTCTTTTATTTGCGTTTTTCGATGAGATTATAAACATCTCTGCGATGAATAATGCCAAGGACTAGAACCGAATCGTCTATTATTTTGAAAATCACGCGATAATCACCGACCCTCAATTTCCAGTAGCCCCTGAGGGTTTTTTGCAAGGGTTTTCCATAAGCTTCAGGGCGTGTTGCCAGCCTTTCTTCTATGGCTTTTTTTATGATCTTTTTTATTCTTCCGTCTATCTTGGGCAGGTCACGAGTTTTGACGTCCTCATGGTATTGCAGCTTGAAAGACATGACACGGTGAATTTAAATCTATTTCCACACTTCATCGTGGGGTAAAGTCTTCTTCTCGCGGAGAGAGTTCTCCCTCTCTTCGGCGAAAGCCGACAAGACGATATCTTCCCGAATTTCCAAGGCCTCTCTCAGTAAATCCCTCACCTTTGACGACAAGGAGACACTTTCCTTTTCGGCAAGGAGCTGGATCTTTTTGTAGAGATAATCATCCAATACAACATTTATGCGCGGATTTTGCGTTGGCATGAAACAGATTCCTCCAATCACGGTCTCAACAAATAGTGTAACACTTACGGAACACCTGTCAAGCCCCCTTCTATGCCACTTTCTGCCCCAGCAGGAAGATCCGGCACCACCACTCGAAGCAGAGGAACGACCAGATCAAAAGGCGATGGTTTGCCCGGCCCGCCGTGTGTTCCTCCACGATTTTCGCCACATAGTTCGGATCGAGGAAATCCCGGTAAACCGCTTTCTTATCCAAGAGGATTTCCTGCACGTACCGGAGGTTTTCCCCGCGATACCACGACTCGTCCGGCGCGGAGAATCCCTGTTTCCTCCGCTTTATGATCTGTTCCGGCAGGAAGTCCGCCATGGCCCTTCGCAACACGTTCTTGCCGTCGTCGAAGTCCCGGAAGCGCCGCAGTTTCTTCGTCTCGTTTTCGTCGAGGCGCTTCATCTTTTCGAGGTTGGCCAGCTTGAACCGGACCGGCACCTTCTGGGCAAAGGCAACCAGGTCGTTGTCCATGAAGGGAACCCGTTCTTCCAGGGAGTTGGCCATGGAAAGCTTGTCGGCCACGATGAAAAGCCCCGCCAGGAAGGTCTTGATCTCGAAGTAGAGGGCGTTGGCGATGTGCTCCTCGGGAGAGTCGTACCTGAGCGAATCGTTAAAGGTGAACACCCGGCTGAAGGTCCGGAAAGTATCCTTCGCGTCGATCCTCCGCCAGACATCGTTCCGGAAGAGACGGGACTTCTCCTCGTCGGGGACGAGGCGCTGCCAGAAGGCGTAATACTGCTGGAAATAGTCGTCCCGCCCGATGGCCTTGAAGACCCGGTAGTATCGCCAGGGATACCCGCCATACAGCTCGTCCCCCCCGGCCCCGGACAGGCAGACTTTCACGAAACGCGAGGCGAGCCGGGCCACGTAATAGTTGGGGTAGCTCATGCCAAGCCGGATGTCTTCCAGATGCCAGACGACCTTCGGAAGGGCCCAGGAAAGGTCCGACGCGTTCACCACCTGCTGGTAGTGCTCCGTCTTGAAATGGCAGGCGATGAGCTCCGCCTCCCGGCGCTCGTCGAAGTTGGCCTCCACCCCCGTGACGGAGGACATATCGAACCCGCAGGTAAAGGTGGCCAGGCGCGGGATCTCCCGGCTGGCCACGGCGGTGATGGAGCCCGAATCCATCCCCCCCGAGAGGTAGCTTCCCACGGGAACGTCGCTGATGAGCTGCCGCGTCACGGCCTGGCGGAAGAGCCGCCGCGTCTCTTCCACCGCCTCCTCGAAGGTCATGGATTCGTCCCGGCGGGTAAAGTCGTAGTCCCACCAGACCCGCTTTTTTAATACAGGTTCGCGCTCGCTGATCCATCGGACAGAAGCCGCCTGAAGGAGGTTGACCCCCTTGAAAAGGGTGTGATAGCGAAACAGGTTCTGGAAGGTGAAGTACTCGTTGAGGGCGTCCAGGTTGACGTCCCTTTCAACGGCCGGATGCGTCAGGATTGCCTTGATCTCTGAGGCAAAGATGAGGGTTTTCCCACGCATCGCCCAGTAAAGGGGCTTGATCCCGTAACGATCCCTCCCCAGGTAGAGCGTCCGTTTGCCGGCGTCCCAGAGGGCGAAGGCGAACATGCCGTTGAGCCGCTCGATGAACTCGATCCCTTCCGACTCGTAACCGTGAAGAAGCACTTCCGTGTCCGAGTTGGAATGAAAGGTATGGCCCCGGGCCTGGAGCTGGGCCCGGAGTTCCAGGTAGTTGTAGATCTCCCCGTTGTAGGCCACCACCACGCTGCCGTCCTTGTTGGCCATGGGCTGGTGCGCCGCGGGAGAGAGATCAATGATGGCCAGTCGCCGGTGTCCCAGCGCGAGGTTGATGTCGATATAGTGCCCCTCGTCGTCCGGCCCGCGATGCGCCATGGCATCGGTCATGGCCTTGATCTGCCGGTGGGGAACCGGGGCGCCGTCGAGATTAAAAATACCTGCTATGCCGCACAT
>CAZOBB010000033.1:0-9307 GCA_964577975.1 uncultured Thermodesulfobacteriota bacterium | reverse complement strand
GTGGACAAATTCGTCGAGCTGCTGATCGGAAACGCGGGGGGTATCGACATCACCTTCAACGGGAAAAAGGTAGAGAACATCGGGAAACCCGGACAGGTCGTCCGATTACGATTGCCCCGCAAGAAAACCCCCGAGGAATAGGAGCCGTCAAAAAAGGGTTTTCTGCCCTTTGAGAGGGCGATTGAAATAGGCGAACGCCGCAGGTGTGGCCACACGCCCCCGGGGTGTGCGCTTGATGAACCCCTTCTGAATCAGGTACGGTTCATAGACATCCTCGATAGTCTCCTTGTCCTCACTGAGGGACGTGGCCAACGTCTCGATTCCCACAGGTCCCCCGTCGAACTTGTCGAGGATGGTCAGAAGCAGCCGCTGGTCCATGGGGTCGAATCCCCGCTTGTCGATCTCCATGGCGGACAAGGAGGCATCCGCCACTTCCTTGGTGATGGTTCCATCCGCCTTGACCTCGGCGAAGTCACGCACCCGCTTCAGCAGGCGGTTGGCGATCCTCGGCGTGCCCCGCGACCGGGAGGCGATCTCGAAAGCCCCCTCCTCCGTGATGGCGATGGCGAGGATCTTCGCGGTTCGAAGGACGAGGGTCGTCAGGTCCTCCACGGAATAGAAATCGAGGCGCTGCACAATCCCGAAACGATCCCTCAAGGGCGACGTCAGCATCCCCGCCCGGGTCGTCGCGCCCACCAGGGTGAACGGTGCGAGGTCCAGCTTGATGGAGCGGGCGGCCGGCCCCTGCCCGATCACCACGTCGATCTGGTATTCCTCCATGGCTGGATAGAGAATCTCCTCGATCACGTGGCTGAGGCGGTGGATCTCGTCGATGAACAGGACATCCCCCGGTGAAAGATTGGTCAAAATCGCCGCCAGATCCCCCGGACGCTCGATGACGGGCCCGGACGTGGCGAGAATGTGAACTCCCATCTCATTGGCGATGATATGGGCCAGGGTCGTCTTCCCTAAGCCGGGGGGACCATAGAGGAGCACGTGATCCAGGCTTTCACCCCGATTTCTCGCCGCCTGGAGGTAAATCCCGAGCCGCTCCTTCACCTTCTTCTGCCCGATATATTCCTCGAGGGTTCGGGGACGAATACTCGGCTCCGTGGCGGCGTCTTCCGCCGTTCGCCTGGGTGTCAATGTGGAACGGGCTACCTCTTCCATCCAACCCCTACCTCTGGAGCGATTTCAAGGCGGCTTTGATTACATCTTTCAAAGAAAGGGCCTCTCCTCCCCCGGACAGAATCTTCCTCACGGTCTTCGAGGCCTCCTGGGGTTTGAAACCCAGGTTCGTCAAGGCCGAAACCGCGTCCGAAAAAAGCGTGGCGGCATCCTCGGGAATCGGGGCCTCGGAGAGGGTCCCGCCCGTGCCCAGAGAAGGGTAGAGCTCCCTCAGCTCCACCACCATCCGGGCGGCCGTCTTTTTTCCGATCCCCGGAATGGCCTGGAGGCGCGTGGCGTCACCCGAGGCGATGGCGAGTTTCAAGTCCTCCGAAGAAATCCCCGACAGGATATTGACGGCGAGCCGGGGCCCGATCCCGGAAATGCGGATGAGGTGTTTGAACCACTCCCGTTCCGCCTCGGTCGCGAACCCGTAGAGACTGATCTGGTCTTCCCTCACGTGCGTGTAAATGAGAAGGGCCACCTCCACCCCGTCCTCCGGAAGGGTGTAATAGGTGGAAAGGGGAACATGGACCTGATACCCGACACCCCCGACGTTGAGGACGACTTCATCCACCTTTTTCTCGACGAGCGCCCCCTTCAACCACGCAATCACATCACACCCCTTTTGTAAAACCCGCCCTGAAGATGCTGGAGACAGCAGATACCGACAGCGAGGGCGTCGGCCCCGTCAAACGTCAGCGTCTCCTCGATGGATAGAAGGCGCGTCACCATCTCCAAAACTTGCTGTTTGGTGGCCTGTCCATATCCCACAACGGCCTGTTTGATCTCCAGCGGGCTGTACTCGTGAATCTCTATTTGCTTCAAAATACCGGGAAGCATCGCCACCCCCCTGGCGTGGCCCAGCATGAGGGCGGAGCGGGGATTCTTGGCAAAAAAGACCTTCTCGATGGCCAGAACATCCGGCGTGTAGGTCTCGATGACCTCAGCAATTCCCCTGAACACCCCCCTCAAACGCTCTGAAAGCGGGGTGTTCTTCCGCATCTTGATGAGACCATGAGTCACATAGTGGGGTATCTGATCTTTGGAAAAAACAACACCGTAACCGGTAATATAGGAGCCGGGATCGATCCCGAGCACCTTCATTGAGGGCAAACCATATCACAGGGTTTCCATGATCGCCTCGGAGATGTCGAAGTTCGCATAAGCATGCTGAACATCATCCGAATCTTCGAGGGCGTCCATCAGTTTGAGCATCTTCTCCGCGTCTTTCCCCTCCAAGGCGATTGTGTTTTGAGGAACCATACTGATCTCGGCCACCAGGTAAGGAATGCCTGCTTTATCGAAGGCCTCTTTGACCGTCTCGAACTCGGAAGGCTCGACGATCACCTCGTATTCCTTCTCGGTTTCCTTGATATCATCGGCACCGGCCTCCAACGCCACCGCCATGACATCATCCTCCGACACCTGGTCCTTGGAAAAGACCAGAAGCCCCTTCTTATCGAACATCCAGGACACGCAGCCGTTTTCGCCCAGGTTTCCGCCGTGTTTGGAAAAGATATGGCGGATCTCCGCGATGCTCCGGTTTTTGTTGTCCGTCATAACCTCCACCAAGACAGCCACGCCGCCGGGGCCGTATCCCTCATAAATCAGCTCTTCGTACTGGGTTCCCTCTAATTCACCCGTCCCCTTCTTGATGGCACGCTCGATGTTTTCTTTGGGCATATTCTCCGCCTTGGCGGCGGCGATGGCCGTCCGCAGGCGCGGGTTACTCTCGGGGTCCCCACCGCCCATACGGGCCGCCACGGTAATCTCTTTGATGAGTTTGGTAAAGATCTTCCCCCGTTTGGCATCGAGAGCGCCCTTTTTCCTTTTTATGGTGCTCCATTTGGAATGGCCTGACATAAATTCCCTCTTCCCTCAATTACGAATTGAAATGGTGGGCGGTACTGGATTTGAACCAGTGGCTTCTACCGTGTGAAGGTAGCACTCTCCCCCTGAGTTAACCGCCCACGCCGGCGCCTATAATAACAAAGGCTTAAGAAGTTGTCAAACCAATCTTCTCTTAAAAAACCACGCTAATCTGAGGGTTTTTTCATCCTTTTCCGAACCGTTGCGGCAAGAGATTGTAGATCACTCACAATGTCCATCGCGGCATTATAGACCCGCGTATTCCCACAGATACCCAAACGATGCATCAATACGGGGCTCAATCTTCCATAAGCATTAAAGGTTACAACATACGAGTAAGCGGTACTAGGCCGCCCTTTGATTTTCATCGTTATTACATCTACGATTAGCATATAAGATTCTTCCCCGGCCATTTTCAATGATTCCGAGTCTTCAATACGCTTTCGAACCAGTGCCATCAACCGTTCGCCCACGTAATTCCCTTCTCCCTGCCTCAGATTTATCTTAACCGGCATCTTCGATTGAGCTCTTCCGGGCGAGAAAAAGGAAAAGAAAAAGAAAAGAGCAAGACCCAGAACTATCCACTGCTTTTTCAATTTCACCCCTCCTTGCTATGCCCACACATGAACGGTTCAGTATCGTAATTTCTCAAGGACATGGTGGCGCCCCCGGCACGATTCGAACGTGCGGCACCAGGATTAGGAATCCTGTGCTCTATCCCCTGAGCTACGGGGGCTACGGCATTTTTATAACAAGAAGATGGAACAATGTCAAAATGAGAATCCCTTATCCTATCTTTTTCACAATGGCAAGAAGATCTTCGATTTTAAAGGGTTTTCTCAGGAATTCTTTGATGCCAAGTTTGTATAGTTTTCTCACTTCTTCTTCAGATGCTACGGCCGAGATGACAATAATAGGGAGTCTAGGTACATTCTTTTTCAACCAGCTGACCAATTCAGCACCATTCATTCCGGGCATAGCAAGGTCGATGATAGCAAGATCATAATGATCTTTCTTAAGGTAATCGATAGCCGCCAGACCGTCTTCAACAGCATCCACATGGGTATCTTCCCGGCTAAGATTTTCTTTCAATTCCTCTCTTAAATACTTCTCATCCTCGACAACAAGAATACGACGTACGATCTTACCAGAGCCTTCAGGACAGACAGGTTGGAGCTTGTCCAATTTACCCAAAACCAAGCCTTGATCAATGGGAAGCCACACTCTAAAAGTTGTCCCCTCTCCTTCCACACTCTCAACCGTAATCTTTCCTCCGTTGATTTCAATGATGCGCTGAGAAATAGGAAGTCCCAACCCCGTTCCCTTCCCCTCTGTTTTCGTTGTAAAGAAAGGATCGAAAATCTTCGGTAAATCCTCCTTTCTAATGCCGATTCCATCGTCCTTCACGGAAACAATAATATAATTTTTCGACGTTTCAGCAGAGATCTCTATCATTCCGCCAGATTTTACGGCATGGCGCGCATTGATTAGAAGATTGATGAGTACTTGTTCTATCTGCTTCACATCCACATAGATAAGTGGGAGATGCTCAGGAACATGATCCAAAAATTGAATGTCTCGAAGATTGACTCGGGCACTAATGACGGATTTGACCTGGTCCACAATATCCCGGAGCCGCGCAGATTCCCGTTTTGGCTTTGTTGGTTTTGCAAAATTCATCAAATCCGATGTAATTTTTGCGATTCTCTCTGTTTGACCCAGGATTACGTTGATGTATTTTTCCCGATCTTCCTCACTAAGCCTTCTCTCAAGCATTTGGGCTTTCACGGAGATCACCGCCAAAGGATTATTGATTTCATGGGCGGCACCGGTAGCAAGTTGTCCAATAAGTGCTAGGCGTTGTTGATGAATCATGCGTTCTTCCAAGACACCGAGCTTGCTGGAAAATGCCGAAAGTCTCTCCTCCCGAACACCAGCGTTTTCAAGGGACAAAATAAGGGCAAGCATAGATGGGAAGATAGAAGAAAGTTTATGAAAATAAAAAGAGAGATCGGGTTCATCAATCTTGTTGTCGGGTTCTAAAGAGGCCTTGCATATGAGCCCACCATGATTCCCCTCCGCTTCCGATAAAAACAATGGAATTGCCCATAAAAACGAAGCGGCTTCGTTTTTCTCCCTTTGCGTGGGTTCCTTAAGGACAGCACCTCCATGAGCAAAAATGTTCTTGAGATCTTCCTTTTCATCAACAAAAGGAATGTGATTCATAAGCGTGCTATAAGGATCAAAGGCCTCGTTTCTCGGCTCATATACTTTTTCAACTATTCCTTCCTTTGTTTGCTTATAGAGGTGGATTTTACCTGTTCGTTCGACGGGCAGATAGAGAAGAAGCTCATCTACCAATGCGACAGAAGAGATAAATTGCCACGTGGCTTCTACCAGCGTTTTTAACGTCGGATCGGAGGCACACATCCTGAGGAAACGAGCAACAGCTTCAATGCAGGTATTGAGAACAAGAAGGCGGGCCTGGTCTTGTTCTGCTTTCAAGTGCATCCGCCCAAGAGCATAGTTTGCCTTACAAAGGATGGAAATAAAGGTTTCCTCCTTTTCGGCCTCAATTTCAAAAAGCTGGGCGTATTCCCCCATTTTTGTGTAGATGTATCCAAGCAAATCCTGGATGTCTTTCTCATCAATGTTCCAGAAATCACGGACAGTGTTGAATGTATTTGTATAATGAAGATGACATCCAAGTTTGTAGGTACTGTTGAGGAAATAATTTTCCCCGATACCGTAGATATTACACAACGCATCCGCAAATCGGATAACCTGAGGAAGCGACTTTGTAGACTCATCGATCAGAAAGGGTTGATGGTGGAGCCAAACACTTTCAACCATCGGTTTCGGAAGATTCCATTTCTCCATGGCCCATTTTCCGATAATAGTGTGATCTACTTTCCAAATCTTACTCTCGACCATAAAAGGAGCCTCAGCCCGCTGGTCGGTATAGGATTGCTCCGAGAGTCTCTCCAGGACCTCTTCCATCATGTGAGGGTAACGGGAATAGACAATGAGTTTTCCAATATCGTGAAACAATCCTCCCAAAAAACCTTCTTCGGGATCCGGAAGGTTTTCGTCTCTGGAGCAAAACCATTCGGTGGCAAGGGCACAACCAATCATGTGTTTCCAGAAGGCCTTAAAACCTTCGGTGGTACCCAGCTTAAAGGTTTCGAATATGACTGACGTAAGGATTATGTTCTTTATGATTTTTCTCCCAAGGAGAGAAACAGCTCTGGAAACGGTAGACACAGGCTTCCGAAGACCGAATAAGGGGGAATTAGAAGCCCTCAGGATCCTTGAGGACAAAACAGGATCTAGGAGAATATGTTGGGCAATTTCTTCCGCACTTAAAGCTTCATCCAAGACAAGTTGAATTAAGGTAAGGGCGATATTGGAAAGAGAAGGTATCTGGTCCGGGGAAGTGATAAGATTCCGCCCCAGTTCTTGTCGTGTAGTTTCATCTTTCATACCCTGCTCTTAGCCTTCCTATTTGGTCTCCCCTTAACACAAAGAAATGTTGAATGCAATAAATTTCACCAAAATTATAATAAACTTTATTAAAAATACCCAAATATACCCAAAATTTTTATGTTATGCACAAAGGGGTACTAGGTTTTAGCGGACAAAAAATCCACATTGACAATCGTATATTGGCGCAGTCCCAGGCCGATCCGCTCCGCGTGCCTCAGGTGGATCGTCCAGTCCGTTTTCGGATACGCCTTCTCGAACGGGTTTTCCATGCTTTCGTAGGGCAGGTGAAGGGCCTCCCGGACCTCTTCCGGCGGGGAGCAGATGAGATCGACCGCCGCCTGGTCCACGGCCACCGGGTCGGTGGAGGCCACGATCCCGATCCCGGGGGCGATGGGGGCCCCGGAATGGGGATTGCAGTCGCAGATGGCGCTGATCTCCCACACGAAGTTGAAAAAGAGGCTGGTCTTTTCCTTGCCCATGAGGGCGGCCCGGGCGTATTCCGCCAGCTTCTCCTGGAAAACGGGGATCGTCTCGTTCCACTGGATCTGGATGGCCTTCTGGGGACATGCCGTGATGCACTCCCCGCACCCGGCGCATTTCTCCGAATCGATTTGGGCCTTGCCGTCCACCATGGCGATGGCGTGAAAGGCGCAGACCGCCACGCAGGTCTTGCAGCCCACGCACCGCTTCCGCTTCACCTTCGGGGCCACGTTGGAGTGCTGGGCCAGCTTCCCCTTCCGGGCGGCACATCCCATTCCGATATTCTTCAAGGTGCCGCCGATGCCGGAAAGCTCGTGCGCCTTGAAGTGGGTCACCCCGATGACGGCGTCCGCCTCGGCGATCTCCTTGGCGACGAAGGCCGTCTCGACGTGTTTCCCACGGACGGGGATCTCCTTGTAGGAATTCCCACGGAGGCCGTCGGCGATGAGAACCGGGGCGTTTACGACGGGGGGGACAAACCCGTGCCGCTCGGCGAGCTCGAGATGCTCCACCGCGTTACTCCGCTCCCCCACGTACAAGGTGCAGGTGTCGGTGAGGAAGGGGCGGGCCCCGATCGCCTTCAGGTTTTCCACGATCCGCCGCAGAAAGATGGGACGGACGAACGTTGTGTTCCCCTCCTCCCCGAAGTGGAGCTTGACGGCGGCGAAACCCCGCCGGGGGATCCGTTTCTCCATCTCGAACAGGTCAAAGATGGCATCGATCTTGTGGAAAAGGTTCCGCTTGTACTGGGTGGCGAGTGTCGCGACGGCGACGGTGGGCGTGTCCATGCGTCCTCCCGAGGTTTTTCTCTAATTGTAGTCGATCGCGCGCTCGATTTCCATGCCGAACCCGGAAAGCGCCTCCAGGAACGGGACGACCGGGACGTCCCTCGCGGGGGAAAGAACCCCGCGGGCCGCGATGGCCCCCTCGGCAATCATTTGGGCCGTGATGGCCGCCGAAAATCCCACCATCCGGTTCATGGCGTACAGGCCCGTCTCCAGGTCCCGCCGGTCGATGAGACTATCGGTGATCGTCACCTTCTTCCCGTCCTTCACCCCGGCCGCCTTGACTACCACGATCCCGAGATCCCGCTCTCCCTCCCGGTATTGCAGGCGCGGCTCGAAATGTTTCACCAGGAACTCGAAGGGGGAAATCCCCAGGGCCGGATTGACCGTCTTCTCCAGGAAGCCCAGCTGGTGCCACGTGAGGACGTGGGCGGCATGGCCCGGCCACCGCAGCGAATAACGTCCCATGGAACGGAGGGAATCCCGCTTCAAACCGAGGGTATCGACGTAGGCGAGGGCGTTCCCGTTGGGGATGGCCTCCAGCTCCCCCAGGGCGGGAAGGGTCACGGCGTGGAGATTCTCCGGCCGGAAAACCTCGTCGGGCTCGAGGGAAACCTCCCGGCCGTCGGCGATCAGGTAGGCGGGGCGGATATAGGAATCCAGCACCCCCGACCAGATCCAGCTGATCTTGTAGTTCAGGATGTTGTCGCAGGCCTCCCGCTCGGGAACTCCCGCCCCGTAGGAATAGAATTCGCGCACCTCGTCGAACTCCCCTAACAGCCGATGGGCCAGGACCAGGTCGATCCCGGGATCCATTCCCATCTCGGGAAGGATCGCCACCCCCGCCTTCCGTGCCTCTTCATGAAGCCCGGCGATACTCCCGGGGTAGAAGGTATTGACGAGATGTGTTCCCGCCTCCACCGCCAGCGCCGCCATCGTCTCCGTGAAGGCGATGGGAAGCAGGTCGAGAACCACGTCGGCCTTCTGCATCCACTTCACCACCTCCGCCGAATCGGAGGCGTCGAGCTGAACAAACATGGGTGCGGGAATGCGAACCCTGTCCACGAACGCCCGGGCGGCCTCCGTGTTCAGGTCCCCCACGATGACGGTCGCCTCCGGGTCCAGCCGCCGCAGCGCGTAGATCACCGCGCGTCCCTGCATCCCTGCCCCAAGGATAAGATAGGTCATCACACTCTCCTTTCGTATTTCTCCCTTCTTTCCTACCACCGGCCCTGGAATCTGTCCACAAAAAACGACCCAAACCTCCGTGGTCCTCGCGCACCGGCCCTATCCCTTGAGCATGTCGAGCGGGCTCTGAACGCCGTAGAACTCCTTCCCCGCGACGTGGGTATAGATCATCGTGGTCTGCAAGTTCTTGTGGCCGAGAAGTCTTTGAATTGTCCGAATATCGTATCCGCTTTCCAGCAGGTGCGTGGCGAAGCTGTGTCGCAAGGTATGGACGGTGGCATTCTTGACGATTCCCGCTTCCCGCACCGCCCTTTTGAAGGCCCTTTGCA
>CAZOBB010000032.1:0-8888 GCA_964577975.1 uncultured Thermodesulfobacteriota bacterium | reverse complement strand
GCCTGTGTGGCGATCAGCAGGGCCATGGGATCGGCGTTGCCGATATCCTCCGTGGCGAAACGAATCATGCGACGGGCGATGTAGAGAGGGTCCTCTCCGGCGGCCAGCATCCGCGCGAGCCAGTAGAGGGCCGCGTCAGGGTCGCTACCCCGGAGGCTTTTGTGCAGGGCGGAGATAAGGTTGTAGTGTTCCTCTCCCGCCTTGTCGTAGAGGAGGGTTTCGCGCCGGATGGCCTCCTTGGCGGTTTTTGTGTCGATGACGCGGTTTCCCGCTTCATCGGGCGGGGTGGCCAGGACCAGACCCTCCAGCAGGTTCAGGGCGATCCGCGCGTCCCCGTCACAGATCTCGCTGATATGGGTCAAGATGGTGTCCTCGACTCGGGGATGATACGCCGCCAGCCCCCTCTCTTCGTCGGAGAGGGCCCGTTCGAGGAGCTGTTTGATCTGTTCGGGCTTGAGGGGCTTTAAAACGATGACCTTCGCTCGGGATCTCAGAGGAGGGATGACTTCGAAGGAGGGGTTTTCCGTGGTTGCGCCGATGAGGATGAAGGTGCCGTCTTCCACGTAGGGGAGAAAGGCGTCCTGCTGAGACTTGGAGAAGCGGTGAATCTCGTCCACGAAGAGGAGCGTCTTCTTTTTTTGGGATTCCCAGAGATCCTTCGCCTCCTTGGCCGCGTTCCGGATGTCCTTTACCCCGGAAAAGACGGCGCTTATGGTGATGAAGTGTCCCTTAAGATGCTCCGCGATGAGAAAGGCGAGGGTTGTTTTTCCGCTGCCCGGAGGGCCCCAAAGGATCATGGAGCGGATCTGGCCGGTGGCGAGCTGTTTCCGAAAAGGAACGTCGGGGGCGAGGATGTGTTCCTGTCCGACCATTTCCGAGAAGGTGCGCGGTCGCATCCGTTCCGCGAGGGGGATGTGTTCGAAGGGGGATTGTGGGGCCATGGCGCGGCTCAGGGCTCGGGCTCTTTGGGAAGGGCCTCTTTGAAGAAACGGACGAAGTAATCGGCGCCGGACCAGACCGTCATGACGAGGGCGATCCAGAGGAAGATCATCCCCAGCCGTTCGATGGGGAGGGAGAGATAGTCGTAATGGAGGATGAGGAGATTCGTGGCGATGGATTGGCTGAGGGCCTTGTATTTCCCGAGTCGGCTGGCCGAGATGATGATGTTCTCCGTGGCCGCGATTCCCCTGAGACCCGTCACGGCGATCTCCCGGCTGATGATGATCGTGACGATCCAGGTTGGCGCGCGGTTCAGGCCGATGAGCATGATCAGGGCGGAGGTGAGGAGCAATTTGTCCGCCAGGGGATCGAGGAAACGCCCCAAGCGGGTGACGATTTTCATCCTCCGCGCGAGGTACCCGTCCACGATGTCGGTCAGGGAGGCCAGGAGGTAGAGGAGGGCCGCGAGGAAGCTTGGCAGTTTCGCCGGGAAGAAGAGGAGGATCACAATCACGGGGATGACGGCGATCCTCGCGAGTGTGAGACGGTTGGCAAGATTCCAGAGCTTTTCAGGCGGATACGTTTTCAAGGGTTTTATCGGTATAGATGGTAGTAGGTTAGCACTTTTTTGACGTAGTTTTTCGTTTCTTTGTAAGGGGGAATGGTTCCATATTGTTGGACGGCACGGGGACCTGCGTTAAAGGCAGCGACGGCAAGAGAAAGGTTTCCTTTAAATTTTTCTAGCATTTGTTTCAAGTAGCGGACCCCCGCGCGAATATTTTCCTCCGGATCGTAGGCGTCTTGAACGGATAGATCTTTCGCTGTTTCTGGCATAAGCTGCATAAGGCCTTGCGCCCCTTTGATGGAAGTGGCAAAAGGGTCGAAGCCCGATTCCGCCTGGATGATGGCGCGGACGAGATTGGGATCGACACCGAATTGCTTTGCGTAGCGTTTGATTAGGTGTTCAAATTGTGCGGGGTCTTTTGTGTAGGCGACGAGCGCGCGTTTCGAGGTTTTGGAGGAACGATCCCCTATGAAAAGGCGATAGCCGCTGGTGGTTGGGACGTTTGTGAAATGATAGACGCCGTTCGCATCTACTTTGACATAGATCCCTGCCATTGCGGCCGGAAGATAATATCCGGCTATCATCATTCCCATCAACCAAGATGCCCATCGATTCCGTCTCATCGTCATAGAATTTGCAATGTATTTTTATGATTGAATATACGCAATTAAGCCTTTTTGTCAATATGGCGAAAAAAAAGGAGAGGTTCTGAATTGCAAAATAAGGGGGTTTGACTTAAAATGAAAAAGAGGGAGGGGGAAAATGGACGAGATTTCAAACAAGTCATCGAAAATTACCCTTTTATCCTGGAAAAAAGGTGCGGAAAGGACTAAGGGAGTCGGTATCCTAAAAGGAGAGATTTTCGTGGGAGGTGATTCCTTTTTTCTTGACTGTCTAGGGAAGGAGACTTTCCCCTTTTCCCTCGGTGAGGTTTTTCCGCCGGTGAGTGAAGGGAAATGGAGAGACTTTTTTTCAGGGGAAGACGATTCCCCTGTTTTTTTTGTGCTGGAAAAAGGGGGAAACCGCCTGCGAGTCACCGTTTTTAAGCGGATCGGCGTTCCTGATGAAAGTATCTGGTATATAGAGGGCCTAGACGACGAAGGAAAGCCGGTGGTAGGTTTTGAACAGCGCTATCACCGGCTATTTGAGAACCTGAAGGATGCCGTTTTCGCGAGTACGGTGGAAGGTCGGTTTGTTGACATAAATCCAGCAGGGGTGACGATGCTTGGGTACGAGACAAAAGAAGAGGTTTTGAGTCTGAATATCCTTACGGATCTCTATTATTACCCGGAAGATCGAGTAAAGTATCAGAAAATTATAGCGAGACAAGGATATGTGAAGGATTATGAGGTGGTGTTCAAAAAGAAAGATGGGAGTCCGCTGTTCGTTTCCATGTCGAATGTGGCGGTCTACGACGAGGATAGGAAGGTGTTGGGGTATGAGGGGATCTTTCGCGATCTGACTCGTCAGAAGCAGATCGAGGAAGAGCTCAAGCGCAAGAATGCGCAACTGGAATCATACGTGTATACCGTCTCGCACGATTTGAAGTCTCCCATCATCGCTATTCAGGGGTTTTCCCACCTTCTGAAGAAGCGATATGGAAAGGTATTGGATGAAAAAGGAAAAGGAATCCTTGAGAAGATCGATGAGATTGCCAAGCGGTCGGAAAAGATGATCGTGGACCTTTTGGCATATACAAAGGCGGAAAGGGATGCCAAAGGAGATTTCGAGTTCGTTGATACGTACCGCGTGGTACAATCGATCGTAGATGAAATGCGTATGAGATGGAAGGAACGTCCCATGGAAGTCACCATAAGTCCTACCCTTCCGGAAATCCTTTTCCATCCGGGGAGTTTTAGACAGATAATGGAGAATTTGATCGATAACGCGATCAAATATAGCCAACAAACACCGGTATCGAAGGTGCATATCGATTGCCAGATAAAGGACGATGCCGTTGTGTTCATGGTGCGGGATAATGGAAAAGGTATCAAGCCGGAAGAGCAGGAGAAGATATTTGACATTTTTGAAAGAGGAGGGGTTACGGAAGAGATAGAAGGAACTGGACTGGGATTGAGTATCATCAAGCGAATAATTGAGACCCATCACGGGAGGATTTGGCTCGACTCGGAGGAAGGAAAGGGAACCGTCTTCTACGTGCAGTTGCCCGTCCGTACGCGTAAGAGGAGAACAGAATCGACGTAGGGCTTACAATCTTGGAGCTTCACTCTCTTTCAAGCGGAAAGGCGCTGTACTTTCTCTGCGGCCTTTTTCCCTTCTTCGATCCCGATACTCAGTGCTTTTTTGTTTAACTCGGCGCTCCAAGGGGGAACACGTTTTAAGACCGCCTCTGTAAGGGAAGGAATTTTCACGATTTTAGAGATTTGGGCGATGGCCCCAATCGCGATGATATTGGCCACAAAGGCCTTTCCGAGCTCTTCTTTGGCTAAGCGTGTAAAGGGGATTTGATAGGCTTGATTGGTTGGAACCTGGTGGACCAGGGAGCTGTCCACGATGAGCAGTCCATCTTTTTTCAGATCGAGATAGTATTCATCGCACGACTTCTGATTCATGCACAGAAGAAGGTCTAAGCGGGTAGCCTTGGGATAATAAATGGTTTCATCGCTAATAATGACCTCTGATTTACTTGCTCCTCCTCTCGCCTCTGGTCCGTAGCTTTGGCTTTGCACAACATTTTTTCCATCATGAATGCCAACCGCTTCTGCAAGGATAATTCCGATGAGAATCAACCCTTGACCGCCGGATCCCGATAATCTAACTTCGTAGCGCATCTTCTTCTCCTTTATCCCTGTCCTTTGGCTCTTGCTCGAACCTTTTCGTACTCTTCTTCATAGACGGGAAGGTCTTTGTCAACCAGAATACCCGTAATGATTTTCCCTTCCAATTCCTCCGCTGACATCTTGGCGGCTTTTTCAACCGGTATGGCATTGTCCCTCTGCCATTTCAACATGTCCACGGCCGATCCTAACTTGTTTTGGCGACCGTATTGAGTGTGGCAGTGTGTGATGACCTCCACGACGCTGAATCCTTTTTTAAGAATGGCCTTTTTGATAAGGGTATCCAGCAGTTTCGCGTTGTAAACGGTTTGCCTGCCCACGAAGACGGCCCCCGCCGTCACGGCGAGCTCGGATATCTTGAAGGCCTGCTCGATGCTGTTGTAAACGGCCGTAGAAGCCCGCATTCCATAAGGTGTTGTGGGGGAATATTGTCCACCCGTCATACCGTAGATGCTGTTGTTCAGGATGATTGCCGTCACATCGATATTGCGGCGAGCTGCGTGGATGAAGTGGTTTCCACCAATGGCCATACTGTCTCCATCCCCCATGATGGTGATGACCTTCAGGGAGGGATTGGCAAGCTTAATGCCTGTGGCAAAGGTGAGGGCCCGTCCGTGCGTGGTATGAAGGGTGTTAAAATCCACGTAAACGGGTAGGCGGCCGGAACAGCCAATTCCGGAAACGAGAACGATTTCATCTTTTGAAAGACCCGTGTCATGAATGGCCCGAATGAGGGAACCCAAAAGGATTCCATTCCCACATCCCGGGCACCACACGTGGGGAAATTTTTTGTCGTGACGGAGATAGTGATGGATGAGTCTTGTATATTCAGGCATTAATAAACCTCCTTGAGTTTGCGGATAATGTCGTCGGGGGTAATAATTTGTCCGTCAACTCGGTTGAGGGTGACGATACGAGCATACCCTTGATCCACACGTTTTACCTCACGAGAGTATTGGCCCATGTTCATTTCGGGAACTATAACAGCTCGTACATTTTTGAGAATATCTTCTACCGCCTTTCTCATGAAGGGCCAAATCGTGATGGGACGGAAGACGCCAACTTTTTGCCCGTTTTCGCGGGCGTGTAGCGCCGCCTGTTTCGCAGATCGTGCCACGGAGCTGTAGGCGATGATAGCGACTTCCGCGTCATCCATCAAGAAATATTCTCCCTCCTGGATGTAGGGGAGTCCTTTGTCGATTTTTCTGTGCAGCCTTCGAATGAAGGCGTCAACCTCCTCAGGTTTGGATGTTGGAAAGCCTTTTACGTCATGAACAAGACCTGTTACATGATACCGGTAGCCGTCCCCGAAAGAGGACATGGGGGGAACCCCCATGCTGTTGTCCTCGTAGGGAATGTACCAATCGGGAGGGACGGTGGGTTTGAGGCGATCGATAATTTCAAGCGAATCTGAGGAGGGTAGGGTTACTTTTTCTCTCATATGGGCAATCACCTCATCCGTCGTCAGGATTACAGGCACGCGGTACCGTTCGGACAGGTTGAAGGCCTTCACAGTAACATAGAAACATTCTTCTACGGAGTGGGGTGCAAGGACAATGATGGGGTGGTCTCCATGGGTACCCCACCGGGATTGCATGATGTCTCCTTGGGACGGATTCGTGGGAAGACCGGTGCTGGGGCCTCCCCGCATGATGTTGACGATGACGCAAGGTACCTCCGTTATACAGGCGAACCCTAGATTTTCCTGCATAAGAGAGAATCCCGGACCGCTTGTCGCGGTCATCGACTTTACCCCTGTCAAGGAGGCCCCGATGATAGCCCCAATGCTGGCAATCTCATCTTCCATTTGGACAAAGGTCCCGTCGACCATGGGCATCTTTACAGACATACCCTCGGCGATTTCTGTGGCAGGTGTGATGGGATAACCGGCGAAGAAGCGGCACCCCGCCGCAATGGCGCCTTCCACGATTGCTTCGTTGCCTTGGAGAAGTTGTGGAGCATTTTTCATGAGAGCCCTCCCTTCCCTGCTTTTAGGCGATCTTCCGTAATGACCGTGATGGCAAAATCGGGACACCTTAGTTCACATTGCATGCAGGCAATACAGGCATCGAGGTTTTTGGCGTACGCTTGCCCATCCTCGTCGAGGGCAAGAACCTCTTTTGGGCAGAATGAGACGCAAATGCCGCATCCCTTGCACCATGTTTTGAAAACATCTATGGCAACCGTTTTTCTCTTTTTGGAAGAGGTCTTTGTCGCCTTTTTTGCCTCTTTGACTTGTTTACTCATGGGTTCCCCCTCTTAGAGAAGATTTTGATGGCGTAGGCAGGAAAGGTATTGGGCCGGAAATTGCGAGAATGGGAAGAGTCGAAACAGCAAATGATCCTTCTTGGTTTTGTTTGATTGCATGATTTGGTTTTCAAGGAGTGAAAAAGGTATTCCTTTCACTCTTCCTTGGCTTGATAGAGCTGCAGCAGCACTCTTTCCTCCTGTTCCCCCTTGCCAGTTTGCTATAAAGAACCGATAGCGGCGTTTTTATGGCATATTTGGCAAACGATGTCAAGGATAGTAATTTGCCTTGGTGCTATGATGTAAGATTTTTGAAGAGAATATGAAAGAGAAGGGATTTTGTAGACGGCGGTTGCCAAAAACACGGGGATTCATGTATAGTGGCGGCAGGAGGAAGAATTCGTGATCCCGATACATGACGACAACCCTACGGAATTAAAACCTTACGTGACGATCTCATTGATAGGGATAAACGTCATGGTGTTTCTTTATCAATTTGCCTTGGGCCCTTATAGAAATCACCTTTTAGTGATGAAGATGGGAATTATCCCCTACGAGTTTACCCACGCGGTGGATATACCTCCTTATACGACGCATCCTCTTATTTTGAACTTAATAACGGCCATGTTTATGCATGGAGGAATCCTTCACCTTCTGGGAAACATGCTTTATCTTTGGATCTTTGGAAACAACGTGGAAGACGCCATGGGGCATGTTCGTTTTATTCTCTTTTATGTGTTGACGGGTATTCTCGCAAGCGCGACGCATATCATCCTGATGCCGAATGCCACCCTTCCCATGGTTGGGGCAAGTGGCGCTATCTCGGGTGTTTTAGGGGCTTACTTCATCCTCTATCCCAGAGCACAGGTGCACACGCTTGTTTTCCTTTTCTTCTTTATAACCGTTATCCAGGTCCCCGCGATGGTCATCCTGGGATTCTGGTTCGTTTTTCAGCTCTTGAGCGTGTTCAGCAAAAGCAATGTGGCGTGGTTTGCCCATATCGGCGGATTCTTGTCAGGGATGTTCCTCGTCCGTTTTTTCCTGAGGAAGAGGTTCCGGTTTCACGGTTCCGTCTTCCGGAGGGTGTAGGCCGGCGGATTCCTGAATCCACCGTTTAAGAGCGTCCAATTTTTCCTTCGTGATTTCAGCTCCCCCGCAGGGAAGGAGAACATTGTTGTGGGTCAAGGGCTCTTCCGCGAGGGGATAGGGTGAAACCTTGACCGCTTCTTCCCAGAGTGAGGTGCCGGGGATGGGGGAGTATTCCGCGAGGGACGGACGAACCCCCCGTTCTAGGACAGCGGCGACGCCGGCCTTCACCTCCTCGAGGGTTTGACCGGGAAGGCCGACGAGGAGATAGACCTTGATATTTTCGTCCGTGAAACCCGCGTTGAGGAGATGGGAGAGCGCACGATCAAATTCCTTCAGTGTAACCTTCGAACCCAGGCGGCGCTGCCTTTCGGGGTGAATGGTTTCCAGGCTGAGCCTCAGGGTGTGGAACCCGCTTGCCTTCATGAGCCCCGCAATCTCCTTGGTGACCAGGCGGACGTGGATACCGTTGGGGGTGTGAAACCGAAGAGAAAGCCCCCGATCCAGGAGGTCTTTCAATAAGGGGATGAGCCGCGTGGGGGCGTTGACCAAAAGGGCATCGTCGTAGAAGGCAAAATCCCGGACCCTGAACATCCGGTGGAGCCTGGCGATGTCGTTTGAGAGGTGGTTGATCGGTTGTTCTATAAAGCGCGGGTTGAGGAGGTTGGAGGCGCAGTACGGGCAGCGAAACGGGCAACCGTGGCTCGAGCGGATGCAGAGAAAGTGCAGGGTCTTGTATGCTTCCCAGAAAGGCAGTCCTCGGGTTTCATGGGTTGGCGAGGGAGAGGGGCCTAAAAGATCGATGATCTCTTTCATAAGGAGGGAGGTAAAGGGGCCTTCGATGACTCGGTCGGGCCGGCAGACCGAACGGGCGTGTCCCGGGAGGAGGGTGGCGTAAACGCCTCCCAGCCAGATGGGCGTGCCGGGGAAGTGTTCCCGGAGGTGTTCGATGGTCGCTTTGACTCCCGGGTACCAGTAAGTCATGACGGACGTGACGAGGATGAGGTCGGGCTTGGGCAGGGTTTCAAGTTGCCGGTGAAAATCTTCCGGGGAAATTCCGTAGCGGCAGTATCTTCGGGGAACGGAAGCGAGGATGTCCGGTTTTTTAACCGGCGTTCGCTTGAGTTTTCCGGCGCCGAACGGGGAGGTTTTCGGGTGAAACGGGGTCAGGACGGAGAAATTTTCCGCGTCCACGCAATCGATGAGGGAGATTCGAAACCCGGCATCTCGGAGCATCCCCCCGATCTCGAGGA
>CAZOBB010000031.1:0-5729 GCA_964577975.1 uncultured Thermodesulfobacteriota bacterium | reverse complement strand
ACGGCCATCCTGAAGCGAAGCTTCAAAGAGGTGCTCGAGATCTCGGAGAGGGAGAAGGTGGACATGCGGACCGGCGCGCTCATGTTAGGGATCAAGCGGGTGGCGGATGCCACGCGCTTCCGGGGATTTTACCCGTAAAACCGGACTAATTAGTCGAGAAGGTGAGGGAAGGGGGTGATAAGGGCTCAGGAAAAAAGAGTTTTCAGGGAAAACCTTCAAAAGTGAAATCGAAAGGGAGGGAAAGATGAAGAAGTATTTGGTTGTTTCACTGTCTATACTATTTGTCGTTTTTCTTAGTTTCGGTGCCGTCGCGGCCGAGAGGAACTATTTCAAGGTCGGGGTCGTGACCTCCTTGTCGGGAGACCTGGCCATCGGCGGGAACGTCACGAAACGCGGCTACGATCTCTGGGCGAAAAAAATCAACGAGATGGGCGGCATCGAGGTCAAGGGAAAGAAATATAAGGTGAAGCTGGTCTATGCCGACGCCCAGTCCGAGCCGTCCCAGGGTGCGTCCGCGGCGGAACGGCTCGTGACGCAGGAAAAGGTCGATTTCGTCCTGGGCCCCTATTCGTCGGGCGTGACCATCGCCACGGCCCCGGTTCTGGAGAAATACACCGTTCCCATGATCACGGGATCTGCGGAATCTCCCCTGATCTGGCGTCAGAAATTTAAATATACCTTTGGGACTATTCCTCCGGTCAACTTCACCGGCGCGGCAGCCCTGTCGGCGATCGCCAAGCTGAAACCGGCGCCCAAAACCGCCATTATCATCGGGTCCAACGATACCTTCTCCAAGTCGACGGCGGAGGCTTTCAAGAGTGCCGCAAAGAAGCTGGGCATCAAGATCCTGAAATACAATATCGTTCCCTCCGGTCAGGACCTGATTCCCTTCCTGTCGGCGGCCCGGGCCTTGAAGCCGGATATTATCGCCTTCGGTGGTCATGACGAGGAGCTGATCAACCTGGTCAAGGCGCTGATGCAGATCAATTACACGCCGAAGGCCCTCATCATGCATTACGGTGTGACGGAACCGGCCTTCGTGGAGGCCCTGGGAAAGAACGCGGAAGAGGTCTTCGGGGCGTCGGTTTGGACCGAGTCTCTCCCCTTGAAAGGGATGCTCTGGAAGACGGCAAAGGCCTACGCGGACGAGGCGATGAAAACCTACAAGGTTCCCGCGGATTATACCCAGGCGGCCTCTACGGCGGCGGGGATTGCCTTCCAGATGGCTGTCCAGAAGGCGGGGGTGACGCCTCCATTGGATAAGGCCGAGCGCGAGGCCCTGATCAAGGCCCTGGAAGAGCTCGATATCAAGACCTTCTATGGAAGGGTGAAGTTTGCAAAGTCGGGTGAATTCTATCATTCCAACAGCGGATTGCATCCCATCACCGTCCAGATTCAGGGTGGCAAGGTGGTGGTCGTGGCACCCAAGAATGAAGCGCAGGCAAAGGCCAAATACCCCATGACACCTTGGAACAAGCGATAAACGGAACACATAAGGGACGGGACGGTTGCCGAGCGGCGCCGTCCCGTCCGTAAAGAGGGAGATGATGATTAGTCTACTGCCGCAAGCGTTGGTCGATGGAATTTTGATCGGGGGGATCTATATTACCTTCGCCATCGGGTTTTCCCTGGCCTTCGGTGTCATGCATATCATCGATTTCGCCGTCGGTGAATGGGTCATGCTGGGGGCCTTCATGGGATACTACCTGAACCGATGGCTGGGGCTCGACACAGTGGTTTTTCTCCCCGTGGTTTTCGTTGTCTTCGGCTTTATCGGATACATTCTTCAGCCCATCATCTACCGAGTCCTGAGTGGAAAACGGGGCAATCCCCACCTGATGGGGCTCGTTTTTACGTTCGGTCTTGGCCTGATGTTTCGAGGCCTGGGATTGACCTTTTTCGGTTTTTACAGTCATTCCCTCAAGACGTTTCTCACAGCCGGATCCCTGTCATTCGAACTGGGAAGCGTCTTTCTCACCATTCCCATCGTCCGGCTGGCGGGACTGTTCTACGCGCTGATCATCACCTTCGGACTGACTTATATCTTGAAAAAGACCGATTTCGGGATCGCCGCCCGGGCGGTGGCCCAGAATCGGGACGCGGCGGGCTTGATGGGTGTGAATATCGAACGGATCAGTTCCTTCATCTATGCCATCTACGTGGGAATCAGCGCCATGACGGGAATCCTCATCGGGTCCGTCTTTTCCATCAACGCGCAAATGGGCGGGAAATACACTATCATGGCCTTCTTCGTGGTGGTCCTGGCGGGGATGGGTTACCTGGCCGGTGTGCCATGGGCGGCTTTCCTCTTGGGAATCGTCCAATCCATCTTTCTCATCTATTTCAACCCGGGATGGACGCTGCTGGCCGTTTTCATCATCCTGTACGTGATTCTGCTCGTTTCACCCAAGGGCCTGTTCGGAAGGGGGATATAAATGAAGTCGCGCGGTCGGTTTCTCTGGATTTTTGCGGGGGTGTTCGGCCTCTTTTGTATCGTTCCGCTCCTGACGAAGAACACCTTCTTCCTCCGGATCGCCACGGAAGCCCTCATGTGGATCGGCCTGGCGATTACGTGGGATGTCCTGGCGGGTTATACGGGATATCTCAATTTCGGGCATGGCGCCTTTTTCGGGATCGGCGCTTATACCACGGCCATCTTGATGACCAAGGCCCATTGGTTTTTCTTCCCGTCGGCCTTCGTGGGAGGGATGATCGCGGGGCTCGTGGCCCTTCTGGCGGGTTTCCCCACATTGCGGCTGTATGGGGCCTATTTTGCCATCGCCACGTGGGCCCTGGGACGGGCCTTCCAGCAGTTAGCGCTTGTCCTGGACATTACCGGAGGACCGGACGGGATGCGGCTGCCCACCTTTTTGAATCCCGTCTTTTTCTTCTACACCATGCTGATCTTCGTGGGAGCCCTCTTTCTCATTCTCTGGTTCCTCCTGGAACGGGCCCCGTTCGGGTTGAAACTCAAGGCGATCCGGGAAGACGAGGAAGGCGCCATGGCCATCGGCCTGAATCCCGCCCGCGTGAAGGTGATGGCTTTTATCGTTTCGGCGATCCCCGCGGGAATCATCGGCGGAATCTACGCCTATTGGATCACTTATATCAATCCGGCCTCGACCCTCGGAGACCTGGTGACGGACCAGGCGGTGGTCATGGCCGTTTTCGGCGGCCTGGGAACCTTGATCGGCCCCACCATCGGCGCGGCGCTGATCTACGCCTTCAAAACCTATTTCTGGGCCTACTTGTCCCAATATCAGGTCCTTTACCTCGTTATCCTCGGGGCGGCCATCGCGGCCAGCGTGGTGTTCCTGCCGGATGGGCTCTGGGGGGCGTTTATTTCGCGGCAGGAGGGACGTAAGGCCTTGAAAAAGGGCCTGGCGCTCAAGAAAGAAAAGCGGGCATAGAGGAGAGGCAGGGAGATGAGTGAACCTATCCTGAAGATAGAGAATGTGTCGAAGGTCTTCGGCGGGCTGCGGGCGGTGGATCACGTTTCGTTCGAGATCAACAAGGGAGAGATCGTCGGTCTCATCGGTCCCAACGGGGCGGGGAAGACGACCCTCTTCAACGTCATCAGCGGTTATTACGCCCCGACGGAGGGAAACATCCGCTTCCAGGAACGTGACATCTCCGGATTTCCGCCGTATCGGTTGGCGAGGGAAGGGATCGGCCGGACCTTCCAGATCGTCAAACCTTTCGCGGGATTGACCGTGTTGGAAAACGTGGTGATCGCCTCTTTTCTCAAGTACCCTCGGATGGCCGATGCGGAGAAAAATGCCGAGAGAATCTTGGAGTTTACGGGACTTATCGATAAAAAGGATGAATCCGCTCAAGGGTTGACGCTGGCGGGGCGCAAGCGGCTGGAGATATCCAAGGCCCTGGCCTTGGAGCCGAGCCTCCTCCTTTTGGACGAGGTCGTGGCGGGCTTGAACCCCACGGAGGCGGACAAGACCATTGAATTGATCCTGAAAGTGAGAGACCAGGGCGTGACGATTCTCATCGTGGAGCACATCATGCGGGTCATCATGAACATCAGCGATCGGGTCGTGGTGTTGAACTATGGTCAGAAGATCGCGGAAGGGAAACCGGGGGAAGTCGCGAAGAATCCCACCGTCATTGAAGCCTATTTGGGAGAGGCACAGGCATGAGTTTACTGGAAGTCAAGGGAATCAATACCTTTTACGGGGAAAGCCAGGCGCTTTGGGATGTCACCTTCCATGTGGAGAAGGGGATGCTGGTGACGCTCTTGGGCGCCAACGGCGCGGGAAAGACCACCACGTTGAAAACCATTTGCGGTCTTCTCAAGCCGGAAAGCGGGGAGATCTACTTTTCCGGGGAACCGATTCACACCCTGCCGGTCCATGAGATCGCCGACCGGGGGATCACGCTGATCCCAGAAGGGCGTCAGCTCTTTCCCCAGATGAACGTGGAGAAGAACCTCCTCACGGAGTCCTACCTGACACGGGCGAAGGAGAAACGGAAAGAAAACCTGGAGCGGGTGTATGAGCTGTTTCCGGTCCTGAAGGAGAGACGGAAACAGATTGCGGAGACCCTCTCCGGGGGGGAGCAGCAGATGCTCGCCATCGGGCGGGCCCTCATGCAGGATCCCCAACTCATCATGTTCGACGAGCCGAGCCTGGGGTTGGCCCCCATCCTCGTCCAGAACGTCTTTTCTATCATCAAGGATCTCCATCAACGGGGGGCCACGATTTTGCTCGTGGAGCAGAACGTGAACCAGGCGATCAAGGTGGCCGATTACTGTTACGTCATCGAAAACGGCCGGATTGTCATGGAAGGAACGGGAGCGGAACTGGAAAAGGATGAGAAGGTTCGTGAGGCCTACCTTGGCATGTAGCGTGAAAGGGTGATAGAAGTATTGATATCGTGTAAAGGAGGAAGACATGGGTAGAAACGAAGAACTATTGAAACTACGGGAGCAACACGTTCCCCAGGGTGTTTTCAACGTCCTGCCCCTGTTCGTATCGGAAGCGAAGGGGGCGATTGTCAGGGACGTGGAGGGGAAGGAATATATCGATTTCGCCGGTGGTATCGGCGTGGAGAACGTGGGGCATTGCGCGAAAAAGGTGGTGGACGCCATCAAGAGCCAGGCGGAAAAGTATATCCATACGTGTTTTCACGTGGTGATGTATGAGCCCTATATCGATCTGGCGAAAAAACTCAACGAGGTCACCCCGGGAGATTTTCCCAAGATGACCATGTTTGCCAACAGCGGCGCCGAGGCGGTGGAAAACGCGGTGAAGATAGCCCGGTATTATACCAAGCGTCCCGCCATCATTGCCTTCGAGAACGCCTTTCACGGCAGGACGCTGCTGGGGATGACCCTGACGAGCAAGGTGAAGCCCTACAAGTGGGGGTTTGGTCCCTTCGCGCCGGAGGTCTACCGGATGCCGTTCGCCTACTGCTATCGCTGTCCCTACGGAAAGACCTATCCCTCCTGCAACTTGCGCTGCGCGGAGGCGCTCAACGACTTCTTCATCAAGCAGGTGGGGGCGGACCAGGTCGCGGTCGTCATCGCCGAACCGGTGCAGGGGGAAGGCGGGTTCATCGTGCCGCCCAAGGATTATTTCAAACGCGTGCAGGAGATCTGCAAGGAGAACGGCATCCTCTTCATCATGGATGAAATCCAGTCCGGGATGGGCCGCACGGGATACCTCTTCGCCTCTGAATATTTCGAGGTAGAACCCGACATGATCCTTTCGGCCAAG
>CAZOBB010000030.1:0-2587 GCA_964577975.1 uncultured Thermodesulfobacteriota bacterium | reverse complement strand
ACCAAGACCAGCTTCAACCAAGAGGCCACCTATTCTTATGATGCCCGCCTGACCGTTGCCACGCGAACCGAGATCCTGTACCAGGCCCGCACAACGTTAACCACCGACGACACGGAGGTGGTCTTCTCCGTCAACGCCTCGGTCCTGAAGCAACGCACGGGGGAGAGAAACCTCTATTTCGGCATAACCCTGGACGTAAGCGAGGCTCTCGAGGAGAGCAACGAAAGGGACAACCGGAGGGATACCCAATTCCGCATCCACTAAGCCGGGAATTCCCATGAAACACGCCGGGGAAGAGGAAACCCTCTTCCCCGTTTCTTTGTAACCGTTTCATCCCCTTCCCCGGCTATCCCGTTGAAAGGAGGTCCAGTCGAAAAAGACGCCGGTTCCCGCGGTAGGAGAACAACCACCGTTTTCATTCGAAAAAGACATCCGGGAGAGCCTCCCCGTCCTTCATCGCTTCCCCCTTCCTGCCACGAAACAGGGCCAGGCCGCGGGCGTATTTGCTCCCCGTGCCGGGGGTGAGGGGAAAGGCCGCCTGGAGTTTTTCCGAAAGCTCCGAAAGGCGGTCTCGTGAGCCGGCCTTCAGCTCCAGTTCGATCTCCAGGATCGGCGCGCTTTCGCCGTAGCAGTGGATCTCCCCCCGGTCCGCCGCCAGCTCGATCCGCGTTCCGTCGGGAAAATCCAGCATCCCGACAGTGCGCGTCACGCGGATCTCGAAGAGGACGACGAGGGAGCTTTCCCTCGCCAGGGAGACAAGACGCTTCCCGATCTCCGTATTCCTGAATTTCCCCAGGTCGGCCACGGGGCGGGGAATTTCCCGTTCCCACTCCCCCCGGACGTAGAGCCCGTCCGGGGTGCGGACCTTCCCCGTTTTGACCGCCGCTATCCACCGCTTCCCCTCCTTCCGTATCCGGTACGCGATCCGCTCCGCGGCAAGGCGCAGGTCCGGCGTGTCGAGGTAGTAGGCGTGCAACGCCACTTCCCGGGGGGGCGAGGCGAGGAAAGGGGCCACCTCCGGGGAGCGATAGACCTCTTCCAGGACGTCTGCATCGCCACAGAGGAGCTTGATCTCGACCTCTTCTCCCATGCGTACCTATTCCTCTCCCTTTCGAAGAAAGGCCGCGAAGGCCCGCAGGTACCGATCGATGCTGTTTCTCAAGGTGTCCTTATGAAAATGGGGACTCCACCCCCCCGGAGTCAGGAGATCCGAGATCCAAAGCAGCGCCATGGCCCGGACGGACAGGGCCGCGGCCACGCTGAAGACGGCGGAGGTCTCCATGTCCACCCCGCCCGCCCCCAGCCGGGCGAACCGTTCCACGATGTCCGCCGATTCCCGGTAGAGGGCATCGGTGCTCCAGACGGGACAGGCGGCCGGGGCGTGCCCCGTTTCCCTTTCCAAGGCGCGCCTCACCGTCGCCAACAGACCCCCGTCGGCAAAGGAGAGGGGCGCGTTCCCGTAATACCGCGTCGTCCCCTCCCCCACGTGGGCGTAGCGGGGAAGGATCAGGTCCCCGGCAGACACCCTCTCGCCGATGCCCCCGGCGAGACCGAAAAAGTAGACGGTTCGAACTCCAAAGGCGGCCAGCTCCTCGATGGCGATGGCCGCGTTGGGCGCCCCGACGGGGCAACAGGCGATGACACCCTTTTCCCCTCCACCCAGAGAGAATTCGTGAAAAAGCGGAGACTTCCACTTCCACGCGGGTATCGGCTCCCCTTTCAATAGGCGTATCAGTTTTCTGAAGAGGGGAGCCACGGGGGTCACGACGGCGGTGGCGGGAAGGGCCAGCTCCGCCTCATCGACGCCGTGGCGATCGGCAAAGGTCTGGACGAGTTTTCTTGGTGTGACGAGGAAACGGGCCTTCTCAGGCATTCTCGGCAGGAGCGGAAGCTGGAGGTGCTGCCTCCGTTTCCCGGGCTTCCGGTTCTTTTATCCCTCCGGCCTCTCCCGCCTTTTCGGAGAGGGAAGCCGCTTCCGCCTCGGTCCGGGCCTGTCTCAGCTCTTCCAGCTCTTTTCGACAAGCCTTCAACTGCTTTTCACATCTCCGCGCCCGAATCCGCAGGGAATAGCGCACGTAAATGTCGCCAAATCCCGCGATAAGGATGCCCAGGAGCACGGAGAAGAAGACAAGGAGAAAGACGGGCACGTCAAAGGGCGGGATGAGACCGTAGTAATTGAGGGTCACGGCCTGCTGGTTCTGCAGGGCAAAGGTGATGGCCAACAAAAACAAAACGGCGACAATCAAGGTCTTGATAAGTTTCATGGGGTTCCTTTCGCCTCGAAGGCTTTCTTGAGTTGTTCATAGGTTGTCTGAAGATGCTGGGGGACGACACGGACATCCGCCAGCACCGTCATGAAGTTCGTGTCCCCGTTCCACCTCGGCACGATATGATAGTGGAGGTGTTCCTCGATCCCCGCGCCCGCGGAGCGGCCCAGGTTCATCCCGATGTTGAAGCCGTCGGGATGGTAGAGATCTTCCATCACGTCCAGGCAGAGGGTCAGCAGCTTCTGGAGGCTCAGCAGTTCCTCGTCGGCAAGGTCCCGCAGATCCGGCACGTGGCGGTTGGGGATGACGAGGAGATGGCC
>CAZOBB010000029.1:0-3509 GCA_964577975.1 uncultured Thermodesulfobacteriota bacterium | reverse complement strand
AGGTTGTCGTAAGCGGTCAGCTCCATGTCCAGGTTGATGGCCTGGGGGACCACGCCGATGAGCTTTTTGGCCGCGAGGGCGGATCTTTGAATGTCGTGTCCCCCGATTTCGGCGGTCCCAGAGGTCGGCCTGGCCAAGGTGGTCAGGATCTTCACGGTGGTGGTCTTTCCCGCGCCGTTGGGGCCCAGGTAGCCGAAGAATTCTCCCTCTTGGATGTGAAGAGAGAGATTGTCGAGGGCCACGGTCTTCCCGAAGCGCTTGGTAAGGTTGTTAATCCGGATCACGAATGGGTGTTTCCTCCCGGCGAAGTCCCGTTATCATACCATATCTTGCCGGGAGATGACGAGGTCTTTTTCAGTAGACGAACTTGAATCCGAGCGAGTAATTGAACGTGGCCATGATGTTGAGCCTGTTTTTATGGAGTCTATCGGGAATGGGGTTGAACGGCGCCGCCTCCCGGACCGCCCGGATGGCCTCCTGGTCCAACAGGCGATAACCGGAGGATTGAAGGAGCTTGATGCCTCCCAGGCGCCCGTCTTTCAGAATTGTGAAACGCATCAGCAGGCTTCCTTCTTGCCCTAACTCGGCGGCGCGCCGGGGGTATTCCCAGACGAGTTCGATTTTGCGTTTGATGTGCGTAAAGTAGGAAATGTAGCGGAAGTCCTTGGTGTTAAGGGAGATCACGTCCCCCTTTTCGACGTCCTTGGGATAGGTGTGGGAGAACTTACGCTCGATCTGGTGGAGGGTTTCCGGGGAAGGAAAGAGGGACGGAGGGCTGGGTGTTGGTGTGGGTGATGGAGCCTTGTTTTCTTTTACCGCTCCGGGAGGGGAGCTTGGAGAGGGAGTTTTTTCTTTGGGTTTCGTAACGCCCTTGGGTCGGGGGGGTGTCACTATCTTTTGTGTTGTTTTCTTCTTGGGTTTTGGGGAGGGGTTGGGCTTGGGGATTTTTATCTTCGCCTTTTTGGGTGTGGTGATGATTCTTTCCTCGGGTTTTTCGACCTTTGGTTTTTTCACCACTTTTTTGGGAGCGGGCTTGGGTTTGGGGGTGGGTTTTACTTTCTTTTTCGGGGGTGTGGCGGGTTTTTTCGGGAGGGGAGTCAGCTTGATCTCCGGTTTCTTGGCCTCTACCTTCGGTTTGGGCGGCTGGCGAGGAGGTGCAGGGGGCGGTGGCGGCGGCATGAGCTTTGCCATCTTTTTCTCCCCCATCGTTTTGGGTTTGTTTTCCGGCCGGGTTTCTTTCTTGACGGTGATATTTTCCTTTCCCAGAACGGTGGCCTTCTTGGGAGGTTTTTTCTCCCCTTTGACGGGTTCGTCGATGAGCTGGACGGAGATGGGTTTTTCGCCCTTCTTTTTAGGTTTGGGTAGAGAAATTCCCAGCTTGGGGAGAAGGTAGAAAAGTAGCCCGTGAAGGAGGATGGATATAAGGAGAAAGATGATAACCGGATCGCTCCCGGTTTTTTCTTTGTCTTCTATCATGAGAGGCCCCATGGGTAACGGGCCGCTTTGCGCACCTGTGGAATCGGAAAGCTTTTAACGTGCGAGCTTCACGAAATCTCCAACTTTGAAGCTTTCGCCGAGTACGGGTTTCGTGATGGCGGCGTTGACACCGAAGAATTCCACGATTTGTAGTCTTCCCTTGAATTTGCCCGGTTCCCTTCCTAAAAATTCTCCCGTGAGCTGATTGAAGATCTCCTTGCCAGGCTTGTCATAGACGTTGAGGAGGTCTCCCACATAGAGGCCGTTGCTCCTTCCCCCTTGAATGAAAACCTTTTCCTTGTCGACGCGGACGATATGGGTGAACCACTCGAGCTTGTCGAGGGGAGACAGAATGGAAAAAGCGACTTTTTTGGCTGCCACCTCAAGAAGGGTATCTTCCGCGGCGGCGGCGGATTTTTGGGAAGGAATTTCCTCTGGAAGGACGGTTACGGTGTCCGTATATATTTTACGTCCGGAAAGGCCGTCGTAGAGCACGGCGGTGAGAGAGATGGTAGCCTTGTATGTTTCGGTATTCCCCGTAAGTTGTTTGATGATTTCCATCCGGTCGATCTTGAGTTTCAGGAAGGCTTGTATGCCTAAGGCTGCTCCCGCCTGACCGAGGAGGTCTTCGTCGATGATTCCCTCTTTCCACCATTTCTGGTCTTGATAAGGCTTCAGGACAACGGGGTTTTCCATTTCTGCGCGCTTTGTCTTTTCTAGGCTGGAAGAAAGGGCGTCGGAGAAGAGGCGTTGCTTTGGTTTTGTCAGTGACTCGGTATGATCTTCTAGGGGAAGAAGCACCACTTTTTTCTTCATGACGCGGTCTGCGGGTATGGCGATCCCGCCGCCTCCCCCTCCCATATTACCTTCTTTCAATTTTCGTTCTAATTCCGCGATTTTCTTTTCGAGAAAGAGGGTTCTGACCCTCTCTCCCTCCCCCGTGAAGCGCTCCCCTAAAAGAGGACGATACTGGGATTTAGGGACATAGACGTATTCCGGCTGCCCGCGCCATACGGCGTACAGGGGGTTGGGAACCTTGACATAATCCTCACCCCCTTCCGTGATGATTTCTTGCTCTTTTTCCGGGGCGGTGTTTTTCCCACCGAAACAGGACACGCAGAGAGCACTTGCCGCGATCAATGCGAAAATTATGGCCAACCGTTTGGAATGAAACATTAATTCCTCCTCAGAGTTAGTTCACAAAGAGTCTCATATTTTTAGTGGGGTGTCAAGAAAGTGGTCTGGAGGGGGTGCGGGAAGACGGCATGTTGCAAATCGCGCCCTTGCTTTTTACGCGGGCTTTCTGTAAATTCTTTCGAGTAAAAGGTGGGGTTATGGAACTTAAGATCTATAGGGAAGAGATCGTTCTCTATGATGCGGGTGGGTCTCCCATAAAGACGTGGGTTGAGGTAAGGATCGACCCCTTGACGGGGGACGTGTCACGGGTGATCCATGTGCCGCTTCGAGACTGGAGCCTGCCGGATTTGGAGAAGATGGCTCAAGAGACCCGAAAGCACTGCCCCTTCTGTCCGGAACACCTGGGGGAGAAGACGCCGGAGTTCGACCGGTTGATTTTGCCGGAGGGGACTCTTCGCCGAGGGAAGGCCGTGTTGATCCCGAATCGTTTCCCCTACGATCGTTATTGCGCCCTGATCATCCTGTCGGAAACCCATTACGTTCCCCTCGATACCTGGGAGGCGCGAGAGGTCTTTGACGGGCTGATATTGGGCCAGTCTTTTTTGAACCATGTCATGGAACGGGATGCGACGGTCGGCGCGTTTTCCCTGAATTGGAATTACGCGCCCCATTCGGGAAGCAGCATCCTGCATCCGCATATCCAGTTGTCGGTGGGGGCCTTCGCCAGCAACCGGGGGCGCCGTCTCATGGAGGTTTCTTACCGTGAGGCGCTGAAGGGGCGGGACCCGATAGAGGAACTGTTGGCGGAGGAAAGGTCGCGACAGCAGCGGTGGTGTGGCAGGGTGGGCCCGTGGTGTGTCCTTTTCGCCTTCGCCCCGAGGGGAAGGTTTTTCGAA
>CAZOBB010000028.1:0-3901 GCA_964577975.1 uncultured Thermodesulfobacteriota bacterium | reverse complement strand
CCCTTGGGCCAGGTAGAAGAGGAGCACGTCGATCATCCGCATCAAGACCTCGGGGTTCTTGTAGTTCAGGTCGATCTGGTCGGCGCTGAAGGTGGTCCAGACATACTTCGTGCCCCACTCCGTCTCGAACTTCGTCAAAAGCGGAGTCTCCCGGGGCCGGAACACCTCGGGCATCGAAACCTCGTGATCGTACCAGATGAAATAGTCCCGGTAGCGCCTGTCCCCCTGCAGAAACCTCTGGAACCAACGGGACTTGCTCGAGATGTGGTTGAGAACCAGATCCACCATCAGGTGATAGTCTCTGGCAATGGCGTGAATATGCGTCCAGTCCCCGAACTCCGGCGCCACCTCCTTGTAGTCCATCACCGCGAATCCCCCGTCGGAACTGCTGGGAAAGAAGGGAAGGATATGGACCCCCGTCACGATATTCTTCACGTACTTCCTCAAAAACTTGTGAAGGGTTACGAGGGGCTTTTCCCCTTTTTTGGTGATGTTGTCCGCGTAGGTGATGAGAACGGAATCCTTCTCGGTGAGGACCGGCCTGTCCCGATACCGCTTTCTCTTGAACCGGATGATTTCGTTCCGCCCATAGATGTCCATCCTGTTTTTGAGATGCCGGGTCAACTGCTCGGCCACCTCTCTGGAATAGATGATACGCAGGATGTTTTTTATCTGCTTGAGCACAATTGTCGGAGTTTCACTTCTCCTTCGCTTCTTCCAACCCATCCACCGCCTCCCCGCGCAAAAAGTTTGAATAACCGGTATTTCTTATCACATCGAGGAAACATTTGCCATGCGGGAGCTTCCCGGATTGACAAGACCTACCACTTCCGTTAAGTAGTCAGCAAAGGACAAAACCCTGTCTGAAAACATGCCGAAAAGGAGCCAAACATGAACCCGCCTTACCCTCCCTACAGCCCCCCGGATTTCACCGTTTCTCCCCTGTCCGAAGCCCCGCCCGTCCGCGTGGAAACGGTGGAAAGGGACGGGGTCGCGCCGGACGGGTTCCACGCCACCTCGAATCACCCGGAATACGTGCATCTCGGAGACGGGAAGTGGGTTCTCGCACGGGAAAGCCGGATGGACTGTGTCCTCGTCCTCCGGGGAGACGATATTGAAGTGGTGGAGCCCCGCCGGCTTAAAGGGGGGGACCAGGTTATTATCGGAAGAACGGAAAACGGCGAAGAGGGAATCTTCGTTCACACCGCCGGTTTCCCCTTCGAAACGGGGAAAGGGGAAGATAAATTCACCTTTCGAACGCGGGGAACCCGGGAAACCCCCTTTTCCCGCTCCTACGACCAGCTTTACAACATCCTCCGTTACGACCGGGATCACGGCTATATCGTCTGGGTGATGGGCCCCGCCGTGGCCTTCGACAAGGACAGCCGGGACGCCATGGAGGCCCTCATCGAGAACGGCTACTGCCACGCCCTGATGGCCGGCAACGCCCTGGCCACCCACGATTTGGAGGCGGGACACTTCCGGACGGGCCTGGGACAGGACATCTACACGCAGGAGATTCAGCCCCTGGGCCACTACAACCACCTGGACATCCTCAACACGGTGCGCCGTGAGGGGAGCATCCGGGCGGCCCTGCCCGTGCTCGACATCCACGACGGCATCATCTACGCCTGCGAGAAATACAACGTCCCCTATGTCCTGGCCGGCTCCATCCGGGACGACGGTCCCTTGCCCGAGGTGATCGGCAACGCCTACGAGGCCCAGGACGCCATGCGGGTCCACGCCAAGCGCGCCACCACCGTCATCACCCTGGCCACCATGCTCCACGCCATCGCCTTCGGCAACATGACCCCCAGCTACCACGTGGAGGCGGACGGGACGGTGCGCCCCGTTTTCTTCTACATCGTGGACATGAGCGAGTTCAGCGCGGACAAGCTGGCCAACCGCGGGTCCGGGCAGGCCGTGGCCATCCTCACCAATGTCCAGGACTTCATGATCAACCTCTGGAACAACCTGGCGAAACCGGCTCCCTCCTGCGAATGATGAAACGGGAAAAGATCCGGATCATCGGCGTTCCCACGGACCTGGGCCAGAAACAGCGGGGGGTGGACGTGGGCCCCAGCGCCGTCCGCTACGCGGGTCTTGCCTCCCGGCTCGAGGAATTGGGATACCTCGTTCACGACACGGGCAATATCCCCGTTCCCGTCCGCGGGTGTCTCCAATGCGAAGATTTGCTCCCTGCCATCCGGGAGGCCTGCACCAAGGCCTACGCGGCCGCCCGCGACGCCGTTTCGGAAGGGTGGCTTCCCATTTTCCTGGGCGGAGACCATTCCATCGCCATCGGAACCATCGGCGGCATGGCCGACGTCTCTCCCGTCGGGGTCATCTGGGTGGACGCTCACGGGGATTTCAACACCCCGGAGACCTCCCGGTCCGGCAACATCCACGGCATGGCCCTGGCCGTCTTAACGGGCCGGGGATTTCCCGAACTGGTCAACATCGGAAAAGAGGGGAAAAAACTGAACCCCGAAAACGTCGTCCTCATCGGCGTCCGGGACCTGGATCCGGAAGAGAAAACACTCCTTAAAGAGAGCGGCGTCACGATCTATACCATGCGGGACATCGACGAGCGGGGAATCAGCGTGGTCACCCACGAGGCCCTGGAACATCTCGGCCATCTGGAGCGGATTCACGTGAGCCTGGACATGGACAGCCTCGATCCCATGGTGGCCCCGGGCGTGGGCACGCCGGTTCCCGGGGGGCTGAGTTACCGCGAGGCCCACCTGCTGATGGAGATCATCGCCGATATCCACGCTCCCGTTTCCATGGACATCGTGGAGATCAATCCCATCATCGATTTGAAGAACAAGACGGCGGAAACCGCCGTGGACCTCGCCGTCTCCCTGTTTGGAAAGACGATCCTGTAAATCCCCATCCAAAGGAGAATCTAATTGAAATTCCTGGACATCCTCAGAAAGCTTGGCATCCTGCGATACGGAAAGGTGAAGGGTGTTTATCACAACGCCAAGGAAATGCCGACCGGCCTTTTCATGGGAGACGCCTTCGACGACGAAAAAGACCTCACGCATTTCAGTGATTTCAAGAGGAAGAAGAAAAAACCGTCCTAATTCAACGGGCCACAGACCTCTTCCACCACATCCAAAAGCCGGCCGCTCTCGATGAGACCGCGGATGGCGGCGATATCCTCGTGGTACCGGCGATCCGCCTCGATGGGGGGAACCACCTCACGAATCAGCCGGTAAGCCGCCTGGATTCCGATCCCCGGTTTCATGGGTTCCAGGAAGTAGAGCCCCTGGGTCGAGGCCAGAATCTCCATGGCCAGGATGTGCTCCACGTTCTCGATGAGCTCGTGAACCTTCCGAGCCGCCGTGGTTCCCATGCTCACGTGGTCCTCCTTGTCCGAGGAGGTCGGGATGGAATCGACACTGGCCGGGGAGGCAAGGATCTTGTTTTCCGAGGCGAGGGAGGCCGCCGAGACCTGGATCATCATGAGACCGGAGTGCAACCCTCCCTTGTCCGTCAGGAAGGGCGGCAGATCGCTGAATACCGGATTCAGCAGCTTTTCGATGCGGCGCTCGGAAATTCCCCCGAGCTCGCTCATGGCGATCCCCATGAAATCGAGGGCGAAGGCCACCGGCTCCCCGTGGAAGTTGCCCCCCGATTCCACCTTATCCTTTTCCGGGAAGACAAGGGGGTTGTCCGTGGCGGCGTTGATCTCGATGGTCAGGACGTTCCGGACATATCGCAGCACATCCCGCACGGCGCCGTGAACTTGGGGGATGCACCGAAGGGAATAGGCATCCTGTATGCGGGGACAGTCCTTGTGAGATAGGGTGATCTCGCTTCCCTCCATGAGCTTGTGGAAATTCTCCGCCACCTCCATCTGGCCCGGATGGGGACGAACCGCCTGGATATCCGG
>CAZOBB010000027.1:0-3921 GCA_964577975.1 uncultured Thermodesulfobacteriota bacterium | reverse complement strand
CACCTTGAATATACCCAGGGATATATTTTTTTGATAGGAACAGGTTTGACAGGCTTGGCAGGTTTGATAGGTTTGACAGGCTTGGCAGGTTTGACATTGAAAAAAACCGTCAAAACCGCGACGATCATCCCCGTCAACACGATCCACCGACGGGGATACCTCACGAGGGTAGCCAAATAAAACAAGAACGCCATTCCAACCCAGACAAACAGAAGATAAAACCGCATCTTGACCACCAGGTAGAAACCAAACGCCGCAAACACCATACAAGGCAGCCATCGCACGGGAGTGTCTTTCCGCTCTTCAGCTCCCTTCCAGGTCCAAACCCACGACTGGATAAACATCAACGCACCCAAAACATAAAAAGGATCCTGGAGCAACTGAATTGAATCCATCAAGTGAGAAGGAAACAGGGAAAAAACCGACGCAACCGTCAGACCGATCCCTTCGTTTTCCAGGATCAAAAACGATATGGAAAACACCAGGAGAAAACTGACTGCCCACAAAACCGCGTTGAGAGGTGCTGCCGCCAACGGCACGGGCTTGAGCAGCCAGTACATCAAAGCAATATATTTTACGTGCCAGTATTTAGACCTTGACTTCCACCATTCCAAAAACCCGTTTTCTCTCAAGACGCAAAGAGAGGCAACGGCTTCCTCATCGTACTTTCTTGAATCCTTCGCGTAATTCCAAATTCCCCTTCCATCATGCAGCGAGGGGAAATACCCGCGAATAGAAATCCCGTAAAAGAGGCAGGACACGGCCAAGTGAAAGCTCAAAAGCCCAAAGAACAGCATCACAAACCACCGGCCTTTCAAACGCGCCCTAGGTTTCACCATCTGCCGCCCCTCACTTTTTCACTCATCTCTTGTCACTTTCTTCGAGCTTTCACCTTTGAGCTTTGAGCTTATTTGCTCGTCACTTGGTCACTCGTCTCCTGCTTTCAGCTTCGAGCTTACCTACTCGCCTTTTCCACCAGCCATTTCCAAAGAGGCATGACCATGATCGATTTGCCATCCAACCCAATACTCTCCTCATGCTCGGCCGTTAGGATAAGAGCCCTTTTAAGTTTCAAAAACTTCATCGCCTCCATGACACCCTTGATTTCTCTTTTCCTGGTTTCAAGCGAGGTAAAATCATAGCAAACGTTGAGCAGAAGAGGCTCCTCCGCCTCTTCAACAAAAAAATCGACCTCTTGATGTCCCTTGAAATAGGTAATCCGAGAATATCTCCTTTTGAGCTCCATAAAGACCACGTTTTCATAAACACGCCCGACATCTCTCCGGGTATCCAATATACCTTTTAACGACGTGTCCACGGCATAAACCTTTTTAGGATTTCTCCACTCCTTTCTGACGGACGACGCCCACACGGGAACAAAAAAAATGACAAAGGCTTCCTCGATAAACCCTATATATTCATAAATCGTATTCTTAGACACCCTCAACCCTTGAGACTTGAAATCATTGTAGATCTTTCCAGGACTTAACAGGTTGGCCTGATTCCTGATCAAGTATGTCAAAAGGTATTTAACGATAAATAGATTCGTGATCCGGTGCCTTTCCACGATATCTTTATAAATCACCAGGTCGAGATATTCCTTCAACGTTCTGCGCAAAACCTCTTCGGGATAGGACACCACCTCAGGGAATCCACCCCGCCAGAGAAATTCCTGAAAGGCATGCCTGACTTCCGATTCCGAACGGACAGAAAAGGGGGTAAACGTTACACCTTTGAATCGCAAGAACTCCCTGAATGAAAGGGGAAACACTTGGTAGGTAAGGGTTCTCCCCCTGAGCGAGGTAGCAATTTCCCTTCCCAGAAGCTTGGAAGAAGAACCCGTGATATAAAGACGGCAATTTTCCGTATCATGCAACCGTCGTACAAACATCTCCCAATTTGGGACATTCTGTATTTCATCAAAAAGAAAATAAACCTTTTCCCCCTTCTTTGCCGGAAAAAGATCATAATACGCCTGAATCAAAAGATCCATTTCCTCCAGCTCTAAAGGAAAAAGACGATCATCCTCAAAATTTATATAGACGATATTTTCCCTGGGCAGTTTTTCCCTCAGTTTGTCGGCCAACAGGTACAAAGCAAAAGTTTTCCCCGTTCTTCTCATCCCCACGAGGGAGATAACCTTATCGATATCGAAAGGAATGGAAAATTCACGTTCCACCACGTGGGAAAGATCTTTATCTATGAAATCCAGTATCAGTCGTTTGAAAGTATCTTTCTTCATATTACCTGATGAAAGAGAAATATTATTGCATTTTATTCCCTATACACAGGGAATAAATAATTGTCAACCCCCCGATAGCATTTCTCCATGCCCTTTACATTCTGCTCCATGACCTCTTACCCATGACCTCTTACCTATAAACCCATTCCTTTCCTTCGAGCCCTCCCATCACCCATAACCTCTTGCCTATAACCCCTCACCTATGACCCATTCCTTTGAGCCTTCAGCTTAAGATAATCCTTCAATATCCTGAAGTTATTCGTGTTGTAATAACCTCTCCGGTCCGCTTCCAGCAACGAGCCCAATTTCACTTTATAATCACGGGGAGTAAAATCCTCGATGACTTCCAATAGGCGGTCGGCTTCTCTGGGTGATATTTTCACCTCTATTCCTTTCTTTACCAGGAACTCCAGATCGTAAGCATCGCGAATTTCCTTTCTCTTCGAAAGGGCGTCGAATTTCGACCGCATCATATCCTCAAGTGGTATCGTTTTGACAAAAACCTGGATCGAGGAAAAAGGGCTATAGGCGATGGATTGTTCCGTCGCTATGTCCCCTTTATCTTTCCGCATTTCTATCTTTAGACTCCGTGGATAATCACGAGATTTCAATTCGAGGACCAACGTGTAAAACTTATCAGCAGCATCCCGAAGGTCATAAAAATCTTCCACATAACGCCGCAATCTAATAAACCACTCTGAATAGTCATCCATAGGTAATAACCAAAAGTCGAGATCAACCGAATACCTGTCAAGACCATGGCAAAGCCGCAACATGGTGCCGCCACCAAAAACCATTCGACTGAGAAAGCGGCCACTGTTCAATCTATCGAGCACCTCGAGTTCAAACTGCTCCTGCCTGATCAGATCCCGCATAATCTCTTTACCACGGCTTTTGTCCGAGAAGGAAAAGGCTCCATAAATGATTGTAAGGTAACCCTGTCCAACCGATCTATATCAAGGGCGTTCCAGTCAAAAGCATACTGATGAAAAGCAAAAAGATGGCAGGCGTCAATAAAGGCCTTTTCTTTCCGAGCCATAAAAAAGGAACCAATCTTTGTAAAACCAAAATAATAATCCTTTTTCAATTTAAAATAATGAAACACAACACCTCTGATCTGATAACGAACCGAACGTTTCAAAGACACACTTTCATACCACCCCTGCTGCACCTGGGTCGTAATACCGTGGTAGGCCAAAGCGGTAGAACAGGAAAGATAGGAAGGAACCTGAAGATAGTTGGCCATCACATAAAAATCCTGTCGTTCAAGATAAGGCCAGCGATCTCCAAGGATATAGAAATTCTTTTTCAACCGGATAAAAGAACCATTTTTAACCTGTCGACTGCAATAAACATGGGCGGAAGGTCTCTTAATCCCGAAATTCCGAGATACATCTTCTACCGTAAAAAATAGACTCTTTTTCAAAGATTTTCGTGCTTCACGATCCACATCAAGAATATTTCCTTATCGATTTTGTTAAGTATATGTCCCTGGTTATGCTGTGTCAAGACTATTACAATCTGGTTTGTTCCGTTTGTCTCGTTTGTCTGGTTGGTTCGCTTTGCGAGTTTTAAGTTATTAAGTTGTTAAGTTTTAAGCAAATTCTCCCTCGCTTTTTCCTCCCTCACTACTCGCTCCCTCACTATGACCTTCCCCTGGAATTGTGGACAGTTCGAAA
>CAZOBB010000026.1:0-71345 GCA_964577975.1 uncultured Thermodesulfobacteriota bacterium | reverse complement strand
ACTGGGTCCCACCCGGTACGAGGAAATGAAGGAAAAAGTGATGGAAGTCCTGCGTCAATCGTTCAAGCCGGAATTTTTGAACCGGATTGACGATATCATCATCTTCCACGCCTTGACGCGGGAGCACATCCGGAGAATCGTCGACATCCAGCTCGAACACCTGCAGCGGCTCCTGGAGAACCGGAAGCTGAAGCTCGAGGTGGACGACAAGGCGAAGGATCGGCTCGCGAACCTGGGCTACGACCCGAACTACGGTGCGAGACCGCTCAAGCGCGTCATCCAGAAGGAGCTGCAGGATCCCCTCGCCATGGAGATCCTCAGCGGCAAATACAAGGAAGGCGACACGATCCACGTCACGGTGGAAGGCGACACGTTCGCCTTTAAATAAAAGGTAGAAGTCCGAAGGTAGAAGGTTGAAGGGCTAAAAAATCGAACTTTCTTATTCTCTCCGAAAAATCTTTTTCCGTGGCCTTTCACCTTCTGCCTTCAGTCTTCAACCTTCCGCCTATTTTTGTTTTTAGGGGTTGATTTGTTCAAAAATCCATGATAAAAGGGGTGCGCTTTTGTTGGGCCTTGGGCCGTTAGCTCAGTCGGTAGAGCAGCAGACTTTTAATCTGTTGGTCGCAGGTTCGATTCCTGCACGGCTCACCATGTCGCGTCCCCATCGTCTAGCCTGGCCCAGGACACCGGCCTTTCACGCCGGCGACAGGGGTTCAAATCCCCTTGGGGACGCCATTTTTTATTTGCCACAGATTTTCGCAGATGAACACAGATTTGTCTCGTTTATTTCGTTTATTTCGTTTGTCTCGTTTGTTTCGTTTTTTAGTTTGAAGTCCGAAGGGTGAACTGTGAAGGCGCGGTCTTTGGCCGCAAAGCAAAAAGTTTTCGACCTTCAGCCTACATCCTCCCTCACTCCCTCGCTATTTCATTCTCTTTCAACATCGATCTTTGATCATCCTATCCGAATTGATTCTTTTGGAGCGATTTATGGATTGAAATGGGACTGGCAGCAGGGTAGCACCAATCCTCTTGGAAGTGCCTATGTGCCCCATCGGTAGTGACAAATTTTGTCATAAAGCCCCCCTTTTGTGACGTTAATCGACAGTGTGAAAAACACCACATCCAATCGCGTGAATCTATTTTTATCAGTCCTGGCTACAGGTTATCAAGCTATTCCTAGGTTAAACATTTATGGCACGCATATTGCTTATAAATGAATAAAAAATAAAAGGAGGGGGTGAAGACAAACTAAAAAAACGCTGAATCATAAACATAAAAAGGGAAAACAATAACAACCATAAAAAAGGAGGAAGAGACAATGTTGAAAAAGATGCATAACGCGAAAGGTTTTACGCTGATCGAATTGATGATCGTCATTGCGATCATCGGAATCCTGGCGGCCATCGCCATCCCCATGTATCGGGCGCAGACGTGTAAGGCAAAGATGACGGAAATCACAAACGCTTTAAGTCACTGCGCCAGTGCTCTTAGCGCCTACTACAACGAAACAGGGGATTTCCCCGGCAGTTTAGGTAACGCAAATGCAATACAAACTACATTAGGTGTGGCTCTTCCTATAGACAGCGAGCGTTTGGCATCTATTACGACAACGGCTACTATTGCAGGCACCACACCCGCTGCGGGAGACACCTACGCCTTTTCCGTTACACTGGGTACACTTCCGGGATGTCCTTCATCTGTTCAAAATGGCAATCTAACGCTTACAGGAACAATTCAGACCAACGGATCCATGACTTGGCAGTGGTCTTCAACGACACCAATTCCTTCCACGTTTATACCTAAGAGGTAAGGAAGTTTAACAAAGTGTGGTAGGTGCTCTTTATGGGGGCATCTACCACACTTCTAAAAAATTGCTGCAAGATATATGAAAAATATAGAAAATAAAAGAGGGATGACATTAATCGAATTGGTTATCGTAGTGGCAATCATTGCCATACTTGCGAGTGTGGCGATTGCCATGTACAGCGGTATCCGTTCCCGCGGCTATTTGGCGGAAGCCAAACGCGCCTTGTTGACCGTCTATCAGGAAGAAGAGAACTATAAAGCGGAACATGGGACATATCCACCCGCCGGGTCACATCCCGATTATCTCAAGTTTTTTGGGGGCAATGGGACTACTGGAAGCGGAAGCTCCCCCGTGACGGTGGGAGAATATACCGTGGCCTTTACCGTCAATACTACCTCGGCCTTCACCGTTCGCGCCACGCCTATTGCCGGTGGCAAGATGGACACATCCGTGAACACTAGCAAATACGCGGGATGGATTGAACTGGATCAAAACGGGCAGAAAAATTCCGAAAAGGTGCCTGGTGACTGGCCTTAAAACCACCTTTTCAACCTTTTTATCCTATTTCACTTTCACAATTAATCACTCTCTTTTCCACATATAACTATATCTTAACAATATCTATTATTAATACCATTATTTTCCCTCATAACTTTTTTTCATGTGATTCATAACGAATGATACGTGAAACCTATTACGTGAAACCTATTATCTCACGAGGTGCTTTCCGACAATTCTGAAGCCATCGTGATAAAAACGAATGGTAAATACACGTTGTCCATTAAAAGAGCTTTCCTATCCTTTTTAGTTTCTTCATAGTGTCTTTTTTTAAAAGGCCGTTTCCCGCCATAAAAGGATAAAACTGACGTACCAGACACAAAAATAAAGCCCGCGGTCGATCCTCCTCCGCGGGCTTACAACTATCAGATCAAAAAGCTTCCTATAACCTCTTACCCATAACCTATCACCTTTATTTTATCTACATCAACGCCTTTATGGAATGTTGGGCGATGGTCAAGATATTGCCCGGAAGAATTCCCAACTGCAAGACTCCCCATACCGCCAGGACGATGGAAAGGACAGCGGGAACGCTGAACCGATAGGTGGGAATCTCCCCTTCCGGTTCCTTGAAATACATATAAACGATGACTCTCAGGTAATAATAGACGGACACGGCGCTGTTCAACACACCGATGATGGCCAGCCAGTAGTAATGGGATTTCACGGCGGCGCTGAAGATATAAAACTTGCCAATGAAGCCGGCCGTGGGAGGAATCCCCGCCATGGAAAACATGAAGATACTCATGGCGGCGGCGGTCAAGGGATATTTGAACCCTATCCCAGCGAAACTATCCAGGTCTTCATGGTAGTCGTTCTTTTTGGCCATGACCATCAAGACGCTGAAGGCGCCGATGTTCATGAAGGCGTAGGCCATGAGATAGAATAGTATGGCGGAACGCCCGATTTCGTTGCCCGCCACGAACGCGACCAACAGATAGCCCGCGTGGGCGATGCTGGAATAGGCCAACATGCGTTTCACGCTTTTTTGCACCAGCGCTGTGAAATTCCCCACGATCATCGTCAACACGGCTATCAACCACATGATATTCGTCCAATCCCTCTGAAAAACAGGAAACGCCGTGAAGAAGATACGGATCAACGCCGCGAAGGCGGCCGCCTTGACGCCCGTGGCCATGTAGGCGGTCACGGACGTGGGAGCCCCTTCATAGACGTCCGGCGTCCAGGCGTGAAACGGAAAGGCGGCGATCTTGAAGAAGAAGCCGACACTCAAAAAGGCAATTCCAATCCAGACCAGCGTGCTTAGATCCAACCGTTCTACTTTGGCCAGATAAGTGGCGATCGCGCCGTAGGAGGTTCCCCCTGTCGTCGCGTAGATCAATGACAGCCCGTATAGAAAAAAGCCGCTCGCGAATGCACCGAGGAGAAAGTATTTCATGGAGGCCTCAATGGAACGTTCTTCATTCCTGTGAAACCCCGCCAGGATATAGATGGGAATCGACATCATCTCCAATGAGACGAACAGCATCACGAGATTCGTGGAGGCGGCCATCAGCATCATCCCTATCATCGCGAAGAGGATGAGGGCGTAATACTCCCCACACTGAATCCCCGTCATTTTTACGTATGATATGGAGGAAAGAATGGTCAACACCCCAATGACGACAAAGACGAGATCAAAAAAGATGGCATAGATATCCATCGAAATCATGGTGCCAAACGTCATTTTTCCCTTTCCCACAAAGAGGAAGAGAGAAAGGAAGACAAATATCATGGAAGTGAAGGCGAGATAGCCCGTCATCTCATCTTTTGGGTTTTTGGAGAAGACGTTGATAAGGAGAACTCCCATGGCAAACGCCGCTAGAATGGCAAGCGGTAAGATGGCAATTCCTTGGGATACGCTCATTTTATTCTTTCCCTCCAGATAGATGTTTGACTAATTGACCTTTTCCGTTGAGATTCTGCCGGATTTCCAAAGATTCTCCGCCACAGCCTTTTTGTTGTCCAATACGCTGCGCGCCTCGACCTTTTTATGCACGTTCGTCAAAAAGCTGGAAACGCTCTTTTCCATTTTGCCTATGAAGAATTTTGGATAGATTCCCATCCAAAACACCATGATGACGATGGGGACAAGGGTGACCACCTCGCGCCAATTCAAATCCTTGAGAACCTTGTTCTCCTCCTTGTCCAGTTTTCCAAACATCACGCGCTGGAACATCCAGAGCATGTAGGCGGCACCCAAGATGACGCCGGTGGCGGCGAAGACCGCGAAGGGCCGACTGGCTTTGAAGGTCCCCAGTAAGATGAGGAACTCACCCACGAAGCCGTTCGTGCCCGGCAGCCCAATGGACGAGAGCGTGGCGATCATGAAGAAGGTGGCAAAGATGGGCAACTGTTTGGCCAATCCCCCGAAGTCTTTGATCAAACGCGTGTGTCGCCGCTCATAGATCATACCCACGATCAAAAATAATGCCCCCGTGCTGATTCCATGGTTCAGCATCTGATAGATGCTTCCCTCCACGCTTTGCATGTTCAACGCGAACATTCCCAACATGACGAATCCCAGGTGGCTCACGCTGGAATAGGCGACGAGCTTTTTCACATCTTTTTGCATCATGGCGACCAGAGCACCGTAGATGATGCCTATGACGGCCAACAGCATGATCAACGGGGTGAACTTGATCGCCGCCGTTGGAAAGAGAGGAATACAGAAACGGATGAAGCCGTAGGTTCCCATCTTTAACAGGACGCCCGCCAGGATGACGCTTCCCGCCGTGGGGGCCTCCGTGTGGGCGTCCGGCAGCCACGTATGGAAGGGAAACATGGGGACCTTGATGGCGAACGCCAGCGCGAACGCCGCGAACATCCATAATTGAACACCAACGGGGAGGTTGAGTTTATACAATTGCGTAATATCAAAGGTATATACCCCCATCGCCTTGTGGTAGAGGAAGTAAAGCGCCAATATGGCCACCATCATCAAGACACTTCCCACCATCGTGTACAGGAAGAATTTGACCGCCGCATAGATGCGCCTCGGGCCGCCCCATACCCCAATCAGGAGATACATGGGGATCAACATCAATTCCCAGAATATATAGAAAAGAACCAAGTCGAGGGACAAAAGGGCCCCCAACATACCCGTCTCCAAGAAGAGCATGGAGATCATGTACTCTTTCACGTTCTTTTTGATGGCGTCCCACGAACTCAAGATACACAAAACAGTCAAAAAGGTGGTCAGCATCACGATCAGCAAGCTGATTCCATCGATTCCCAGAAAATACTGCACCCCCAGCGCCTTGATCCATGGCACCCTTTCCACGAACTGGAAGTCCGCTGTGCCCGGATTGAAACGAACGATCAAGGGAAGCGAAAGGAAAAACTCGATGATCGAGAAAACGAGCGCTGTTCCTTTGATAACCGATTCGTTTTCCCTGTCGATGAGGAGAAGGAACAATACCCCCACCATCGGGAAAAAGATGACAATGCTCAAGATCGGAATATGTGCCAATCCACCCATTTAGATTCTCCTTCGTTCTCTTCCTACTAAAACAGTGACTCCCAGAAAAAGTAAATAAATACCGCTATTCCACCCACCAGAACCGAAAAGGCATAGGTCTGGACATACCCCGTCTGCAATCTGCGAATGCCACTGCCGCAGAGTTCCACAACCTTGGCAACTCCATTGACGATGGCGTCCACGACCCCTACATCCACTTTCTGCCACAAAAACGTGGCGAAATCCTTCGTCCCCTGAACGAATACGCTGTTGTAGAATTCGTCCACGAAGTATTTGTTGTAGAGAAGCGTGTACAAGCCTTTCATTCCTTCTGCGAGTCGCACGGGGATGTTTGGATTCTTGATATAAAACATATAGGCCACGGCAATTCCAATGATCGCAACGGCCACCGATATGCCCATCATGAGGAATTCGAGCGACGCGGAATGATGCATGGCCGCGTGTGCCCCTTCCTTGACTGCCTCGTGCATGCCACTTCCAATGATGGGCTCCAGGAATTTCTCGAACCGATTCGACCCGCCCAAAACAGGGGGAATCCCCACGTATCCTCCCACGACGGAGGCAACGGCCAACACGATCATGGGATACGTCATAACCTTGGGCGATTCGTGAAGGTGATGTTTAACCTCCTCGTCGATGCGCGGTTCTCCGAAAAAGGCGACGAAGGCGAGGCGGAACATATAAAACGCCGTCAAGCCCGCCGCTATTGTTCCAAGCAACCACACAAACGTGTGTCCGCGGCTGAAGGCCTGCCACAGGATCTCATCCTTGCTGAAGAACCCGGAAAAACCGGGAATCCCCGCGATGGCCAACGTTGCCATCATGAAAACCCAAAAGGTAACGGGCATAAACTTCTTGAGACCACCCATCTTCTGTATGTTCAACTCGCCCGCCATGGCGTGCATGACACTTCCGGACGCCAGGAAGAGAAGTCCTTTGAAAAAGGCGTGGGTCATGAGGTGGAAGATACCCGCACTGAATGCCCCTACTCCGACACCGACGAACATATATCCCAACTGGCTTACCGTGGAATAGGCCAGTATCCGCTTGAAGTCGTTCTGTACCAAGGCGATCGTGGCCGAAAAGAAGGCCGTGAGCACGCCGATAACCGCCACCACCTCCAGGCTTATCGGCGCCATGCTGTAGAGCACGTTGCACCGCGCGATCATGTAGACTCCCGCGGTCACCATCGTCGCGGCATGGATCAGAGAGCTTACGGGGGTGGGACCTTCCATCGCGTCAGGCAGCCATACATACAACGGAATCTGTGCCGATTTCCCCGTCGCACCGACAAATAACAGCAGGGTAATCGCCGTCACCGTTGCCGGGCTGAAGAGCTCGGCGTGTTTGAACACGACATCAAAATTGAGCGACCAGATTCCATGTTTGCTGAGCGTCGCCACGATGAGGAAGATTCCCAGGATGAAACCAAAGTCACCGATCCGGTTGACCACGAACGCCTTCTTTCCTGCGTTCGCGGCTGAATCCTTCTCAAACCAGAACCCGATCAGCAGATATGAACAAAGTCCCACACCTTCCCATCCCACGAACATGAGGAGGAAGCTGTTCGATAGGATGAGTATCAACATGGAAAAAACGAAAAGGTTGAGATACACGAAAAACCGCCGGAACCCCGGATCGTCATGCATGTATCCACCGGAATAGATGTGGATCATGAAGCTAACCCCCGTTACCACCAGGGCCATGACGATAGAGAGAGGATCCAGCATGAACGCGATCTGGGTGTGAAACTTTCCTGCCACGATCCAGTCGAAGATGACATTTTCGAAATGCCTCGCGTGTGGTTCTACCTTCAGAAGTTCAAAGAAGAGGATAACGGTCGTGAGAAACGAAAGTCCAATCGCGGATGCCGCGATCACGTGAATCCACGACCGCTTGAATTTGACACCTAGCAGGCCGTTGATCAAAAAACCGACCATCGGGAAGAAAGGAATCAGCCAGATATACGACGTCATGGATCGTTCTCCTTCTTTATCCTTTGAGCAGGTTAAACTCGTCTAGTTTTATGGTGTCTTTCTTGCGATACATCATCAGGAAGATGGCGAGCCCGACCGCCGCCTCCGCCGCGGCGACCGTCATCACGAAGAAAACGAACATCACACCATCAATGGAATGGAGATAGCTCGACGCGGCTATCATGATAAGGTTCACGGCATTCAGCATCATCTCGATGGACATGAACACCACAATGGCATTCCGGCGTGTGATAGCCCCGATAACACCAATTACAAACAGGATCGCACTCACGACAAAATAGGCTTGCACCGGTATCATTGATCCTCTCCTCCAAAGGCTTTCTTTTTACTCAACATGACGGCACCCACCATGGCAGCCAATAGAAGGATCGACGCCACCTCGAAGGGGAGCAGAAACCTCGTAAACAAGAGAGACCCGATGGTTTTCGCGTCCCCGATCGAGCTCAGATTTCCCATTTTCCCCTTTATGGCGTTCAATCCCATCACCAAAATGAGCATCAACATGAATAGGACACTCAGAATAACACCCGTTACTTTCGTCTTCGTAACCTTCATCTTCGTCTGTTCTTCCTTTTTCAAATCCAGCATCATGATGACGAAGATGATCAGCATCATGACGGCCCCCGCGTAGACGATAATCTGCAACATGGCGAGAAACTGGCATCCCAACAGAAGATAAAGGATAGCCGAGGCCACGAACGCCAGTATCATGAACAGCGCGCTGTGCAATGTGTTCCTTCGCGTAATCATCAAGACGGAGGACGCAATCGCCAAGAGGCTTACGATGATAAAAATCACCCATTTCGCTATTAGAACAGCCATGCCTTCTACTCCTATTTCTCCAAGTAATCCTGAGAGACCAAGCGATCAATGGTTAATATGAAGTCTTCGCGTTTGTAATCGGTGAAATCATATTTCGACCCCATCCTGATCGCATCTACCGGGCAGGCCTCTACGCAGAAACCGCAATAGATGCACCGGATCGCATTGATTTCATAATGCATGGGATAACGCACGCCTTCTTCGTCTTCCCCCGCCGTTATCTTGATACACTGTGAGGGACAAACCGCCGCGCACAACCCACACGCCACGCACTTGAACGTCCCATTTTCATCCACGTTGAAATAATGGATTCCTCGCCACCTTGGCGCAACCTCCCGTCGTTCCTCGGGGTACTGGATGGTAATCGGCTTGGAAAAGAATCTCCCCAATGTATATTTCAAACCCTTTATCAGCGGAATAATCATCGTATCGTCCCTCCTATAAGGCCATCACGATGGCGGTTACCACCACATTCGCCAACGTCAACGGGAGCAAAATCTTCCATCCGAAGTGCATGATCTGATCGTAACGCAACCTCGGAAAGGTTCCCCTCTCCCATATACAGAAGAAAACCAAGACAAATGTCTTAAGCAAGAACCATACGACTCCTGGAAGGAACGGCCCCTGCCATCCTCCAAGAAACAGGGTCGTCGCCACGGCGCATACGACCACGAGATGTGCGTATTCCCCCATGAAGAAGAGGGCGAATTTCATGCTACTGTACTCAATATTATACCCACATGCCAGTTCCGCTTCCGCCTCCGGCATGTCAAACGGGGTCCGATTGATCTCGGCCAAGGCACACACCATGTAGAATACGAACGCGAAAGGCTGGTAGACGATATTCCACATGTGCGCTTGGTGTTCCACGATAGCGGAAAGGCTGAGGGAACCGGTGATCATGATGACCCCGATCACGGACAGGCTCAGCGCCAATTCGTAGCTGATCATCTGCGCGGCGGCCCGTAACGCCCCGATTACGCCGTATTTGTTTCCCGACGCCCAGCCGCCCAGGACGACCCCATATTCCCCAAGGGAGGCGAAGGCAAAGAGATAAAGGATACCCACGTCCAAATCGGTGATTCTCAAATAGATCGTTCTTCCAAACAGGGTGATCTTGTCGCCAAAAGGAATCACCGCAATCAAACACAAGGCAGACGCCACGGTTATCATCGGCGCGATGATGAAAAGGGGCTTGTCGGCGTTGGCAGGGATCAAGTCCTCCTTGAAAAAGGCCTTCACGCCATCCGCGAGTGGTTGCCAAATCCCAAACGGCCCGACACGGTTGGGGCCGTAACGCACCTGAACACGCCCCAGCACCTTTCTCTCCAAAAGGGTCATGTACGCGACACATCCCATGAAGATCCCAAAAACAACGATGACTTTCACGATGGATTCAATTAACAATGCCATGGCACCCTTCCCTTTTTATGGCTTCTGCAATTTTACGCGGACGAATCCACTCATAGGGGTTTTCACTTCTTCATCCAGCTCGAAAGGAAACAATCTCTTAATTCCCGTTGGCCGGTAGTGGGATTTTACAACCATGTGGCCTTCCTTTACGTCTTCGGACAGCGTCGGCCGTACCGTTATCTTTCCCTTCTCCGTTGACAACACCGCTTCCATCCCCTCTTCGATCCCAAATCTCGCGGCGTCCTTAGGATTCATGAGGTATTCGGGCGTCTTGTCTAGCTTATCTATCGCCGTCGCGTAAACCCGCTCGATGCCGTAATGATGGTTATAGAGGTGATCCGGGCACAAGAGGAAGAGATGTCCATTTTCTTCCGCCCTGACCGCTTGATAGGCCACATCAAAGAATCCCAAAGAGCTTTCCGCGGCACCTTCACCCAACGAATCAACCTTTTCCTTCACGCCCTCCTCGCTCACGGTGATGTCGAGCTTCATTTTCAGGGCCAGCTCCATAAAGATATTACCCGCCGTTTTCGTTTCATTAAGGGGGGTCATCATCTTTCGAACGGCACCTTTTCTTCCCTCCACGTTGATGAAGGTACCCTCCTTTTCCATGAAACTGCAGGAAGGAAGGAAGAGATGAGCATAGGCCGATGTGGCTGTTTCAAACAGGTCAACCACCATGAGAAAGTCGAGTTTCTTCAGGGCCTCTCTTACGTATTCCGTATCGGGCAGGAAGGCCAATGGATCGTCTTCCACCACCACGAGTCCTTTCAGCTTTTCATTCTGCGCCGCCTGTATCATCTCGCCGTAGGTAAGGCCCCGCTCCTTCTTCTCCCTCTGATCGATCCACAATGACCCCATCGCGTTGGCATAGGCGCTCACCGGGATCCACACGACTTTTTTACCCGCCTTTTTACAGGCAAGCGCCACGTTGGCGAGTGCTTTTATGTTTTGCGATCCATTCACTATTTGCCCTAGGCTTGTCCCTACCACAAAGGCTACCGTCTCTTTTTCTTTCAACAATTTAGCAGCCTCTTCAAACGTCTTTTTATCGACACCAGCCGCATCACAAACCTCTTCGCCGGAATAATCGTCCAATGCCTTTACAAAAGAGTTCCACCCTTCATCTGATGTAAACGTCTCCCGCTCAGAAAAAGCCTCTTTGATTAGGCCATAAAACACAGGAATCTCCGTTCCGGCGTTGCAATACATGGGAGCATCCGCAATCTCATCAAGCCGTGTTTTGTAGGGATTAATCGTAATGACCTTTGCGTCTCTCAGACGCTGCGCATAACGAACGTTGTTTGCCACGATCTGAGCGGTAAGATCGATGTCTCCACCCGCGACCACCACGAGATCCGCCTCCTTCAGGTCTTTCAGGGAACGCGATATTCCCGCGGACGTCCATGCCTTTAGAATATCCTCATGAACCCTGAGATCGAACCTAGAAGAGGTGTCTATGTTTACTATCTCCATTCCTTTTAGGGCAAACTCATATATTTTTACCAGGTCTTCATTCACCAGCCGGGACGACACCACGAACCCCACTGCATCAGTCCCATACTCTCGCGTTATCTCCCGAAGCCGATTGATCGCCTCTTCATAAGCCTCCTCCCACGTGGTGTTGACCCACTCCTCTCCCTTTCTGATCTTCGGACGCACAACGCGTTCGTCGCTGTTTACATAGTCGTAGAAAAACCTTCCCCGAGCGCACAGGCTCCCATGATTCGGCGCCGCATCAAGAACCCCATCCGTCTTCACATTGACCGGCTTGTTGTCATAGACGCTTATTTCCATCTGGCACCCTATACCACACTGGCCACACGTCGTCTGTTCCCGGTCTATTTGCCACACGCGCCCACGCAAGGGATTGACCGCCTCTGTCAAAGCACCCACAGGACAGACCGAAAGGCATTCACCACAGGATGCGCACCTTTCCGGAGCTACGGGATAGATTACCGATCGGTAGCCCGTCTCTTTAACATCGATGGCGGCGTTTCCAACGAGTTCGTGGCATACGTGTACGCAACGGAGACAGACCACACAGCGATCCACCCACTGGCGGATGAGAGGCGTTGAAAAAGGGACAATCTCCCTTTCCGGTTTTTTGGCATAGAAGGGCTGCTCATCTATTCCGAACTCATAGGCAAGATCTTGAAGACGGCACTCTCCTCCTTTATCGCATACGGGACAGTCGAGGGGATGGTTGACAAGAATCAACTCCATCGCTTGCCGCCGCATCTTCTTCACCCTGCCCGTATTTGTATGAACCCGGATTCCATCCATAACAGGGGTGGTACAGGCCGCCATAGGCATGGAATAACCCTCAATGTCGACTACACACAAGCGGCAGGAGCCAATGGGATGAAGGTGTGAATGATAACAAAGCGTTGGGATGTAGATATCGTTTTCCCTCGCCACCTCGAGGATCGTCTTTCCCTCTTCCGCTTCGATCTCTTTTCCGTTTATTGTTATATGCACCGTCATTCACAATCTCCAAGGTTGATTAATACACGTATTTCCGCTTTCCTGGGCCTATAACGCCACCAGCCCGATTCTATAGCACCGGAGGCACCGATCTGCCTCTTCGATTGCCTCGTTGACCGGAAAACCCGACTCGACTTCGTCAAAGGTATACTTTCGCGTTTCAGGCGGCAACATCTTCAGGTGTTTTCTCTCCCTCCCATCTATGATGCCTATGTCTTCCTTCGGATCATACACACCCATTGCGGAAAAGAAGTCCTCCATCAGCTCTTCGTCGGTCCGTTTGACCTCCTCCCCACTCAGATACTGGTGAATCCTGAACGCTGCCGTCCTTCCTCCGCCGGCCGCTTCGACCAACGCCCCAGGTCCCGTGACGCAGTCACCGGCAGAGAAGATACCTTCCACGCTCGTCATCATCGTTTCGGGATCAACGACAATGGTGTTCTTTCTCGTGACCTCCAACTGGGTATCCGCATCAATGAAGGAAAGATCAATCGCCTGTCCGATCGCAGGAACGATGATATCCGTATCAATGACAAATTCGGATCCTTCCACCGGAATGGGCCGTCTCCGACCACTTTCGTCCGGTTCTCCAAGCTCCATCCGAATCAGCTCGACTCCGACGACTTTTCCGTTCTCCGCGATGATGCGTGTCGGATTACAGAGAAAGTGGAATTTTACCTCTTCCTCTTCCGCATCTCTTATTTCCACATCGTCCGCCGGCATTTCTTTCTTGGTTCGACGGTAAACGAGATTGACGTCCTCTTTGCCTATCCGGAAAGAACATCGAACGCAGTCGATGGCAACGTTTCCACCCCCCACGACTACGACCTTTTTCCCTTCAGGGTAAGGATCGCGGCCTTGGTTGATATCCAGAAGATATTTTACCCCCGGAATGAAGCCTTTGTATCCTGCATCTTCACCCTCAACCCGCATGCTCGTGCTTCCTTGCGCGCCGACGGCGATAAAGACAGCGTCGAATTCGTCTCGTATCTCCTTCATGGTGATATCGCGACCCACCATGGTGTTATAGCGGATCTCAACCCCCATGGACTGAATGATCTCCACCTCTCTTCGGAGAATCGGCCTCGGCAGACGATAGTCGGGGATTCCCATCGCAGACATCCCACCCGGTTCGCCAAAACGTTCGAATATCGTTACCTGATACCCCTTCTCCGCCAGGTAGTAGGCGCATGTCACACCTGCGGGACCCGCCCCGATAATTCCCACTTTCTTGTCTCTTTTCTGCGTGGGGAGGGGAAGTTTCGGTTTGTGGTGTTTTTCTAGCTCGAAATCCGCCGCGAAACGTTTCAAATATTTTATGGATATGGATTCGTCCACATTGGCGCGCCGACAATTGGATTCACATGGCCTCACGCAAACGCGTCCCAACACGCCGGGCAGGCACGTATTCTCCCGGATGATCTCCAGCGAATCCAAAAACCTCCCATCTTTGATCAATTCCACATAACGGGGGACGTTGAGATGGGAAGGACACGCGTTCATGCACGGGGCCGTGACTTTTGAAAGGTAATGAACACCTTTTCCCCCTCCGCCCTTTGTCTTTCCTTCCAGCGCCTTCTCGAACTCATCACGGTAGTATTTGATCGCCTCCATCACGGGTGTGGGAGAGGTTTGACCGATGGTGCATTTCGAAGAACGGCGTATCGTCTCTCCCAAGGACAAAAGGGTATCCAAGTCTCCCTTTTTCCCCTTTCCCGAGGCGATATCTCGCATCATGTCCAGCATGACCCTCGTTCCAATGCGACACGGAATACATTGTCCGCACGATTCTTCTTGCACCTTTTCGAGAAACGTCACAGAGAGGGCGACGACCGAGACCTCCGGGTCTTTGATGACAAATCCCCCCCAGCCCATGAAGGCTTTGAGGTCCTTCCCCTGAAAAAAGTCTGCTGGAAGCGCGATCTCTACCGGCGGCTCAAACTCTCCCGGTTTTTTATCCCTATTGTCAACAACCTTTCCGTTCCAGCAGCTGAATAGGACTCCACCCATCCTTTTTACTCCCGTTCTTGCGTCGTCTTTATTTATCTATTTCACCCAGCACGATATCTATGCTCCCAATGACTGTCACTACGTCCGCAATGAGGCTCCCCTCGATCATCTTGGGAAGCGCGGCGAGATTGTAATAAGAAGGATTCCGTATCTTTATGCGCGCAGGCATGTTGGAGCCGTCGCTCACGAGGTAAAACCCCAATTCCCCCTTGGGATTCTCTGCACTGAAGAAGACCTCTCCCTCCGGCACCTCGAAACCGGAAGACTCGATCTTGAAATGGCGGATCAACGCATCAATGTCGTTATAAACTTTATCTTTCGGGGGGAGGCTTACCTTTGGATCATCCGCCATGATCTCACCCGACGGCATATTGGTGATGACCTGCTTGATGATCCGCGTAGACTGGCGCATCTCCTCCAGCCGCACCAAGTACCGATCATATACATCACCCACCGTCCCCACGGGGACCTCGAAATCAAAATCCTCATAACTGCTATAGGGAAACTGTTTTCGTATATCCCATTTGACGCCCGATCCACGCAATACCGGACCCGTCACGCCATAGTTCAAGGCGTCTTCCTTCGACAAAATCCCAATTCCTTTTGTCCGCTGGAGCCAAATAGGGTTTTTTGTCAAGAGAGTTTCATAGCCATCGATACACTCCGGAAATTTTTCAACGAAATCCATCACGAGGGTCTCGAAGTTGTCGGGAACGTCCGCGGCCAATCCCCCTACCCTCATGTAACTTGGTGTCAAACGAGCCCCGGACACGTGCTCGAGGATATTGATCACCGTTTCACGTTCCCTGAACGTGTAGAACAATACCGTCATCGCGCCGATGTCGAGGGCGTGGGTTCCCAGCCAGATGAGATGGGCAGCGATCCTCTGCAACTCGGCCAAAGCCACCCGAATGTACTGGGCACGCTTGGGCACCTCGATTCCAAGGAGTTTCTCCACCGCCATGACATAGGCAAGGTTGTTGTTCATCCCCGCCGTGTAGTCCAAGCGATCCGTGAAGGGGATGAACTGATGATATGTGCGCTCTTCCGCTAGTTTTTCCACACCCCGATGCAAATGACCGATGATAGGGGTTGTCTTAACGATATACTCACCATCCAATTCCAGAAGAAGACGCAAAACCCCATGGGTTGCGGGATGCTGGGGCCCCATATTAACCGTCATGTACCTTGTCTCAGCCATCACTTTCCTCAATCAACGTGATTTGGGCATTCTGTCTTATACCCTAAAAGGTTCTTCGAAATGATACCCTTTGGTGGGAAAATCTTTCCGAAGAGGGTATCCCTTCATATCGTCCGGCAAGAGAAGCTTGCGCAAATCGGGATGATTGACAAATTGAATCCCAAACATCTCCCAAGCCTCCCTCTCGGGCCATTCCGCGCTTTTCCATATCCCCGAAACAGAGGGGATCTCTGTCCCTTCTTCAAACGAAATCTTCACCCTCATGCGAAAAATATGTTCCACAGAGGTGAGAAGGTAGGCTATACCGAATCGGGGGGAGGCCTCCACGCCGTAATCGAGACCCGCCAAATCCGTCAGCACCTCCATCCTGAAGGGTTCCTCCTCTTTCAAGAAGGTACAAACGGGAACAATCTCTCTATAATCGACCTCTATCGTCAACTCGCCCCGAAAGATCTTATAACCAAGGATCGCTTCGGGAAACCGCTCTTTTATCAGGTCAACCATTTCATGATAGTCCATGATTTACCCCTCTGCGGAAATAAGCGCGCTCTTTTCGTCTTTCCTGTCGAGCAATGATTCTTTTTCGATTTTCTTTTGAAGTTTGATGATTCCGGCCAATAACGCCTCAGGCCGCGGAGGGCACCCCGGGATATAAACATCCACCGGCACGATGGTATCCACTCCCTGGACGACGTTGTAACTCTGAAACATCCCCCCCGAACAGGCGCACGTGCCATAGGCAATGACCCATTTCGGTTCCGGCATCTGATCATAGATCCGCCTCAAAATGGGTGCCATCTTCTTCGTAACGGTCCCTGCCACTATCATCAAATCCGCTTGTCTGGGTGAAGGGCGAAAAACCTCCGCCCCAAAACGTGCAATGTCGTAGGAGGCTGAAGAGGCGACCATCATCTCCAACGCGCAGCACGCCAACCCAAATGTAACGGGCCAGATCGAATTTTTTCTGGCCCAGTTGACGATCTTGTCAAGGCCTGCCGTAATAGGGCTTTTTCCGAAAACAGTTTCTAATCCCATTCCAAAGCTCCTTTTTTCCACACATAGATATACCCGACAAGGAGAATGCCGATAAAAATCAGCATTTCAACCAGACCAAAAACGCCTAGCTTCTTGAATGTGACAGCCCACGGGTAGAGAAAGACGACTTCCAAGTCGAAGAGAAGAAAGAGCATCGCTACCGTATAGTAGCGGAGGGGGATACGCGTCTTCCCATACCCCGGAGATGCGATTCCACATTCGTATGGAGCCATTTTGACTCGAGTGGGTTTGTGCTGACCCAGCAGGTGCGAGGCAACCACCGCAAAAACAGCGAACCCCACCACTACCATGACCAAAATCAAAACAGGAAGATACGCTCGTAACATCTCTGCTCCTTTTCACGCCTACCTTGTGAAAAATTTCATAGCCTGTCTTACCTATCCAAACGAAGACCATTTGTCAAGGGAAATTTCCCTCGAGCCAAAAAATTCTTTTCGCCGGATTTCTCATCGCGAATCCTCATCTCTTGTCTTCCTATCTTGCTGAATTATATATTATTTATGCCCTTTTCCTTCCCATTTATACGCCTCCCCCCATATCACTCACATCTACCCTGAAAGAACCCTCTATCACACGCTCCGTCAGCAGGGACCATTTCCGCTGAAGGTTGAGTAAATCCTCGAAAGGATTCCTTTTCCCTTCGCGTAAGGCCTTCCGCATGAGGAACACGGTGGCTCGCGCCTCTCTGGCTCCTTCCACGTCCCCCTCTTTTTCGTAGATCTCCTCCAGCACGCGGGAGGCTTGCTCCACCTTCCATTCCAGATCGTCTTTTAAAAATGCCCCTGGATAGGGATCAAAATCCTCCGCCTCGATTCGCGTCAATCCCGGAAGATCCCGTTGTTTCCGTATCTTTTCTCGTTCGAACATGAAGCGGAACACGTCTTCCCGAAGGCGTCGCCAGACCGGGTGCGTCTTCGGTGGCGGCAAATGCTTTATGGAAAGGGTGTTGTCCAGAAAGAATTTGAAACCAAACATGCGGGCGTTCATCAAATAATCGATGTCTTCACCTCTCGGCACGAGAGGGTCGAAAGGGACCTTCTTAATGATTTCTCGGTGAAGCACCATATTCCCCCCGAATACGAAGGGGGTTTCTTTCAGCCGGGGTGGGGCTCCAATGAAGCGGTCGAACGCCTCGTTCATCCGCTCCAATTGATCCCAATATTTCATCCACGGCTCGAAAGGCTTTTTGACATGGAAATCTCCGTCGGGCTGGAGATAATACCCGGCTACGGCATATATCGTATTCCCCTTTTCGTCTTTTCGGCCCACGAACTCAACAGCCTTGTCGACGAAATCGGGATCTTCAAACACCTCATCATCGTCAATCAGAATCGCTATTTCAGAGCCCATCAACAAAGGAAGAAAGATACATAAATTGCGAACATTCGAATATCCCCGCAGTTGAAGCAAGTCCACGCCTTCTTCCTCTCCAATCGTATCATGAAGACGCTTTAGGTGTGTGGGACCGAACCATTTAATGGGTATCTCAACCTCTTTGGAGGCCTCTCGGACAATCCCGTCCACCTTTTTTTCGACATCTTCTGCTATCTCCTCCGTCGTGGGCACGGCGAGAACGAGCACCGTAAAATCTCTATTCCGTAAGATCGTAAGGCTCCTCAACGCGCGTAAAAGGGTCCCTTCCTCGTCGATGGGAATGGGATGATCGTACACCGCATCCCCCTCTTTCCAACCAGTTTTTTTCTCTCTCGCCCAATAAGATGGAAATACCATCGTAACGCTTGTCACTTGTTTCCCCGCTCTGCTTTCGTTATGTTCTTTCTACTCTACTTATCGTTCCCTTTTTCCATCTATGAATTCTTCCGTCATCCGATAGGCCTCGTCATCGGTATATTGAATTGGTGGATGTTTCATAAAATAGGCGGATGGAGAATACAAAACACCTCCAATCTTACGATCCAACGCCAACTTACAGCACCGGATGGCATCAATGACAACCCCCCCCGAATTTGGGGAATCTTCCACTGACAACCGCAGTTCCAAATGCATGGGGACATCCCCAAACAGTTTACCTTCCATGCGAATGAAGCAGACTTTGTTATCCTTCTGCCACGCCACGTAATCACTGGGGCCTACATGGATGTCCTCCGTTTGTAATCTCTCTTCCAAGACAGACTGAACCGCCTCCGTCTTCGACTCCTTTTTCGAGGCCAGCCTGGATCGATTAAGCATATTGAGAAAATCGGTATTCCCCCCTGTGTTGAGTTGGTAGGTTCGCTCCAGCTTCACCCCTCGTCTTTTGAAAAGGCTGGCAAGGGTTCGATGCACAATGGTGGCACCCAATTGCGATTTGATATCGTCACCTATGATGGGAAGCCCCGCTGCCTCAAACCGTGCCGCCCATTCCTTGTCGCTTGCGATGAAGACTGGCATGTTGTTGATGAAGGCGACGCCTGCTTCCAAAGCACACTCCGCGTAAAACCTTACCGCTTCTTCCGAGCCTACTGGCAGATAGTTCAACAATATTTCTGCCTTGGATTCCTCGAGGATTTTGACAATATCTTCTTTTTTGGCTTCTCTCTCACGACTAATAACAAAGGTATGATTTGGATCGTATTCTTTCATATGTTCGGATACGCCATCCAAAATCCTCCCCATGGAGACCCGCACGCCTGTCTCTGGAACATCCGGTTGAAAAACGGTCGTACAGTTGGGAGGCTGGAAAATTGCTTCGGCCACGTCTCTTCCAACCTTCCTTTCGTCCACGTCGAAGGCCGCCACAACCTCAATATCCGAGGGAACGTAACCCCCTATTTCAGGGTGCATCAAACCGATGAGATCCTTTTCTTTCTTCCGACGATAATATTCAATTCCTTGTAGCAAAGACGACGCACAATTTCCGACTCCGCAGATTGCTATCCTTATTTTACCCATACTTGTCCTCCCATTCGTTTCTTCACCCACGAATTTCTCCTTTCAACTCGTTTAACAGCTCGGCTCACTGTTGCCGTATGTACACCAAGGTAAGCTGCAATTTCACCCAGGGTCAGTCCATGGTGAATATAGGCCTCGTAAATAAGCGCATCTCTATCCTTTCTTGATGTCCAACCCCTTCCCAACAGGGGGTCCAAAACTTCCCGCACGCCATTTTCCGATAGGGACCTTCTATCACGTTTGGGAACTTTATGCACCATAAACATCTGGCGTATCTTCTCTATAAAAAAATCGCTCCCAAGGAAAATTTGGAATTTTAGGTCGCGCCATGAGAATTTTTCCGCCTCACCACTGAAAATAAATCGTTTGTACTTTTCTATCGCCAATGCCCTGTTCTCTTTAGAAAAAAGGGACAGAATAAATCCCGTAAAAAGAAACGGGGGCGCTTCTTCCTCTTCCACCGTGGGCAAATAGCTGCTCCACCGCCATCTATCCGGCGATCCTACCAATCCACTCCTAACAGGATTCAGGACGAGATGGCGGTTTAACGGCAATAGGTACCCCTTTTTTTCGAAGACGACCGATTTGAATCTCCCTTTGAACAAAGCTCCACGCCGCCTATATTTTCTATTGAAGCTCTGTGTGTAAAGGCCGTTTATCTGCCTCATGCCCTTGGAAAGATTGCCGTAAGGGGTTTCCAAAATCAGGTGATAGTGGTCGTTTAACAAGCAATATGAGTGGCACAACCATTTGAATCGATACACCGTCTCTGAAAGAATATCTAGAAATCTCTTCCGATCACTTTCATCTTTAAAGATTTCATTTTCCACACCCCGAGCTCTAATATAATAAATCCCTCCCGGGTACTCAAACCGACGCTGCCTCGCCATGGGCATAATAATAATCCCTTCCACGAAAAATGCAAGACCTGTCCCCAAAAGCAACCTTGCCATTTTTTGGTATTTTTGAGATAAAAAGACTTGGTCATGACGAGAAAAAGATTACAAAGGAGATGTCGTTGAAGATCCTAGCCATCAATGGAAGCCCGAGAGGTCAGTCGAGCAACACCCAAACCATGCTAACCTCCTTCTTGAAGGGAGCAGCCTCCAAAGGAGCTGAAACGGAAATTGTGCTTCTAGCAGAGAAAACTATCCTGCCATGCAAAGGTTGTTTCGCCTGTTGGATTAAAACACCCGGAGAATGCATCCAACAAGATGATATGCGTGAAATTCTTTCCAAGATATGGGGATGTGATCTTCTCATCTTTGCCTCCCCCCTCTACGTGGATTGTGTTTCAGGCCAAATGAAGGTCTTTATGGATAGGATGCTACCAGGGATACTCCCAACATTTATTGAAATAGACGGCGTTTCTAGGCACCCTCTTCGTTTCGAATCATTTCCCAAAATCGGGGTAATCTGCAATTCAGGTTTTCCCCAGCTAGAGCATTTCCAGGTGGTGCATCACCTTTTCGAACGTGTAGCCCTCAACATGCACACGCAAGTTATCATGGAAATTTACCGGGCCGGCGGTGAAATTCTTAGAGCCAAAAGCCTTCTAGTCAAACCACTTGTTAGGAAGTATAAAAAACTATTGGAAAAAGCCGGGAAAGAGGTTGTGGAAAGAGGGGAACTCTCCCAAGAACTTAAGGAACAATTGGAAAAGCCCATAGTTCCACCTGACACCTATATCAAGAACGCCAATACATATTGGCGAAAGCAACTAGCCAAATTAGAAAGGAAATAGAGGAGATTCCTTATCATGTTTACTCCCTCCAACAGCGAAGGTTTCACCCCCTTGATACCCGGGATTTCCATCAAAGTTGTGGGATACGGGGAAAAAACACTCACCGCCATGTTCCTTCTCGACGCGGGAAGCCTTTTACCCCTCCACGACCACGTCTATGAACAAACGGGAACATTACTCGAAGGTGAGATGGAACTCTCCATCGGGGACGAAACCTTTGCCGTTTACCCGGGAGATGTCTGGACGATTCCCCCAAATGTTTCCCATAAAGCTAAAGTTGTGAAAGACAGCAAGGTCCTTGAGGTTTTCTCTCCCCCCAGAGAAGATTATCTGAGAAAGGTAGGGATAATCTCTGATTAGATTGGCAAAAATCCTCTCTTATGATTAAAGAGGGAACAGATCATCTTTAACGATTGAAGAATTGGTTAATAAATGAAAATTCGTTACCGCATACTCTTTCCCACCCTTATCTTTTTCTTTATCGTGGGGGCGACGTTTGCTTTTTTATTTCGATACTACCTCGTTCAATCCATCAAAACGGAGTTCAAGGAAAACGCCATCACGGCGCGAAAAATCATCGAAAACCATATTCGTAACATCTCCCAAGAGGCCCTAACGATTGCAGCAACCCTCGCCGTCTTTCCAGCCGTTCGTGATGCGTATCGTCTCTTTGATCTAATTTCGGAAAATCCGACTCCTGAAGAAAAGGCAGTCTATCTCAAAGACACACAAAACTTTTTAAGGGGTTGGATGATTCCCATCCTCAAAAAAATAAAGGAGACCTCGGGTGAGAAGGAAACACTAAATATTCAATTTCATTATCCCCCAGCCAACAGTCTTCTCCGATTATGGAAAAAACCCGGAGATCACGATGGGGGAGATGATTTAAGCAAATTTCGCCCTTCGATCCTAAAAGTCAACAAAACCCATCAATCCCTGATGGGCATAGAGGTAGGAAAAGAAGGTATCCTTATCCGGGGTATCGCCTCCATTGATGACGAGGAAAATCATTTGGGTTCTGTAGAATGTTTCTTCCCTCTTAAACGAATCACGACCATTTTTCAAGGTATCTCGACCGAAAGTCTCATCATTTATGTCTTGCGAAGCAGTCTCCTAAAGGTTCCCCACGCCATTTCAAAAAGGGTTGAAAGGTCCCAGTTTGTCAAGGTCCTTTCCACAGGTGATCCAGAGTTTGAACAGCTTCTAACGCCTACGCTTCTCGTCAGAGGGTTGAAAGGCAACTCATTTCACTTCAAATCTTTCAAGGGGATTTTCGTCTTTCCCATCAAAGATATTACAGGAAACGTGGTGGGTGTTACTGTATACGGTAAGGACTACACGGAACGGCTGGCATCCTTCAAAAAGACCGCTTTTGGAATCATAGCCTTCTTCACCGTGGCCTTTTGTATCCTTGCCATCATCCTCGAATTGACAGAAAAGAGCATTACCCGTCCCCTCTCCGTGATTACCGAGGCCCTCCACCAGCTCGCCACGGGAACGGCAGACCTCAGTTTTCGCTTGAAAAGGTCAAGAAAAGATGAAATTGGAGCCGTTGCAGCCGCCTTCAACCGCTTCATGGAAGAAATGGATAATTTAAAACGTTTCAAATCGTTGGTGGAAGATGATGAATCGCTGACGGATGTATACCGCCGTATAGCTGTGTTGCTAAAAGAGCAGTTTCATCTTGACAATTTCACCATTTACGAAGTCAACAACAGTAAGAATCATTTAATTCCAGTAATCGTAGAGGGCACCCCGAAAAAGGGGAATTTGTGGTGTGACAGTGAAATATTAACGGACGCGAATCACTGTCGTGCCAAACGTACCTCTAAAGAGGTTGCCGGTTTTGACGATTTCCGTGTTTGTCCCAAGTTCGCCGGTGATGAAAACAAGACCTATCTGTGTATTCCCATGATTGTCGGAGACACGACTGGCGCCGTGTTACAGATTGTCATGCCAAAAGACAAGAAGCAGAAAATTATCGGAACGCTAGGTCGCCTCAAAACGTATTTATCTGAATGCTCACCGGTCATCGGATCCAAACGCCTCGTGGGACTTTTACGGGACACATCAACCCGGGACGCCCTGACTGGGCTTTTGAACCGCCGATACCTTAGCGATTCTGTAGACACCTTGACGGCGGGGATCATACGTCGGAAAACCCACATGGGTGTTCTGATGGTAGATATCGACTTTTTCAAGCAAGTGAACGACAATTTTGGACATGAAGTTGGAGACAAAATTCTAAGAAGTGTGGCACGACTCCTTAAAGAAAGTGTCCGTCGTTCAGACATCGTAATACGGTATGGGGGAGAGGAATTTCTCATCCTTCTTGTTGATGTCGAAATAGATATGGCACCAAAACTTGCGGATAAAATTCGCGAAACTGTGGAAAACTACTCGTTTAAGCTTACGGGAAGCGTCCTAAAGAAAACTATAAGCATCGGGGTTTCCGTTTACCCGGACGACACGCAAAATTTCTGGCAATGCGTAAAATACGCCGATGTAGCACTTTACAAGGCCAAAGAAATGGGAAGGAATCGTGTGGTAGTCTTCGAGAAAGGGATGTGGCAAAACGACGAATACTAACCTTCGATAGCTTCGATCAGGTGCTACTCTCCATTGTCCGACAAAAGTCGTTCCACCACAGCGAGATCTCGGGGGTAATCCACTCCTACTCCGAAGTACTCCACCACAACCGTATAGATCGGGATTCCATAGGCAAGTGCCCTCAGTTGCTCGAGTCTCTCCGTATTCTCTAACTCGGAAGGGGGAAGAGAACAGAATCTCGATAGGGTTTCCCTATGAAAGGCGTAAAGCCCTATGTGTCTGTAGTAGGGATGACGAGCTAATTCCAATCTGTTTTTTTTCTCGTCGGCATCCCCAAGGTGTGGTTGAAAATGTTTCACATCCCTAGCATATGGGATGGGCGCCCGGGAAAAATAGAGGGCAAACCCTTCCGCATCTCTAACCACCTTTACTACTGACGGATCAAAAATATCATCTTTCGTGCATATCTTCGTGATGGGTGTCACGATTCCAAGAGACTTGTTCCGGACCAGGGGATCAACAACGGCATCGATGATAGCGGGATCTATCATCGGCTCGTCTCCCTGAACATTCACCACGATTTCGCATGAAAGCTCCGAGATGGCTTCCGCTACTCGATCCGTCCCGGAAGGGTGATCCTTCCGCGTCATAACCACATTGCCATCCCAGGATTTAACGGCCTGATAGATCCTTTCGTCATCTGTGGCGACCCAAACTTCATCGATAAGTTTGGCGCGAGCAGCTCGTTGGTATACATGCCACAACATGGGACGTCCCTTAATGAGGGCGAGAGGCTTCCCTGGGAAACGCGTCGATCCAAATCGAGCAGGAATAACAGCTATATTCATTGCTCTTCTTGACAATATATTTGAGAATTGTTAGTTTTTGCTAACCTAAATGCCATTCTGTGCCAAATAATTACCACCATTCGTAGAGGTATGCAACACGGCAGGAGGAAAATATGAAGATTGCAATCTCAGGAAAGGGGGGAGTCGGTAAAACCACGTTAGCAGGCGTGATGGCTCGAACTCTCTCCCAACAAAACGAAACCGTACTCGCCATCGACGCGGATCCGGATGCCAACCTGGCTTCTGCCGTTGGCGTGCCTTTAGAGAAAATGAGGGGAGTCACTCCGCTGGCGGAAATGACCCATTTCATTGAGGAGCGGACGGAAACGAAAAAGGGAAGTTACGGCTCCATTTTCAAATTGAACCCAAAGGTTGACGATATTCCAGAAAGGTTTAGCATAGATCACGAAGGGGTCAAGCTCTTAATTTTAGGGAGCGTGCCCCAGGGCGGGGGGGGATGTTTTTGCCCGGAAAACGTGCTGTTGAAAAACCTTCTTAGCCATCTCTTCATCCAAAGAAACGAAACCGTGATCGTGGACATGGAAGCGGGGCTTGAGCATTTGGGACGGGGCTCCACAGGTTATGTCGACGCTTTCATAGTCGTGGTCGAACCGGGAATGCGAAGCATCCAAACGGCTCTACAGATAAAGAAACTCGCCGCCGATCTTGGAATTAAACGAGTTTACATCGTGGGGAATAAGATTCAATCGAAAGATGATCAAAAAGTGATTGAAGAAAACCTGAAGACCTTCCCTATCCTGGGATGGATGGAATACAACCCCAAGGTTCTCGAGGCGGATCGTAAGGGAATTTCCCCCTTCGATATTGACGAAAAGATACGAGGAGAGGTGAAAACCATCTTGGAAAACCTAAAAAGCCGGTTCAACAGTTAGGATTACTATAAGTTTCGTTATGTGGATTTTTCGGACACTCCTTTATTGGATAGCATTGGTGGTGTTTACTATTCTCTTTTCCATTCTAGCATTTACCGTATCGCTGGTGGATCGGCAAGGAAATGGGGCTCATCAGATAGCCAGAATCTGGGCAAAAACTCTCCTCTTTTTTTCCGGCGTCAGGATCCATCTCCAAGGTAACATTCATGAGCTTGCGCGTCATACCCCTTGTATCTTTATGGCCAACCATCAAAGCGCCTTTGATATTTTTGTACTTCTCGCGGGCTTGCCCGTTTCGTTTCGGTGGCTGGCCAAAGAAGAACTGTTCAAGATTCCCATCTTTGGGCCCGCCATGCGCCGGGCCGGCTACATTTCCATCAATCGGGACAACCCAAGGGATGCAGTAAGAAGCCTGAATGAAGCCGCAAAAAAGATTCAAGAGGGCGTGTCTGTCGTTGTTTTTCCTGAAGGCACCCGATCCAAAGACGGACATCTCCTCCCCTTCAAAAGCGGTGGGTTTGTGCTTGCCATCAAATCACAAGTTCCCATCATACCAACCGCCTTGATCGGAACCTTTGAGGTCAAACCTGTCGGAAGTTTTTGGATTTACCCAAAACCCGTTACCATCCGCATTGGATCACCCATCCCGACCAGTGGATTCAAAACAAAAGAAAAAGAAATCTTGAAAAGAAAGGTCTTTCAAGCCCTTTCTTCCCTTTTGGAACCTACAACTCTCACAGATCAAAATAAAAGAGAAAAACATGACAAATAATAAAAACGAAATACGCATTATTCCACTAGGTGGACTAGGTGAAATCGGATGCAACATGATGGTTCTCGAAATAGGAGAGGACATCTTTGTCATTGACGCCGGTTTGATGTTTCCGGAAGAGTACATGCTCGGGATCGACTTCGTCATTCCCGACTTCACCTACCTTATAGAACGAAAAGAGCGCGTACGCGCCCTACTTTTAACCCATGGCCACGAAGACCATATAGGAGCCCTCCCTTTTCTTCTCAAAGAGATAAACGTTCCCGTTTACGGCACGGCGTTTACTTTAGAGTTGGTGGAGAGAAAACTTCAAGAATTCGAGCTCGACCGTCCCGCGAGATTGAGAAAAATCAAGCCGAGGGACGTGCTCAAGATCAATGACGTGAAATTCGAATTCATCGGGGTAAACCACAGCATTGCCGAAGGCGTGGGACTTGCCATCAATACACCGGCCGGAACCATCATCCACACGGGGGACTTCAAAATCGATCAAACCCCTTTGGGGGACAGCATGATCGACCTCAACAGGTTCGCCGAATACGGGGACAAAGGGGTTCTCCTCCTCATGTCAGACAGCACGAACGCCGACTATGAAGGGTTCAGCCTTTCCGAACAACGGGTAAAGGGGCGCCTTGAAAAAATCCTTGCCGACAGCGAGGGTCGCGTCATTATCACCGTTTTTGCCTCGAACATTCGAAGGATGCAAGGAATCCTTGAAAGCGCCCATAAACTCGGCAAGAAGGTTGCCTTGATCGGCCGAAGCATCGTGGATAACATTGAAAGCGCCAGCAAACTCGGGATCCTCCACGTCCCGGAGGACCTCCTCATCGACTACCGAGATCTCAATTCTTACAAAGACGAGCAAATCACCATGATCACGACGGGGAGTCAAGGGGAGCCCTATTCCGCCCTTTCGTTGATGGCGACAAGCGCCCATAAATATATCCAAATCCGGCCAGGCGACACGGTCGTCTTCTCCTCCCGATTCATTCCCGGAAACGAACGGGCTATCACACGGATCATCAACCAACTTTATAGAAAAGGAGCGGAAGTAGTCTACGAACAGGTAAAAACCGTTCACACCTCCGGCCATGCCTATCAGGAAGAGCTCAAAATGATGCTTAATTTAGTCAAACCTTCCTTCTTCATGCCCATTCATGGAGAGGTAAGACTCCTTGCCAAACACATCAATTTAGCCAAATCCATGGGATTTCCCGAGGCGTCCCTCCTCCTTGCGGAAGATGGGGATATCGTCTGTGTGTCCTCCGACGGTATCCGTAAAGAGGGACGGGCTCCGGTGGGAAAAGTCTTCATCGACGGAAAGGGTGTGGGTGACGTGGGTACTCTCGTTTTACGGGATCGTAAGCATCTGTCGGAAGACGGACTTGTCGTCACCCTTTGCGTATTGGATGGAGAAAATGGGGAGATGGTAAGCGAGCCGAACCTCATAAGCCGGGGTTTTATCTATGAAGATTTTCATCAAGAGATGCTCCAAGAGGCCAAGAATCTCGTCAAGAAGACCATTCTAGACGCGAACGCGGAAAGACGCAAAGACCCCACCGAGCTTCAAGGTGAAATCAGCAAGGTTTTGAAGAGGTTTTTTAACGCCCGCCTCAAACGGCGCCCTATGATACTGCCCATTGTCTTGGAAATGTAACTTGTTGTGGAGTTTGAATGAAAAAAGGTAATATGGCAAGGGAAATAGCAGGAGTATTACTCCTTGCGACAGCGGTATTCATCGGCATCAGCCTGCTATCCTATTCGCCGAAGGATCCGTCATTCAATGTCGCGCGTCCTATTGGCTCCCAACCAATCCACAACCTTCTAGGTTATTCTGGAGCCGTTATCGCCGACCTCATTTTTCAACTCTTCGGTCTTGCCGGCTTCACCTTTCCCCTTCTTCTCCTTTTGGATGCCATTTTCTGCTTTTCTCCTCCCCCTTTCATCAAAATTTTTGCAAAAAACCTCTCCCTCCTCATTATAGGGTTTTCCATAAGTCTTATTTTCAATCTTTTTACCCCTAAACTCTCTTTTTTTGGAAATGTGGTTCCTACCGCCGGCGTGTCAGGAACATTTCTTAATCATCTCAGCACCACCTACGTGGGGAAACTCGGCGCGTTTCTTATCTACCTCATCCTTACGTGGGTCGCCATGACCCTTTTAATCAACCGATCGGTTCTCAGCCTTTTGAAACCTCTCCTTGCACTACCGAAGAAATGGGTAGCCAAAGTGCGGGACAAAGCCACTATTCAAAAGGAGAGGATGAAACGCCAAAAAGCCGTGGTTGCCAAGGAAAAACGGCTTAAATGGGATGAAGAATTTCCAGAAATCAGCCTCGAGATTCCCCAAAAAGAAGAAAAGAAAAAACCACCCAAACAGGAACATTTCACGTTCATGGAACAGCCGGAAGGCGCCAAGGAATTCCTTCTCCCACCTCTTTCCCTCTTAAAGGAGCAGCCCCGTTCCGGTCCCACGGTAGACGAAGAGGTTCTCAAATTCAACTCCAAGATTTTGCTGAACAAATTGAGCGATTACGGGATCGACGGGCGTGTCGTGAGGGTAAATCCTGGCCCTATCATTACCGTCTATGAATTCGAACCGGCTCCAGGGATAAAACTCAGCCGCATTGTGAATCTTAGCGACGATCTTGCGATGGCTTTAAGCGCCATCAGTATTCGTATCGTGGCACCCATCCCCGGGAAATCCGTGGTAGGCATCGAAATTCCCAACCAAAACAGAGAGCCTGTCCTTCTGCGACCCATTCTGGAAGACGAAGCGTTCCAAAATCCCAAACTTAAGCTCCCTCTTGCTTTAGGAAAAGACATAGCCGGTAATCCTTACGTCACGGACCTTTCCCAAATGCCGCATCTTCTCGTAGCGGGCTCCACGGGTTCGGGCAAAAGCGTGGCCCTCAATTGTATGATCACGAGTCTTGTCTACAAACTGACCCCCAGCCAGGTAAGATTCCTCATGATCGACCCCAAGATGCTGGAGTTGTCCCTTTACGAAGAGATCCCCCACCTTTTGATGCCGGTAGTCACCGATCCCAAAACGGCCGCAAAATCGCTTGTATGGGTGGTGGACGAAATGGAACGCCGATACGCCTATCTCGCGGATTTCGGCGTCCGAAACATCATCCAATATCATGACCTCATGAAGAAAAAGAAACGAAAAACGGCCCCATCCCCCACGGCCGTCGAGGAAGAAAAACCCGAAGGGCTACCTTATATCGTGGTTATCATCGACGAATTGGCAGATTTAATGCTCACCGCCTCCAAAGACGTGGAAGGTGCCATCACACGTCTTGCCCAGATGGCGAGGGCCGTCGGAATACATTTGATTCTCGCGACGCAGCGACCTTCTGTGGACGTGCTTACTGGGATCATCAAGGCAAATTTCCCGGCCCGTATCTCTTTTCGCGTGGCTTCAAAAACCGATTCCCGGACGATACTGGATCACGTGGGGGCGGAAAGTCTGTTGGGACAAGGTGACATGCTCTTTCTTCCCCCGGGTACTTCACAGATGATTCGACTCCACGGCGCCTATATTTCCGGGGGAGAGATCAGTAAAGTGGTCCGCTTCCTCAAAAAACAAGGGAATCCCGATTATGTCGATCTTTCTAAAGTAGAAGAAGCAAAGACATCGCTGGACCGGACAAGCAGCGACGATGAGTACGACGAGAAATATGACGAAGCGGTTGCCTTCGTGACGGAAGTAGGCCAAGCCTCCATCTCCATGATTCAACGGCGTTTCCGTATTGGCTACAACCGGGCCGCCAGAATCGTCGAAAAAATGGAGGAAGAGGGAATCGTGGCTCCTTCCGACGGTGTAAAACCGAGAAAGGTTCTCGCCCCAAAAATCTACAAATAGAGGAATTCACGTAATGGACAAATCTATCCCACACCTTCATAAAAGACGGAAAGGCAAAACGCTCGCCGATCTCATTATTTTTGTTCTCCTCTTCCTGCCGCTCACCTTGCACAGCGCAACGGTGGATGGCATGTTTTACCTGAAAAAGATCGAAACTCGTTACGCGAAGGTAGAAAATTTTCGCGCAAAGTTTACTCAAACCTCGCGAGCACCCGGCGTCGTTCAAAATGAACAGGCAAAGGGAATCGTCTATTTGAGGAAAGACGGAAAGTTCCGATGGGATTATGAAAAACCGGAAGTTGTCCTGATTGTGAGTGATGGCCAGACCCTTTGGATCTATCAGGCTGAAGACAAGCAGGTTATGGTCGATCCTCGATTCGGAAAAAAGATGAAACGGTTTCCTTATACCTTTTTGAGCGGAATGCAAAATCTCCATCGAGACTTCACGGCTACGATCAAAAAAGTCGGGGATCGTTCCGTCGTTTTAGAGCTCATACCTCGCAAACAGCTCAAAGACATACGGAAAATGTCTTTGACGTTGGATAAAAAAACCCTCTTCATCCTTAAAATTTCTTGGGTAACCTTCCAGGAAGTCGAAACAAGCATTGGCTTCGATGATATTGACATTACCTCCAAAATCCCCGATAGTGTATTCCATTTCGATCCCCCTGAAGGGGTTGATATCGTCAGGATGGACGCGCAATAGGAAGGGAGTAACAAGAAGGGAAGATGGTAAAACCAAAGCCACAGGTCTTGTTGGACACCGTCAGAAGGCTGACCCGCCGTCAAGCGATTGTCACGCTTACCAACATTCTTGACAAATCCCATCCTGCGGATATCGCGGAAGTCATCAAATACCTCACAGACGCTGAAAAAAAACAGGTTTTTGGTCTCATTAAGGATGTGGAGAAGGCCGCGGATGTCCTGTCGGAGCTGGACATCTCCGACAGCCTCAAACTCTTAAGCGGCATGACGGAGGAGCAAATTAGCACCATCCTTCGTGAAATGTCCTCCGATGACGCGGCCGAATTGATCTCCAATCTTCCGGAGGAAATTTCTTCCCGCGTCCTCCAGCTCTTGGAAAGCGAGGATCAAAAGGAAGTTGAGGATCTCCTTCAGTACGAGGAAAAGACCGCCGGCCGTATTATGACGACCGAGTTTTTCGCGCTCCACGAGGAGACAACGGCCGAAGAGGCCATGCGGGCGATCCGGGAAAACTCTGAAGCAGAGATGGTTTTTTACATCTATGTGGTCGACAGTCGGGGGCATTTGGTGGGCGTGGTCTCTCTCCGCCAACTGGTTATGGTCTCCCCCAAAACCCAGCTCAAAGAGATCATGATCACGGATGTCATTTCAGTCACGACCGATACCGACCAAGAGGAAGTTGCCCGGATCGTGGAACGATACAATTTCCTCGCCATCCCCGTCGTCGATGAAAAGAATCACCTTATGGGTATCATTACGGTCGATGATGTCATTGACGTTCTCCGCGAAGAGGCCACGGAAGACATCATGAAAATGGTAGGAACCAAAGAAGAGGAATTCGTCTACCACGACAAGGTAACCCGTGTGGCACGACTTCGGCTTCCGTGGCTCATAACGAATCTCTTTGGGGGGTTGGTCACGGGATACCTTCTCTGGCTCTTCAAAGTCACGATCAAAGATATGTTGGCACTCATAACCTTCGTGCCCGTAATCACGGGGATGGGCGGAAACGTTGGGGTACAATCCTCCTCCATCATGGTCCGAGGATTCGCGACAGGGAAGGTCAACCTCGGACGAGTAAAACAGTTTCTGATTAGAGAAATCCTTATCGGTTTTCTGATGGGAAGCATCTGCGGTGTCGTAGTCGGCCTCGTGGGCTATCTATGGCATCACAACTTTGTCTTGGGACTCGTCGTGGGCATTGCCATGATGGCGGCAATGACCGTCGCCGCCACGATGGGGACATTGGTTCCCACTTTCTTCAGGAAAATCCACGTGGATCCCGCCATTGCCTCGGGTCCCTTCGTTACGACTTCGAACGATATCGTTGGAATCCTCATCTATCTGACGACGGCAACCCTGATTCTCAAATACTTCCATCTCGCCGCATAACCCTCTCCATGGAAGGGTTGGTTCTTCAAAAAATCGACTACGGCGAAACGGATCAGATCATTCGAATCTTTCTGAAGGAAGGCGGGCAAGTCTCCGGCATCGCCAAGGGAATCAAAAGAAGCAAGCGCCGGTTTCCTCACAAACTCGAACCTTTTCGCATCTACAACTTCAGGTTCAGGAAGAAGCCTTCGCAACGGCTCTATTTCATCGAGTCAGCCGATCAGCTCCGCGACTTTGAACCTATTATTCGCGATATCCGGAAGATAGCCATCGGAAATTTCATCCTCGAGCTTCTTCTGACCGCCGTGAAAGAAAACTCTTCGCATCCCGAACTTTACGCTTACGTACTCTCGTTTTTTGATATTTTAGGAATCAGCGAAAATCTCCTCCCGCTGTGGCTTCACGGAGGGTTGCACGTCATGGCGCACCTTGGCTTCGCCCCCAACTTTGAAAGGTGCGTCAAATGCCACGCCCCCCTTCGGGTCAAGGAAGTCAATCACTTTTCTCCACGCCGCGGAGGTATCGTATGCCCGCGATGTTCCCCCGCTTCCCACTTCCTTCCCGTTAGCCCCCAAACCCTTCGGATCCTCCAGTTTCTCATCCACTCTCCCCTTCAAACCGTGACGCGAATCATCTTGCCTTCTCACGCTCGAAAAGAGATCGAGTCCTTCCTCGTTCCCTTCCTCACCTACCACCTCGAGCGTCCTCTCTTGACCCTTCCCTTGCTTCAAGAATCCCTCGAGTAGATACTACGACTCCTCATTCTCGTTAGCAGTTTCATCCGCGACCTCTCTTAGGATTCCATGGATACGGTCCACCCACTGAAGATGCTCCGGTTTCATCAAACAGGAACGAAGGCAGGTTATGGTCTCGGCGTCGATTTGAACATCCACCAGGTTTTTCTCAAAAAACTTCACAGGGAGCGTCGCAAGGGCGAGGTGAAGATCCCTTTCCGCCGCCTTTTCAAACAAAACGGACGAGGCCTGTGAGATTTTGGAAACACGATTCCCTCGAGGCGCCCAGATAACAATATCCAATTCTGGTGGAAACGCCGTAACAAATCGGGAATCGCTTTCCAATCGCGCATAAAGTTCCTGGGCGGCCCGGCGGCAATCCTCCAGCATCCGGGCAAATCTTCCTCCTTTCGTCAAAGGAAAAAGCCGCATTGTCGTCCACAAAGCTACCGCGGACGCACCCGCTCGGGAGCACTCCAGGCTGATCTCCCCCAGATGAAGTTCTTGGGAGCTGAAATAGGTATAAGGAGAATCATGTTTATATAGCTTACCAACCGCCGGATCCCTAAACAGAATGCACCCACAGCCATACGGCTGCAACCCGTGCTTGTGAGGATCGATGGCCACAGAATCGACATATTCCAAAGCTCGGTAGGCCCGTGTGGCCTTCTCTTCCAAGTTACTGACAAGGGTGAAATATCCTCCATAGGCCGTGTCTGCATGAATGCGAAAGTCGTATCTTTTCTTCAGTTCCAGAACGTCATCCAAGGGATCCACCGATCCCGTCGCGGTCGTCCCGAGCGTCACGACCACCGTCCCCACATCCTCTTTTTTCAAGACGTCTTCCAACGCATTCACATCCATTTTCGCCGTTGCATCGGTTGGAACGGATCGGAAGGGAAGCTTCAACACCTGGGAGATGCGTTGATGCGTGTAATGGGCCTGTTCGGAGGCAACAATCATCCTATCTGGATGGAGCGATCCAGCCACCCACAAGGCCTCCATGTTTGCCATGGTTCCTCCCCCACAAAGGTGTCCCAAATGTGTTTTCCATCCAAACATCCGGGCGATTTCCGCCACCGATTCCTTCTCCATTTGTGAGCTCGCACGTCCTCCATCCAATGCGTGATTATTGGGATTGATCCACATTGCCATCATATACGCCATATTGGCCACGGGATGGCCAGGTTTCAGCATCTGACCCGCGTACAAAGGATGAAAATAGGGATAGTTGTCCCACAACCTTTCGGCAGTCTCCATGAGAACCTTTTTCATCGCCTCCCAATCCCTCTCGACGGAAAAGGAAGGTAAACGTCCGAAACCTTCTTCCAAACGTTTGACCGCTTCCTCCAACAAACCTATTCCCTCTTTTTCAAGTTCCATTTCTACCCCCATCTTTTGAAAAATTTCCTAAAACTTACACAACCGTTTCAGCCATTGTCAATGAGGGATTATACCTAAAATTTACTTGACAAATCCGTTTCAGACATTATACTTTGCGCACTGTTTTGTGAAAGAAATCAACGATAAAAAACGGGAGGGCACATGATTGAAAGCTTTAGGACGCCACGTTTTGACTGAGTTCTATGGGTGCAAAGCAAAGATCCTTGATGACCTCGAAACCATCAAATCCCTCATGGAAGAAGCCGCCCTTTACAGTGGGGCAACCATCATCGACAGTCGTTTTCATCGATTTAATCCTTACGGCATCAGCGGAGTAGTCATAATCGCGGAATCACACTTGGCGATCCACACGTGGCCTGAATTTAATTACGCCTCCATCGACATCTACACGTGTGGCACCACGGTTGACCCATGGAAGGCCTATCATTTTTTGAAAGACCATTTTCAACCCGAAACAGATACGAAACTGGAGCTGCTGAGGGGAAGCGTGGAAAGCCCTTCAGAAAATCAGTGTCACCGTGTCGCCTCGGTCGCCAATCCTAAAATCGTTCCCATAACCGGTTCTCAAACATAATATGATATTCCACTCCGTTTACCACCATTTTTTCTTTGCCACGGGACACGCAGAAGGCGCGACTCCCTTGAACGCCTTCGACGGCGCCCTCCTCGCTTCGGGTATCGGCAACACCAACCTCATCAAGATAAGCAGCATCCTTCCCCCTCGTTGCACGTACTTGGAGCACGCACCGACGATACAGCCGGGTAAACTCATCCCGGTTGCCTATGGCACCATTTTCAGCGATATACCCGGTGAAAGAATCGCCGCGGGAGTTGCCGTCGCCATTCCGGAAGACCCTTCCCTTCCGGGTGTCATCATGGAATATTCCTCCCGCGGACACAAAGAAGAGATAGAAAGTATCGTTCGGGGAATGGCGGAAGAGGCCTTTCGAGTCCGAAACTTCCCTCTCAAAGATGTGATGAGCCAAGCTATCGACTACGTTTCCAAAGGCTCCGGTGCCGTCTTCGCCGGAGTCGTCTTGTGGGAGTAATAAATGGATCTATGGTTTAAAGAAATCGACGCATCGAAAAGTGGTTTGACTTTCAAGGTGGAAAAGGTTCTTTTCTCTCAAAAAACCCCCTTTCAACGCATCGATGTGTTTGAAACGGAATTCTACGGAAACGTCCTGGTCTTGGACGGGTGCGTCCAAATCACCCAAAAAGATGAATTTGTCTATCACGAGATGCTTGCCCATGTCCCTCTCTATTCCCACCCGAATCCCCGGGATGTATTGATCATAGGAGGGGGCGACGGGGGAACGGCCCGTGAGGTCTTCAAACACCCCGAGGTAGGTCATTTGGATCTCGTGGAAATCGACGAAGTTGTCATCGAGGTGGCAAGAAGATATTTTCCGGAGGTCTCCTGCGAGTTGGACAATCCACTCCTTACCATCCTTCCTACCGATGGCATCGAATTTATCAAAACAAAAAAGGACGCCTACGACGTCATTTTGGTTGATTCAACCGATCCCGTCGGCCCCGCTGAGGGTCTCATTACTTCCACCTTCTATCACGACGCCTTCCAAGCATTGCGGGAAGATGGAATCATCGCCGTCCAGGCGGAGTCCCCCTTCTTTTATCCCGATTGGGTTACGAAAATACACCAAAATTTACGAAACGTCTTCCCCCTCGTCAAACTCTATCTTTCCTATACTCCCACCTATCCCGGAGGGTTATGGACGTTTGCCTACGCCTCCAAGGGAATCGATCCTATCAACGATTTCGACAGCTCCCGCGTCCCCTCCACGACGTCCTTTCGTTACTACACCCCCTCCCTTCACACCGCATCCTTTCAGCTTCCAGCATTCGTCCAGAATCTCTGCCGGTGAGGTAGTATCTTACCTTCCGTACTTCCCTATGAGTGTCGTTTCACCGAGGACATGCCCCTTCATCGCGGAGATGAGCTGCCGCTTCGTTGCCCCAGGCGAGAGGGGAAGAGTCGTATCCAAGGCGTAGAGCCTGAAGAAATATCGGTGGGGAGGGCCTTTCGGGGGACAGGGCCCCCCATAACCTATTCTATGAAAGTCATTGATCCCTTGACGCGTTCCGTCAGGCAGCTCACGAATGGTCGGAACCCCTTCCGGCAAAGACGCGACATTGGATGGAACGTTAAAAACGACCCAATGGACCCATGTCCCTCCAGGAGCATCCGGATCGTCACAAATCAGGGCAAAGCTCTTCGTGCCTTCCGGTGCTCCAGACCAAGAAAGTGGAGGGGAGAGATCTTTCCCGTCACATGTGTAGACGGATGGGATCATTCCCCCTTCCCGTAACGTGGCACTGACAAGAGTGAAAGTCATGGTATGCCCTCCACTCATGGTTATACCCATGATCAATCCCGTTACCCCGATAACCAGGGGCAACCACCTCTTCCAGCCTAAAAAATTCTTCATCCCTTTACTTTCCTTGTCTTTTCTCCTTGAGCGCTTTCAACACCTTCTCCGGGGTTATGGGAAGGTCCGTGATCCGCACCCCCACCGCGTCGTAAACCGCATTGGCGATGGCGGGTGCCGTCGGAACCAATCCTGGCTCTCCTATTCCCTTCGCCCCAAAAGGTCCATCCTTCTCATCCGTTTCAACAATCATCGGATAAACGGGGATGGCGTCTTTCGCGGTAAGCATTTTGTAATCCAGGAAGTTGGGGTTCATTACCCTCCCCTTTTCCAGCTTCATTTCCTCCGTCAGACCATACCCCACGCCCATATACCCTGCTCCGTATATCTGTCCTTTGATAAGGGTTGGGTTGATGGCCTTTCCCACATCGTGGGCGGCGTAAAGCTGAAGGATCTTCACTTCCCCCGTCTTTTCGTCCACTTCCACTTCCACACCCGTTGTTCCAAAGGCATACGTGCAAGAAAGGTTCCCCTTGAATTCCCTATCCAGCATTTCGGTGGGAGGATCGTAAAACGCCTCTGCCACGACGACCTTGCTTTCTCCGGTCCCCACGTCCAACGCTTCACGGAGGATGCGACTCACGTCCATACGGAAATAGGGATTCTCTGGATCCTTCACGCAGAAGACGGTTCGATTTTTGATATCCAGGTTCTTGGGATCTGAGATAAGGTCAAAATCGAGGTCGGGCTCTTTGAAATCGGGATCTTTCCTCTTCTTTCTTTTGATCTGCTGTTGAATGATCTTCGGCATTTTCTCAACGGCAAGCTCCAGAATTTGGCGTTTGACCTTCGCACACGCCTTCAATGCCGCGTTCCCAGCGATAAAGGTATGACGGCTCGCATGCGTTCCCGCATCCCACAATCCAAACGCCGTGTCTCCGAACACTAGATTGATATCGTCAGGTCTGAACCCGAGCGCCTCCGCGATGATCTGCGCCAATGCCGTGGGGGATCCCTGCCCCTGATCCGTGCCTCCCGACATCACGTCCACATGCCCATGTTCATCCACCTTGATAATCATTCCATGACCATCCGACTTGTAAACCCGGGCACCCCCCGCCACATGGATCAACGAGGCCATTCCCACTCCTCGCCCATTCCGCTTTCCCCGTTTCTTATCCCATCCCAGCTTCTCTTTGACGCCACGAATGCATTCTTCCAGCCCGCACGAGGTTATCTTCAACCTCATCGGCGTCTCGTCTCCCGGTTTGTTGGTGTTGATGAGCCTAAATTCGGCAGGATCGATGCCCGCTTCTTCCGCCAGACGATCCATGGAAGTCTCCACCGCAAACGTTGCCTGCGGATTCCCATATCCCCGCATCGCCTGACAGTAGATGTTATTCGTATATACGCACTTGGCTTCAAAATAGACATTGGGAACCCGGTACAGGGAAGAAATCGGCATCATCATCACGGAAGGGGTCGTGGCTCCCCACGAGGTGTAGGCACCGTTATCCAACACCGCCGTGGCCCGACGAAAGGTGAGCCGTCCCTCTTTGTCGCAGCCTTGTTCGATCTCGAAAACGGCAGGTTGCCGGGGAGGCAAGGCAAAGAATTCTTCTTCTCGCGTGAAGATGATTTTGACCGGTTTCCGGGTGATCAAAGCCAGCTGGATACAGATAAACTCATAGATGTCGGTATCGAGTTTTGTTCCAAAGCTCCCTCCCACGATGGGATTCACCACACGAACCTTGCTGTTCTTCAATCCTATCTGGGCAAAATACTCAAGAATGCGGCGCTTGTCCCAGAAGATGACATTCGTCTGATTGTAGAGGGTCAGGTTATTGTTCATGTCAAATTCCGCGATACAACCACTCGTGCCCATACAACATTGATTTACCCATGTGGTTTGAACCTTGTCTTCGACGACATAGGCCGACTTGGCCCGGCCTGCTTCGATATCTCCAGCCTCAAACTTCCACGGCAATGGAAGCACGTTCGTTCGTATGGGACGGCCCCTCGCGTCCACCTCGTGGATCAAGGGAGCGTCTTCCTTCATGGCCTCGAAGGGGTCAAAAACGCCGGGAAGTTCCTCATATTCCACCTTGATGAGATCGCACGCCTCCTCGGCGATTTCAGGGCTGATAGCCGCCACGGCCGCTACTTCATCCCGAAATTGGCGCACTTTGTCTTTCTTGAGAACCGTTTGATCTTTCAGAAAACCTACCCGCACATCGGGAATGTCGTATCCCGTGATCACGGCTTTCACACCCGGAAGCCGCTTTGCCTTCGACGTATCGATATGCCTAATCCTGGCATGGGCATACTCGCTGTATTTTATCTTTCCGTACAACATACCGGGACGCTTCAAATCGTTGATATAAACGGCTCGCCCCGTTACTTTATCTACCTCCGCTGTCCGGGGGATATCCTTTCCCACAAATAGGTATTCGCTCATTCCCTTCCTCCCGACGTCCTTAGGATTGATTTTTCATCATTTCTGCGGCTTTCTGAACAGATTCCACGATCTGTACGTATCCCGTGCACCGACAAAGATTTCCCGAAAGGCTCGTCCTTATATCCTCTTCCGTTGGATCAGGATTCTCGTCCAACAAGGCCTTCGCCGACATCAGCATTCCCGACGTGCAAAATCCACATTGAACCCCATTGTTTTCCAAAAAGGCCTTTTGAAGAGGATGCAAGGTCCCATCCTTGCTGGCAAGTCCTTCCACCGTTACCACGTTTTTTCCTTCCACTTCCGCCGTCGGAAAGATACAAGAATTGACCGCTTTTCCATCAATGATGACGGTGCAGGCACCACATTCACCCACGCCACACCCTTCCTTCGGGCCCATCAATTCAAAGTATTCCCGCAATGTTTTCAATAAATTCCAGGTCGCCGGAACTTCCGCCGTGACAGGATCTCCATTCAGTGTAAACGAGACCGTAATCTTCTTCATCCCTCACTCCTTGATTAACGATTTTTAAGACGTTCCATGGCTCTAAACGCCATCTTTGGCACAAAGGTCGCAATGATCTCTTTCCGGTACCACGCCTTACCCCTCAAGCTATCGCGGGGAGATGCCTCCTCTGCCGCTATCTTTCCAGCCTCCTCAAAGACCTCCTCCTCTCCCTTTTTTCCTCTCAGGAATTCCTCCGCTTTCACGGCGCGAATTGGGGTAGGAGCCGCCACGCTTAACGCAATCCGGGCGTCCTTAACAGTCTCTCCCTCCATCTCGAGAGAAACAGCCACTCCCAAGATAGGTAGATCCATGGCCTTTCTGCGCGCGTGTTTGTGATAGGCACTTCCGAATTCCCCCATGCGCAGGGGAATCTCAAACTCCACCGCCACTTCGTCGTGAGCCCGCACGGTCTGGGATGGACCTGTAAAAAACTCTGTTAACGGAACCTTTCTGGAACCGTTGGGTCCTTTCAAAACCACAGCGGCATCCAACGCCAGAAGCGGCCCCGCCGTATCCGCAGAGGGAGCGGCATTACAGATATTGCCTCCGATGGTCGCCACGTTTCTTATCTGGACAGACCCTACTTGCGACGCGCCGTCATGCAACGCCGAAAGCTCTCGTGCCACCAATGAGCTGGTTTCCAGCATCCGATGCGTGGTCAAGGCCCCGATGTGATAGGCGTCCTCGCCCTTTTTTATGTAGGCCAGCTCCTCCAGGTTTCGCAGGGAAATCAGCGCCTCGGGAGCAATCTTTTTGTTTCGGATGTTCACCATCACATCCGTTCCTCCCGCAATCAAAGTCGCCTTTTCTCCAAAAGATTTCAAATAGGAAAAGACTTCCTCAAGATTTTTCGGTTTCAGATACTCATACTCGATCATACCAGCTCCCTTTCTCCTAGTCGTTTTCTCGATTATCGAACACGCGTTTGCTCTTCCTCTCTGTTCTTGGAAGAGTTCCATAATCGACGATTTCCACCGCCGTGCTGACCAGAATCTCCTTCTTGACCCGCTCCATTATGACTTTTTTCAATTCGTCATCCCTTTCCGCGCTCCAGGAGGGATCCCTCTCCACCCGGATCGTCATGTAATCCTTCCCGTCTTCCTTTCTCTCCAGAATCACCTGGTATTCGCTTCCCACCCCTTCCGTGTAGGAAAGGATGTGATCAATCTGGCCTGGATAGATATTGACGGCGCGGAAGATGAACATATCGTCACTCCTACCCATGATGCGATCGTGCATTGGAAAGACGTTTCCGCACGAACACGGATGAGGAATCAGTCTCGTGAGATCCCTCGTGCGGTAACGGACAAGGGGAGCCGCTTCCTTACGGAGCGTGGTGACAACCATTTCCCCCGTTTCCCCTTCCGGAACAGGCTGCAAGGTCTCTGGATCGATGATCTCCAGAATATAATAATCGGCCCAGTAATGGATCCCCTCATGCTTCGGGCAATCGAGACCCGTCCCCGGCCCGTATAGCTCCGTCAAGCCCGGGATATCGAAGGTATGTTCCACACCCAACATGTCTCGGATCCGTTTACGCATGGCGTCACTACTTCGTTCCGCCCCAAATATCACCTTTTTAAGGGCGATTTCTTTCTTGATTCCTCGTTTCTCGATCTCTTCCGCGAGAAGCAACGCCATGGAAGCCGTGCAACACAACACGGTCGTTTTCAAGTCCACGAGCATTTGGATTTGAATATCGATGTTCCCCGGCCCGACGGGAACCGCCATCGCCCCAAAACGCTCCACCCCCGCTTGAAATCCCGCGCCCGCCGTCCATAGCCCGTATCCCACGGCTATTTGGACCCTATCCTCTCGCGTACAACCGGCTATCTCAAAACACCGAGCAAACATGTTAGCCCAATCATCGATGTCCTTTTTCGTATAGCTCAAGACCTTTCTCTTCCCTGTGGTGCCGGATGAGGCATGGATTCGAACGATTCGATCAAAAGGCACCGACCGAAGGGGAAAGGGATACCCCGCTCTCAAGTCGTCCGTCACCGTAAAGGGGAGTTTCGTTATATCATCCAAGGATTGAATGTCCGACGGTTTCACGCCATGTTCGTCGAACCGCCTCCGATAAAACTCCGAGTTTTCATAGACGTGTCGCACAGTCCATTTGAGTCCTTCCAACTGGACCTGACGAATCTCTTCTATCGATGTATAAGGCGGAAAAAAGGATTGCCCCATCGCCCCCTCCTTTTACTGAATTCCTTCGTTTTCCCTTCGCGGTCTAAAACCTCTTAGACTTCTGGTACACACGAGCGAATGGATTCGTCCGCTTGATCTTCGAATTTCTTGAAATTCTCTTTGAATCTCCTCGCCAGCTCTTTCGCCTTCTCATCATAGGCGTTGGGATCTTTCCATGTCCTCTTGGGATCCAGGATGTCCTCGGGCACTCCCTCACACCGAACCGGCACATCCAATTTGAAAATCGGATCGTGCCGTGTCTCCACATCGGCCAACGATCCATTGAGGGCCGCCTTGACCATGGCCCGTGTGTAGGGAAGATGAATCCGTTCGCCCACGCCGTACGGCCCGCCACTCCAACCGGTATTGATAAGCCAGCAATTCACCTCGTGTTTCTTTATCTTTTCCCCTAGGAGGCGGGCGTAAACCGTTGGATGCAACGCCATGAATGGAGCTCCGAAACACGCGCTGAATGTGGCCTCCGGCTCCGTGACCCCCCGTTCCGTCCCCGCTACCTTCGCGGTATAGCCGGACAAGAAGTGGAACATGGCCTGCTCGGGGGTCAATTTGGACACAGGAGGCAATACCCCAAAGGCGTCCGCCGTAAGCATGATTATATTTTTGGGATGCCCCCCTACCCCTTCCCGAATGGCATTAGGAATGTGGGGAATGGGATAGGCCGCCCGTGTGTTCTCGGTCAATGAGGCGTCGTTCAAATCGATTCGTCGCGTGTGGATATCGAAAGCCACATTCTCCAAGATTGTCCCAAACTTCCTCGTGCACTCGTAGATCTCCGGCTCGTGTTCTTTGGAAAGGCGAATTACCTTGGCATAACATCCACCTTCGAAATTGAAGACTCCATCCTCCCCCCACCCATGTTCGTCGTCCCCTATGAGTCGGCGCTCGGGGTCGGCCGACAACGTCGTTTTACCGGTTCCGGAAAGGCCGAAGAAGATGGCCACATCATCGTTGGGCCCCACGTTTGCCGAGCAATGCATGGAAAGGATCTTTTCCTGGGGAAGGAGAAAATTCAAGATTGTGAAAACCGACTTTTTGATTTCGCCGGCGTAGCTCGTTCCTCCCACGAGGATGAGCTTTCTCCCGAAATTTACTAGGACAAAGGCCTCTGAATTGGTGCCATCCAACTCAGGAACCGCCCGGAAATTTGGAACATTGATGACCACAAATTCGGGCACATGCTCCATCAATTGACTTCGATCCTTCAATTGAACGAACATGTTCCTCGAAAAAAGGTTATGCCACGCCGTCTCGGTTATGACACGAATCGGAACCCGATGCTGGGGATGAGCACCCGCGTAACAGTCCTGGACGAAGATATCCTTCCCTTGAAGGTATGCCTGCAGGCGATACAAGAGAAGATCGAACTTCTTGGCATCAAAAGGACGGTTCACGTCCCCCCACCAAATCTTGTTCTCGCTTGTCGGTTCCTTGACAATGAATTTATCGTTTGGAGACCGTCCCGTGTAATGCCCTGTCCGTACCACGACAGGTCCCAGATGGACAATCATCCCCTCCCGCCTTCGCACGATCTCTTCGTACAAGGCAGGTGTCGACAAGTTCCAGTGGATGTGGCTAACATTCCGAATTCCCAACGATTCCAAATCTTTCCTGATCTTGGATTCCATAATCGGCCCCTTTTTTTCATGGTTAAAACGGCATTTATTTTTTATCAATCCCCTCTAAGTATGTCAAGTTTTTCGCCTTTCGAGCTCCCATAGAACCTGCCTATTCCTTCCTCACCAACCTTCACCCCTTTCCTTCCTTTCTGGCATTATATAGGATACTTCCCCTTTTCACGTCATAAACGCCGGAGATCGTAATCCGGAGGCGGAGAATCGAGGTAAACGAAAGAAATCCAAATGTCCAAACGGGATCGGGAAGGGGCGTGCCCCTTTCTTGCAACAGAGACCGAATTGCCTTAAGCGCCTCTGCAATGTCCCGCATGGAGTCACGACTCATCATCCCTCCAACCGACAACGGCCACCGATAGAGGGTCTTCCCCTCCCCCCGCACGACGATTCCTCCCCCCATTTTAATAACCTCGTTGGCCGCAGCCGCCATCTCCCGGTCATCGGTCCCCATCACGAGCATATTGTGTGTTTCGTGGGCGACGGTCGAAGCTATGTGCGTATCCTTGTTCAGCCCAAACCCGTAAACATAGCCAATACCCATACCAGACGCCGGTCCTTTTCGGTGGATCAAAGCCACTTTGAAGATATCGCGTTCCGGATCGGCGCTCCCTTCGTCGCCTCCGCCGGGTTTCCACCAACAAAGTCCCGTCACGGTATGGTCGATGACCTTGATGACGGGAATTCCCTCCGGAAACCATGTTGGGTAGAAGGCGCGAAAATCCTCCGGCTTCAACGGTGGCATCTCAAGGGGACGCTCCGTGGGCACCTCTTTGATCTCTCCCCATTCCCTGCCGATCCACATCCCTCCTTCGGCGATCCGTTCCCCACCCACCCATACCTCTGAAGGTGTGGGATCATCTATATCGCGAAGGATATTGAAATCTGCCAGGCGACCCGGCGCAATCCCTCCCAGATCGCTCTCGAGACCAAAATAAACCGCCGGGTTCAGACTCACCATCCGATAGAGGGAAACCGGATCGGCGCCATAACGAATCGCCTCTTGCAGCACATAGTTCATATATCCCTTTTCGACTATCTCATCGGCAAACAATCCATCTGGGGTAAGCATGATTCTAGGGTGATAACGCTGGAGAAAAGGAAAAAGCCGTTCAAACTCTTTACGAATGGATCCTTGTCGAATCATGACATACAGCCCCAACCGGAGCCTCTCTTCCACATCTTCGGGAGTGATGGATTCGTGACACGACGTTATTCCCGCCGCCACGAGAGCCGCCAACTTTTCCTTCTTCGCGCCTACCGTATGTCCCTCCAATCTCCCCGTCACTTGGTGGACCGTAAAGAGTTTCTTCAAAAGAGGTGCATCCTCACGAATCACTTTGACCCAGGGGGTCAACTCGCTGCCGCTTACCGTCACCCCCTTTAGCTTCAACAGACGCCGAACGTTCGAAATCCCATAGAGGTCTTCCCCTTCCACCGGATAGGGCGGGGAAGCCAAAGGGACCCCGCTAAAAAAACGAACGGGAAAAGTTCGAGACGCCTCTAGAACCTTCAGGAACCCCTCCATTCCCAAGCCATTCGCCATATCGTGAGAATCCGAGAAGAGGGATGTGGTTCCCGTCGTCACCACCGTTTTGACAAATTCCCAGGGGGTATAATAGAGATCGGTGTGGGCGTGGGGGTCAAAATAGCCGGGCACAAGCACCTTACCAGATACGTCGTGAACAAACGTGCCCTTCCCCTGGAGATGTTTCCCCCGCGGTTTCAGATAGGCGATACGATCTCCCGAGAGGGCCACGTCCCAATTCAGAAGCTCTCCCGTGTAGACATTCAAAACTTCCCCACCCACAAAAATCTTGTCGGGGGGCTTTTTGCCAGAGGCCACCTGGATCCGTTTTTTGTAGGCTAGGTACCTTTCCTCGTGCCATGGATTCATAATTTCCGTCCCTCCTCCGTCAAGTGAAGCCCATTTCCGGCCTCTTTGACAAACCAGTAGCAAAGAACCCCTATGAGAGACGCAAGGAGACAGATGCGGAAGCCCCAATGAAACGCCTTGGGCGTCAAGACGGTCGATCCCGAAAGGTGCTTGATGAAAGCCCCAATTCCATGCTGAAAAGTTGCGGCCCCCAACATGGTAAAAAAGTTGACGCCCGTCATGGCCAGTCCCGAGACCTCTTTCGGGAGGAGTTCCTTGATGTTGGCATACATAATCCCACCTGAGGAGGTGAAAAAACCCATACCCGCAAAAGAAGCCACCAAGACCCAATCCGGAAGAGACGTCCCTGTCACGCAAAGGGGAAGCATCATGAGACTGTATCCCATCATGCCGAATAAGACCACACGCTGCCGATTTTTCAGGACCTTATCGGAGAGATACCCGATAACCGGTCCCCCCAGTATAAAACCTAGGGGAAAGGCGAGAAGGAAATTACCCGATTTAATCAAGGAAAAGTGGTAAACCTTTCTGAGGAACGGACCAGCCCACAACGCGGAAATGGCCACATAGGTCCCATACCGAACGTATGTGGTAACGGCAATCAACCAAAAACTTGGGTGCTTGAAAACCAGGGAAAAATCACGTTTCGCAGCGCCTTCCGGCGAACCTGTCTCTTGGGTCTCGATCGGTGTCTTGGGAGACTCCTTCACCGTTAAGATAATCCACGCGACAATAAAAAGGTGACATAGGGCCATGCCAAAAAACGTCATACGCCACCCTACCCTCGCCACGGCCTCCGCCAAGGGAGCCGTTGCGGCGGCAACCCCCAAGGTTCCCACGGAAAGGATGAGCCCGGAGGCGGTTCCAAAGGCGTTTTCGGGAAACCAATTGATGAGAAGCTTGAACGTTCCCATGAGGCCACACGCCATACCGATCCCAATCAAGGCCCTTCCCGTCATAGCCACGGCGAGGGTTTGGGCACTGGCAAAAAGAACCGCGCCTACCAGCCCCACAAGGGCGAGAAAGACGAGAATTCTCTTGGCCCCAAAGAGATCCATCGCCGCTCCCATCGGCAGTTGCACGATGGCAAAGGCATAAAAGAATACGGAACTCAACAGACCTAGTGTCTGTGCGTTGAGATGGAGATCCCGCATCAAATCAATCGCAATAACCGCGGAGGACGTTCGGTAAAACTGAGAAAGGAGAAAAAAAAGGCCCAACGGCACAAACATCCCTACAAGGCCCATAGTTCGCCTGTCAGGCACCCTGAATCCTTTTCTGACTCCCACTTTTTCCTTCTTCAAAGCCCATTCCTCAATTCTGCCTCCCGTCTATTCAGTTCTATGCGTTTGCCCCTCGAAGCAAAAAACTTCCCAGTCGATCTCCTTCTTCATCTGCCGGGAAAAAGCTATGACCTTTCTTTACCCGGGGTTTCCTTTTCATCAATAAGGAGCGTTCTGGCGTTTCTATCCAGTTTTCCGATCGGCTCGATCTTGCCTTTGGACGATATTCCCAGCTCTTCAAATCGCCGCGTGGCCGGCAACACGCGACTTTCGAGAGACCCCACGGCCTTGTTATAGGATTGGACGCTTCGGTCTAAATGGCGTCCAACATCGTTCAAATGGCCGGCAAAGATCAGGATTCTTTCGTGCAACATCTTTCCTATCTCGCTGATTCTTTGGGCGTTCTCCGCCATCTTTTCCTGACGCCATCCATACGAAACAGCCTTGAGAAGTGAAATAAGTGTCGTTGGGGTGGCAAGGATCACCCCTTTTTGCACCCCCTCTTCTATGAGATCGGGAGATTGCTCCAAGGCCGCGCTGAAAAAATTCTCCCCCGGAATGAAAAGGACAACGAACTCGGGTGTCGGGGTAAACTGATCCCAATAAGCCTTGTTCGCCAAATTCGAAATATGATTCTGGATCTGACGGGCGTGCTCTTTCAAATGCGCTTTACGCGCCGTTTCATCGGTTTCCTCGACGGCCCTCAGATAGGCCATGAGAGGAACTTTGGCATCCACGACGATCTGTTTTCCCCCTGGAAGTCTCACGATCATATCGGGGCGCAGCCGCCCTTCCTCCGTGGCCATGCTTTCTTGTTCGTAAAAGTCACAATGTTCCACCATCCCGGCAAGTTCTGCGACCCGTTTCAGGGTTATTTCACCCCACCGTCCCCGAACTTGAGGAGCCCGTAACGCCCGGACGAGATTACTCGTTTCAGCCTCCAATTTCCGTTGCGTCGTCAAGAGGGATTCCACCTGTGCCTTCAATCCTCCATACGCCTCCCGGCGGGCTCGCTCCATTTCCTGAATCTCCTTTTCATACCGATGCAGGAGCTCTTGGATTGGCCGAACCAATTCCCCTATCGCTTGTTTCCGTTTCTCCAGCTCCCCCGTGGCTTGATTGTGAAATTTTTCAAGGGTTATCTTTGCTTCTCTCAAAAAACTCTCCTGACTATGGCGGAGGACCTTGGCAGAAAGGGCTTCAAAGGCATCGCCAAGTTTTTGCCTCGCTTCTTCCAAAAGAAGAAATTTCTCTTCCCACGCCTTTTTCTCTTCCCGCAACGTCGCCTCCAGCTCCGCCTTTTGAGATTGCAGCTCCGAGATTTGGCGAAAAAATCCTTTCTTCTCTTCCTCCAGCCTCTGTATCTGCTCCTCCAGTTTCGGTATCATCAACGATTTTTGGACGGCCGCTGCCTTTTCTTGCGAAATTTCGAGGAGATTTCGTTCCTTCGTCCGGATCTCCTCCCGTAACCGTTGAATCTCCACGGAAAGCTGTTCTTCTTTGGCGCGAACCGCTTCCTCGTCCCCTTGCCCCCTCTTTACCTTGAGAAAATAAAAAAGGAGGGCAACGACCAATCCCCCTCCTAAAAATCCTACGGCAACGTACTGATACATCTCAGAGCCCTAGAAAAACCTCCTTGATTTTCCTGTTCGCCAAGAGATCACGTGAGGAACCTTCCATCATGATTCGTCCTGTGGCCAGAACATAGCCATAGTCAGAGTTAGACAGGGCCAGATGGACATCCTGCTCCACGATAAAAACCGTCGTCCCCTGTTTATGGATCTCTTTGACGATGTCGATAAGATCGTCCACGATCAAAGGAGCCAATCCCAACGACATTTCATCCACCAATAACAACCGCGGATTTCCCATGAGTCCTCGCGCCATCGCACACATCTGCTGTTCCCCTCCCGACAGACTCCCCGCCTTCTGGCGTCTCCGCTCTTTCAGGCGTGGGAAAATCTCATACACCTGGTCAAGATCCTTCTTGATGGCTGGATCCTTGCCTCGCCGATAGGCTCCCATCAGGAGGTTTTCTTCAACGCTCATGTCGGGAAAAAGCCGGCGTCCTTCCGGCACATGCACGATGCCAAGTTCGACAATCTCTTTCGAAGACAATTCGGTCAAGGATTGCCCCTCAAATCGTATCTCGCCACTCATGGGATGAATCAATCCCGAGATGGTCTTCAAGAGGGTCGTCTTTCCCGCTCCATTCGCCCCCACCAAGGAGACGATCATCCCCTTTTCCACTTCGAAGCTTACGTCCCACAAGACCTGAACATCCCCATATCCCACATTCAGGTTCTTCACCTCTAAAAACATATCGACCCCTACCGCACCAACTCTTTATAACGCCGCCCTAGATAGGCCTTGACGACCTGTTCGTTATTCAATACCTCCTCCGGCTTTCCATCGGCAATCTTCGCTCCATGATGCAAGACAAAGATTCGATCCGACACCCCTTTGATCGCCCGCATGACATGCTCAATAACGAGAATGCTGATCCCCTCATCACGAATCTTCCGGATCAGTTCCACCGCTTTGTCGATTTCCGAAAAATTCAACCCCGCCATCACCTCATCAAACAAGATCACCTCCGGCCCCATGGCAAGCGCCTTCGCCATTTCCAACCTTTTCCGGGATGCCACGCTTAGATCGTCGGCGCGATGATTGGCCATATCCTGCAAACCAACGAACTCCAGAATGCTTTCCGCCTTTTCGATTGCCTCTTTCGTAGAATAGTTCTTCCCTTGCGCACCAAACATCGCCCCCACCGACACATTCTCTTTAACCGTCATTCCAGGAAAAGGTTTGACGATCTGGTAAGTCCGGCTTATACCCATCCGGCCAATCTGATAAGGCTTCTTCCCAGTAATATCCATTCCCTTATACATAATCCGACCGCTGGTAGGGGCATACGTGCCAGAAATCATATTGACGATGGTTGTTTTCCCGGCTCCATTCGGGCCGATCAGTCCTAAAATCTCCCCCTTGTTGAGGACAAAATCCACGTCGCTTACCGCTTTTAACCCCCCAAATTCCTTCGTAATCCCTTTTCCTTCGAGTATCACCATTGACCCGATGTCCTCACACCCGATGATTCCGGATGTTCTGCAAGAGATAGTTCAATCCGAACTTCCTTCTGCCACTAAGGATATCCATGATCCCTCTGGGGGTAAAAACGATTGCCAAAATGACGATCGCCCCAAAGAAGAGCGTATGGGCGACAAGGAAATAATTTGTCAATACCTCCGAAATGATCTCTATCGAAAGGGCGCCCACCAACGGTCCCAGTAAACTCCCAATCCCCCCGAACACCGCCATCACGATCATCTTTACGGTAACCCCCACGTCAAAAACCGACTCCGGTTTGATAAACCCCTGCTGATAGGCGTAAAGGCTTCCTGCCAATCCCGAAAAGAAGCCGCTCAACGCAAAAGACGTCACCTTAAATAGCGTGGTATTGACACCCAGTGAGTTGGCCGCCTCCTCATCCTCGCGGATGGCGATCAGGCCATATCCCAATTTCTTTTTCAACACCACAAACGTCACGCCCAACGTTAGGACGAGGACTCCCAACATCATGAAATAGAAAAATACATACTGAGCTTTCACCGACAGATTCATCACCGGAAGGTAAATTCCCGAGTTCCCTTCCGTAATCTCAAGATTGTCCACCAACGCCTTCATCGCCTCCGCCACACCCAATGTGGCGATCGCGAAGTAATGTCCCTTCAGGCGCAACACGGGCAAACCAATAAGGACTGCAAAGACGGCCGCCCCCACTCCCGAGGCGGGAAAGGCAATCCAAAAGGGAACCCCACCCTTTTCCATCAAAACGGCGGACACGTACGCTCCCACTCCGAGAAAGACGACGTTTCCGAAGGAGGCATACCCCGTATAGCCACCAATGATATTCCACGCACTGGCAAGGACGGCAAACATCAAGGCATTGGTAAAAAAGCGAATGATAAAATTCCCTGAAAAGAAAGGGATGGCAATTCCCGCAATCATGAGAACACCCAAGATGATCGTTTTCGTCGTGGCGCCCCTCTCTCGTGCCATGTTACTCCTTCTTCCCTAGGATGCCTTGTGGCAGAAAAATTAAAACCAACACAAGGATACTGAAACTTATGAAGTTTTCATACGTCGCACCGAAATAGTTGCTCCCCAAAGCCTCCGCTACTCCCAGCGTAAGCCCTCCTATGATGGGACCAAACATCGTGCCCAATCCTCCAATGATCACCACCACGAATGATTTAAGCGTTAGGATCCCTCCCATCATGGGATTAATGGGGAAGAGAACGGCCCATAACGTTCCCGCCGCTCCAGCCGCCCCGACGCCTAACCCAAAGGTGAGCGCGTATGTCTTCGCCACATCCACCCCCACCAGCCTCGCGGCATCCAGATCCTGAGAGGTGGCCCGAATGGACCTTCCCGTCCGCGTCTTGTTGAGGATGAAATAGAAAATCCCCGCGATGATTAAGGCAATGACAAACGCTCCGAGGCGAACATAGGGGATCGTGACGCTTCCTATGCTGAAGTTTGCCGCTCCATAAGGAACCTGCACCTTTCTCACGTCGGCCGTCCACATGACAAGAGCAAGGTTATTGATGAAGATTTCGATCCCAAAGGCAAGGATCAAGGTGATGAACATCGTTGCCCGAATAACGAGGTTGATAAGATACTTTTGGATCCCGTATCCCACCAAGAACATAATGCCCACGGAAAGAAAAAGACTGATAAAAGGATCCAACCCCATCAAACTGAACAACCAATAGGTGCAGTATGCCCCCAACATGATAAACGATCCGTGGGCGATATTGATGATATCCATCACCCCCCAAATCAACGACATTCCCAGCGCCATCAAGGCGTACAAGCCACCTTTGAGGATTCCGTTCACGACGATTTGAGCCAACATGACACAACCTACATACCATAAACTCTGTAGAGAGGCAAAGAGAAAACACACCCTTTACATTAACCTCTCGAAATTCCCCTTTCGAACCCCAGCTGGACGTCAGCTTTGATACTTGACACTTTTCGATCCACTTTGGTATCAAAAAAAGACCCCATGAGAAAGCCGAAAAACATTTTTATTCTCACAAAGAATTCAAGAGTAAAGAAGTTGCTGAAAGAACACTTCAAATCATCCGGTTATATTCTAACTTTCTTTGAATCACCCCAAAGAATACTTGTCCAGTCCTTTCATGACAAACCTGATGGCATCGTTTTGGATGCCGACTTAAAGGCAATCGATAGCATTGACGTCATGCGTCAAATAAAAAGAAAACTTCGTCCCTTATTCATTCCCTTTATTTTCTTCGGTCGGGACCCGCATCCAGATGAAGTCGCTCAAGCGTTGCAGGCGGGTGCCCTTGATTTCATTCGACTCCCCTTCCTCCCAAGAGAGTTCGAAGCTCGCCTCAAAAACATCCTCCTCATCAGGGATGTCTATTTGACCCTCCGCAAAAAAATCAACAGGCTTAAGAGCTTGGCCGTCACCGATAGCCTCACGGGGCTCTACAATCACAAATTTCTCATCTCACAGTTGGAACGCCATTTCCATCTCACGAAACGATTCCAGCGTCCCTTCACCTTTATCATGCTCGACATCGATGATTTCAAATTGGTAAATGACACATACGGCCACGTAACAGGAGATGAGGTGCTTCTCTGTTTTGCAAATGTACTAAAAACGGGAAGGAGAAATATGGACATTATCGCCCGATATGGCGGCGATGAATTCGCCATCATTCTCCCTGAAACGGAAGCAGAAAATGCCCAGAAGGTCGCTTTAAGAATACTGAAAGATGTCCAAAATCACGTTATACACCCCCGTAACAATCCATCCGTCAGCTTCCGTATCTCGACCAGTATAGGGATTGTAAGCTGCCCCCACACAAAGGAAATGGCCCACGTGGATGAAATCATCCATTGGGCCGACCTGGGGCTATACAAAGCAAAAGACCTGGGTGGTAATACCATCGTCCAAGTTGAAAACGGACACTTCACCGAAATAAAATGACATTCGCCATGAAGGCCTGTTAAGCCTCTTCCAATCCAAAACCGTGTATCTTTTTACGCAGTGTGTTACGATTGATCCCCAAGAGTGATGCCGCCTGACCTATTTTATGGTTTGTCTTTTCCAAGGCAAGCTTGATCAATGTCTTTTCCACAAGGGCGACCACGTCGTTAAGCACACTTCCTTTCCCATCCGGCTCCAGTCTTTCCAGAAACTTTTTAAATTTGAACGTCAAAAGGTCTTCAAAACTGAGCGCTTCGCCTTTTTCTTCAAACAAGTAAGACACCACGAGCCGTTCCATTTGCCAAATATGGAGATATAGGGACATCTCCATCCCCAAAAGTTCAAAGAATTTCTCATTTCGTTGGACAACGGCCCGATCCTGTTGGCTCCCAGCCACAAATACCCCAAGATGCCGTTCATAGCATCCAAGCGGGACAACAACAGGACAGTAGGGGATTTCCGATATAGAAAAACACCCTTCCACATCGATCTCTGTAAGCTCCGGTAATTTTTTTCCGCTACAACGCCGAAAGGCTACCTCAAGAAACTCATTAGGAAAGCTATCATACTGACGTATACTGCCCCGATTGTACGAAACGACCATAATACGGGTGGTATTTCCATTGCGAGGGGGCAACACGGTTACAAGATCGCCGAAATGAACTTCGGTATTTCTTTCAAGGAGTGACATAACATACTGAAACCAATTGATAATATCTGATGGCATATCATGAAAGCGATGGACCCTCGAAAGAATTTCCAATGAAATTCTATCGGGTATCTGAAAAGGGAATGCCATCTGCTTCAAGTCAAGAACCTTCCGATCAACGTAGTATGGTAAAGAAACGCCTACTTATTTAATGGAAGCGGGCGCCTTCGTAAAATATTTCAGGAACCAGTTGTCTGGAACCAGTACCACCGTGGTATCTTTCGCAAACGCATCTTTATAAGCCTGCAAGCTTCGTGTGAAGGCATAAAACTCTGGATCTCTGTTGTAGGCGTCGGCGTAGATCTTCAAGGCAAGTGCGTCCGCCTTACCTTTAATCTCTTCTGATTTCTTATAGGCCTCCGCAAGAATAATGGTTCGTTCCTTGTCGGCCTCCGCTCGAATCTTCAACTCTATTTCTTTTCCCTCGGAACGATACCGTTTCGCCTCTCGTTGCCGCTCCGCTCGCATGCGTTCATAGACGTGCTTTTCGTTTTGCGGGGGTAGATCGGCTCGTTTGATCCTCACATCTATCACTTCTATCCCATAGTCTTTAGCGATTGCGTTGGAACGGGCCGTTACTTCTTTCATAATCACGTCACGCTTGAGAGAAACCACCTCTGTCAAGGTGTTTTTTCCCAATATCACTCTTAATTGGGAATAGATGATGTCGTCCAACCGGGACTGAGCCCCCGTAATATTTCGAACCGTTTGATAGAATACCAACGGATTCGTGATACGCCATTTCGAATAGTTGTCCACGACCAGATTTTTCTTGTCCGAAGAAAGGATCTCCGCGGGGGCGGCGTCGTATTCAAGGACCCTCTTTTCGAAAGTCAGAACATTTTGTAGAAACGGAATCTTCATGTAAAGGCCGGGCTCGCGCAACACCCTTACAGGCTTCCCCAGTTGAAGTACGATGGCCTGTTGGGTTTGATCCACCACGAAAAACGCCTGATTGATCCCCACTAACACTACAAAAATGATAAGTACGATAAAAATCGTAGTACGACCTTTCAATCCTGCCCCTCTTTCACGGTTTCTTTGTTTTCACAGTATCAGAAAGAACACTCCCTTCCAAAGGCAAAAGCGGGAGAATCTTCTTCCCAATCTTCGGATCGACAATAACCTTCTTCACATGGGGAAGAATCGCTTCCATCGCCTCGATATACAACCGCTTTTTCGTTATATCCTGCGCCGTTTTATATTGTTCATAAATCTGGAGGAAACGGCTGGCATCCCCCTCCGCCCTTGCGACCTTTGATTTCAGATAGGCTTGCGCCTCATTCAGAATCTTCTCGGCCTGTCCTTTCGCCTTCGGAATGACGTCGTTTCTGTATCCTTGGGCTTCGTTGATATACTTGATCTTATCTTCTTTCGCGCTTGCCACGTCCTTGAACGCCTGCATCACTTGCTCGGGAGGATGGACATCCTGAAGCTGTACCGCCACCACCATGATACCCGCCTTGTATTTGTCCAATATCCGCTGCAAGAGCTTTTTCGTATCCTGCTGTACCTTGTATTTTCCCGTCGTCAATATTTCGTCGATATTGTTCTTTCCGACAACCTCACGAATCGCCGCTTCCGTGGCATCTTTCACCGTCTTGGGGATATTATAAACCTCAAAGAGGTAATTGACGGGATCCTTGACCCGATATTGCACGATAAGGTCCATATCGACGATATTTTCGTCCCCCGTCAGCATGAGGGATTCTTTCGGGACACTCCGGTATCGCGCCGGGGGGCCCGGATCGATCGTCCTAAATCCGATTTCAATCCGTTTCACCTCGGTTACTTTTGGTTTCAAAACCGTTTCAACAGGATAAGGAATATGAAAATGCGGCCCCGGTTTCGTCATATAGACATATCTTCCAAAACGTTTCACAACTCCCATCTCATCCGGTGCCACGATATAAATTCCGCTCGCCGCCCATAAAACAAGCAGGATGGCGAGAATGACCCACCCTCCTGGTATCTTCCCTTTTACCTTTTGTTTGAACTCCCTAAAGGCGTCTTCCACCTGCTGCAAGCCTTCCGGTTCCTGATGATCCGTGCCTTTAAACTGTTCCCAGTCCAACTTATCCCCCTTCGCGTTCATGTTATATAAGATTTAATTGATGAGCTTGTCAAGAAAGGCCTTTGGACAAAAGGCAGGACACTTTCTTAGATATATGCCACAACATATTGATATTATTATACATAGCGATTATATAAATCTATCGTTTCATCCCTCTTGACTTTTTGTATATGGGCAACTATAATATGAATTATGATTCATAAAATGAATAATAATACACTCGGTAAAAAGGTTCCTGTCACACTCAGAAGAAAAGAGCGGGAAAGGTTGCAACGTCAACGTCACATCTTGAAAACCGCCGAGAAGGTCTTCGCGAAAAAAGGGTATCAAGGGGCGACAATCCAAGAAATCGCCACGGAGGCAGAATTAGCTGTTGGCACCATCTATAATTTTTTTGCAAGCAAGGATGCCCTTTATTCAGAAATCATTACCTCCCGTCTCGATGAGATGCATGAAACGGTACTAAGCAAGATCGATCCCATTCATGACCCAAAGGATCAGCTAAAAGAAATGCTTTTGTCTCAGGCCGCCTTCATTGAAAAAAACCGAAACTTCTTTATTATCTTTTTCCGGGACCAGAACCGGTTTCCCTTATCCCTCAAGACGGCCTTCGGGCAGGAAGTCTTCGCACGGTATCAACGGTACCTCGAAACATTAAAAAACATTTTCACGCAGGGAATCCGACAAGAGGTGTTCAAGCCTTTCGATCCCGAGGACTTAGCGGAGGCTTGGGGCGGGTTGTGCAACACATTTTTTTTCAAATGGTTGACGGAAAAACCCGACTGGACCCTGAATTCGAAAGCCATGACCCTTTATGAGCTTTTTATTCATGGAGTCGAACATGAAACAAGGTAAACTCCTTTTCGCGGTCGTCACCCTTTTTTTTCTGTTCCTCCCCTCCCACGTGTCGGCCCAAACCAAACGAACCCCTCCCGTACTTTCCTTGGAGGAATGCCTTCACATCGGCCTGCAGCAAAATCTCAAGCTTCAGGCCTCTCGATTAGCTATCGAAAAGGCAAACTACCTCGCCAAGGCGGCCCGAGCCGATTTTTTCCCTAAACTACGCATCGAGGGTACCTATCGTTGGCTCGACAACCCCGTAAAGATCGAGATCCCTGAGATCACCATTCACACACCGATGGGTCCTATCGTATCTCCTCCTGCCACAGTCTCGGAGGCGGCAAAAAACACCGGAACGCTAACGACGAGCCTGGTTCAACCCTTGTTCACGGGAGGAGCCCTGACGGAACGGTACAAACTCGCCAGTCTCGACACGGTCAAAGAAAAGAACCGGTACGAAAACGCCAAGCAATATTTGATCGAATCCATCAAATTTGCCTACTACGATCTTGTAAAGGCCTATAAAATCCATAGCTTGGCGGGAGAATATGTGAAGCAACTTGAGGCTCATCTCAAAACGGCAAAGGCCTTCCTCGATGAAAATATCATTCCCCTCAATGACTATCTGCAAAGTAAAGTCACCCTCTCGAACGCGCGGTTAAATCTCATCAAAACCCGTAACAACCTCAAAATCGCCCAGTCCTACCTCAATCTTCTCATGAACCGGGATATTAATCTTCCCATTCAACCTGAAACAGAGTTCCGGATAGTTGTTCTCCCCAACCCCTTGTCGTACTATCAAAATCTAGCCCTCCATCATCGCCCCGATCTAAAGGTGGCCACAACCCGTGTTCAACAAGCCAAGTCGGCCATCCGTTTAGCCAAAAGTAGCTATTTCCCTCACGTCACATTAAGCTTGAATTACCGAGACTTGAGCGACGAATCGCTGGAAGAGGACTCTGCCAGCATCCTCGTCATGGCCAACTGGTCGATCTTTGAATGGAACAAACGAAAATGGCAGGTGGACGCCCAAAAGGCAAGATTTGAACAGGCCCTCCTCGTGGAGAATTCGCTCCGGCAGCAAATCCTCCACGAAGTGAAAACGGCATATTTGAATGTCAGCCAATCCCTGAAGCGCATCGCAACCATCAAAGACGCCGTTGAACAAGCAAAGGAAAATCTCCGCATTAATCAGCTTCGCTACAAGGAACAGGTCGCGACCTCTACCGACGTAATCGACGCTCAAACCCTTCTACTAAAAACCGAAATCAACCTCACCGTAGCTAAGATCGATTATCTCAAAGCCTTAAGCGCCTTGGAAAAGGCCGTGGGCAAAACGCTAACGGAGGAGTCGCCGTGAAAAAATCCCTTTTCATACCTCTCATCCTCTCTCTCATGGTGGTCTTGGGGGGGTGCCGAGCCAAGGACACGTCCACCAAAGAAGAAAGGGAAAAACCCATTCCCGTCAAGGTGGCAACCGTCCAAGAAAAAGAGTTGTGGGTAAGCGTCACGGGGGTGGGAACCGTCAAACCCAATCTTACCGTTCAAATCAAATCCAAGATACCGGCGAAGATACTCCGCATTCCTGTTCAGGAAAGCGCTCACGTGCATAAAGGAGAACTATTGGCAGAGTTGGAGGCCGTGGACTACCACCTTGCCGTAAAAAACGCGAAAGCGGCTTTGAAGGCTGCCAAGCTCTCTCTGAAAGAGGCCATAATAGCCTTTCAAGAGGCACAATCGGATTGGATCCGGTATCGGCGCCTGTTCGAGAAAAAGGTTATCGCAAAACAAAAGTGGGACCACATGAACGCCACATATCAAAAAGCCCGGGTTTTCAAAGAATTGGCGGAAGCTCGCGTCGCAAGGGCAAAGATCGCATTAGAGATGGCATCGACGAATCTCAAACACACGAAGATCTACGCTCCCTTCGATGGCATCATAAGTCGGCGGCTGGTGGATCCGGGAGATAGGGTGTATACCATGCCTCCCACCGTTCTGATGATTCTCATGGATACGTCAAGGGTCAAAGTCGTGGCCGACATTCCCGAAAAGGAATTGCCCTACCTCAAACGAGGGGCAACGGCGGAGATGAATTTTGACGCACTTCCTGGGCAAACCTTCACGGGAAGCGTCACCAAAATCCTTCCTGCCATCGATCCCGTCACGAGGAATTTCAAGATTGAAATCACCCTTCCCAATCCCGAGGACACGTTTCGGGCAGGAATGTTTGTCCGCGTGAAAATATTCGTGAGAAAGATAAAGGGACTTGTCATTCCGCGAAGCGCCCTCCTCAAGATCCCAGGAACGGGTATCTTCTATGCCTTCAAGGTCGTCGGAGATTCCGTCCAAAAAGTAAACTTGGAAACGGGGATCAGGCAAGACGACCTTGTTCAGGTTACGAAAGGACTCCAGCTAGGAGACAAAGTAGTGGTTCTTGGAAACGCGCGCTTGAAAACGGGCAAGAAGATTCAAATCATTCATGGGGATAATACAAAGTGAAACTTCCTGAGTTTTCCGTTCGACGCCGCATTACCATCAGCATGATATTCACGGCCATTCTCATTTTTGGTGTTCTCTGCTTGACTCGCTTGAAACTGGACATGCTCCCGAAGATCACCCCTCCCGTGATCAGCGTCATCACCTTTTACCCCGGCGCCAATGCCTCGGACGTGGAATCGAACGTGACAAAATACCTCGAAGATGAACTGACCACGGTCAACAACCTCGATAAAATCACCTCCATCTCAAAAGATAACCTCTCCGTCGTCAACTGTACCTTCAAATGGGGGACCAACCTCGATACGGCGTCCAACGACGTGAGAGACAAGGTCGATCTCGCGAAACCCCGCCTTCCCGACGACGTGGAAAAGAGCCTGATCTTTAAGTTCAGCAGCTCCAGCTTCCCCATCGTCATCGCGGCCATCACGGCCAATGAAAGTTACCCCCAGCTTTACCAAATCACGGATAAGATGATCGCAGACCCCTTGAAACGGGTTCCCGGCGTGGGAACGGTCATTTTGCGGGCGGGTCTTGAACGCCAGATCAACGTCTTTCTCCATAAAGATAAACTGGAGGCCTACCATCTATCCGTGCAACGGTTGAAGCGGCTTCTCGCGGCGGAAAATCTCAACCTTCCTGCCGGAGACCTTAAAACAGGGCGAATCGACTATAACCTCCGAATCGTTGGAAGATTCGACGACCCAAACGAGCTGAACAACCTCGTCATAGGTGAACACGATGGACACCTTCTCTACCTCCGGGACGTGGCGACGATCCAAGACGGCTTCAAAGAACAGATCGAAAAGGCGTGGGGAGACGGCAGACCTGGCATGGTCCTAATGATCCAGAAGCAATCCGAAGCCAACACGGTTGAAGTCGTCGATGCCATCATGGCAAAGCTCCGTGAAATCAAAAAGAGAATACCTGAAGATGTCCGAATCAAGATCATCATCGACTCTGCCAGAGACATCCGAAACTCCATCCGGGATCTCTCCAAGACCGTCTATTTCGGAGGCATCCTCGTCATCCTCATCACCCTCCTCTTCCTAAGAAAATTCCGCTCGAGTTTGATCATCTCCCTTACCATTCCCTTCTCCCTGATCATCGCCTTCATCTTTCTGTATATCTTTGGCTATACCATCAACATCATATCCATCATGAGTCTTTCCATCGCGATCGGTATGGTGGTCGACAACGCCATTGTCGTCCTCGAAAACATCATGCGCCATATCGAGGAAGAAGGGGAGACACCCCGTTCCGCCTCCATTTTTGGAGCGTCCGAGGTAGGCCTGGCCATCTCCGCCTCCACACTGACCACGGTGGTCGTTTTTATCCCTCTCATCTTCGTCAAGGGCATCAGTGGAATCATCTTCCATCAGCTGGCTGCCGTCGTAACCATTACCCTTTTGGGATCCCTCTTCACATCCCTTACCCTTACTCCCATGCTTGGCGCGGCATGGCTTCGCTCGGGAAAAAAAGAAGCGAAGAAAAATCCTGTTTTTTCCCTCCTTTTCTCTCTGGGAGAAAGGATTTTGACATTCTTTGAATCGATCTATACCTCCGTCCTCTCTTTTTCTCTCTCCCATCGCTGGCTCATCATCCTTACGGGTATCCTCATCTTCGGCGTCTCCATAAACCTCTTCAGGTTCACGGGCTCCGAATTCATCCCCAGTATGGATTCCGGTGATATGGAGGTCAACTTCCGATTAAAAGAGGGGACGCGATTGGAAGAGACCGAAAAGGTCGCCAAGCGCATCATGGACATCTTTGAAAGGGAAATTCCAGAATTGGACAACTACTACGCCCTCGTCGGACAAAGCCGTGAAGGTGTCGCCACCGCTCTCGGCTTCGAAGAAGGCAGTTACGTGGGCCGTGTCGGGGCCAAGCTCGTCCCGAAGAGCCAGCGAAAACGCTCCGTCAAGGAGGTGGCCAACGCCGTCCGAAAGGACATCGAAAAAATACCTGGGATCAAATATCTCGCCATCCAAGTGGTGAGCCCTGTGGAAAAGCTCTTCTTTGGGGGGGGAAGAAAACCCATTTCCCTCGAAGTCTTAGGCAGCGATTCCAAAACCATCATTTCAATCGCTCACCGGCTGAAAGCTCTCATTGAAAAGATTCCAGGGGCCGTGGACGTCACCACGTCGGAAAGGGGGGAACGTCCCGAAATATGGATCAAGATCGACCGTCAGAAAGCGGCCGTGCTTGGCTTAAACGTCGCCCTCATCGCCGATACCGTCCGAACCGCCTTTTACGGAAACGACCCGACAAAATTCAGGGACGCGGGTGACGACTACGACATCTTCGTGCGTCTTTCCAAAAACGATCGAAGATCCCTTGAAGACATTGGAAATCTCACCATCTATGCCTCGACCGGTAAACCCGTGAAATTAAGGAATGTCGCAACCATCACCGAACACTACGGCCCCATCCAGATAGATCGAAAAAATCGTCAACGTATCGTCACGGTGGACGCGGATACCTACGGCCGCTCCATGGGGGAAGTGATGCGGGATATCCGTAAGCGTATGAAGACGTTTCCCATTCCCCCGGGGATAGAAATCCGGGAAGGCTCGGACGTGGAGGAACAGCAAAAATCTTTTCGTGACCTCAACCTCCTTTTCCTCTTAGGCATCGTCCTGGTATTCATGGTCATGGCCGCCCAATTCGAGTCCTTCCGAGACCCATTTATAATCATGTTTGCCGTTCCCTTCGCCCTTGTCGGTGTCGCGTGGGCCTTCTACCTCACCCACACCACCCTTAATCTCATGTCGTTTATCGGGGTCATCATGCTGATCGGCATCGTCGTCAACAATGCCATTGTCTTGGTCGATTACACAAATATCTTAAGAAAGCGGGGAATCGCTCTGTTCGAGGCCGTCAAAGTGGCGGGTAGCCGACGGCTCCGCCCGGTACTAATGACCACATTCACCACCATCTTTGGTATGCTTCCCATGGCGTTAAGCCGTGGGGAAGGATCCGAAGCGTGGAACCCGATGGGAATAACCGTCATAGGAGGACTCATGGTATCCACTTTCGTAACGCTCCTCATCGTACCCGTCCTCTATACCTTCTTTACCAAGAAAGACATGGGGAAATCGTTGAAATGAAACTCCTGGTGATGATCTTTGAAGCGGACAAGGAAGAACTCGTTTTCAAGGTGCTTGAAGAACAAGGCATACAGGGATTCACCCTATGGTCTCCTGTCCATGGGAAAGGGGCCCATAGTCATCCCCGAATGGGATCTCAAGTTTGGCCGGGGGACAACACCATGCTCCTTACGGCCGTCACCGATCCCACCGCCACGGCCTTCAAGGAACTTCTCCTGAACCATCCGGACATGAAAAAGGGAATCAAGGTCTTTGAACTCGATACAACCGTCTGGCTATAAAAAAGGAGTCCACTCATGGATATGGACCAACTCTTCTACCCCCGGTCGGTTGCCGTCATCGGCGTGTCGGAACGGGAAACCAATCTCGGTAGGTTGATCGCGGAAAACCTCTTCTATTTTGGCTTCCACGGGGAAATTTTCCTCGTGGGACGTCAAGGCGGCATTCTTCTCGGGCACAGGATCCTCTCCTCGGTGGAAGAACTTCCAGAAGGAATCGACGTGGCCGTCATCTTGACGCCGGCGAAAACCGTTCCCCATATCGTGGATCAATGTGGTCAAAAAGGTATAAAATGGTTGGTCATCGAAACGGGGGGGTTCCGCGAATTTTCAAAGGAAGGTGAAGCCTTGGAAGCCGATGTCTTAGACACGGCGCGAAGATGGGGGATTCACTTCGTGGGCCCCAACGGGATCGGCATTATCAACATGGAAAATGGATTCTGCTGTCCCTTCGTCAGTTTGAAAGGGTTCGCCTCTCACCCCGGACGGATCTCCATCCTTGCCCAAAGCGGAGGGGTCACCTTGACGTATCTCCACCAACTCACCAGCATGAACGTCCGTCCCAACAAGCTCGTCAGCATGGGAAACAAACTCGACCTGACCGAGATCGATTATCTAGACTATCTGGAGACCGATGCCAACACGGAGATCATCGGACTATACCTGGAAAGCATCCACAACGGCAAGGCCCTGATGGATTTTGCGCGCCGCTCCTCCAAGACTATCCTTTTACACAAATCCAACATCGGAAAGGCCAGCCGGCAAATCGCTAAATTCCATACCGCCGCCCTTGCTACCGATGATCGGGTCGTGGACGCGGCGGCCAAGCAATGCGGTATCGTCCGGGTCAAAAACTTTCGGCAATTCGTCCACAGCGCCATGATCCTTTCCCTTCCTCCCATGCGCGGAAACAATCTCGTTGTCATTTCACGCTCAGGGGGAATCGCCATTATCGCCGCCGACTTGGCTGAAGAACACGGCTTTCAACTCGTTCCCTTCCCCGAAACCTTTCTTAAAAAGGTTCGGGAGGTCTTTCGGGCAAAAGTCATCAACCCCACAAATCCCCTGGATCTGGGTGATCTTTTCGATTTTGACCTTTACACGAAGATTCTCGAATATACGATCCAGAGGAGAGATGTGGATGGCATCATGTTTCAACATGCAGCCATCAGCGACAAAGAGAAAACCGCTTCCAGGCGACTCATCGACGCGGTCATGAACCTCTCCAATCAGTATCGAAAACCCATCGCCTTCCGCTATCATACCGACGACGCGGAACTGGCCGCCGTGCGGCAGATCTTCCCCTTCCCCATCTTCACGGAACCGGAAGACGCCATGGAGGCCCTCGCCATCTCGAGGGATCATTACCGCCGAAAACACCGGGAAGTTCTCCTTCCCCCTCCCATGAAAAGGGATCAGCAAACCGTTGCCTCCCTTCTCGAAAAAGCAGTTCGTCCCTTTCTTGGAATGGAAGAGGGATTTGAAATCCTTCAATCCTATGATTTGAAAGTAGTCCCTTACCGTTTCATCCGTGACAAGGAAGATGCCGTCCAGGCCGCTGAAGCCTTAGGATATCCCGTGGTAGTCAAGGCCTCTACCACGATTCCAATCCATAAAACAGAATCCGGAGCCGTCACGCTAGGAATCGATTCCCCCCAGTCCCTGTCCGCTGCCGTTCGCGCCATCGAAACGTCCCCCCTCCTTTCCGATAAATTAGATGGTTACCTCATCCAAAGCATGATAGAAGGTGGCGTGGAAATAATCCTCGGGGCGAAAAGGGATCCTTCGTTTGGCCCGATAATCCTAGTCGGGCTAGGAGGAATCTTTTCCGAGGTGTTTGATGACGTCTCCCTGCGCATCGCTCCCCTGACGGTGGCCGATGCCGAAGAAATGCTGAAAGAACTCAAAGGTTACAAGCTGATTCAAGGGTTCCGGGGGAGTCCTCCCCTCGACCGTCAATCGTTAGTAAAGGCCATTCTCCAGCTCTCTTCCCTCATGACCGACCACCCCTCCATTCACCAAATTGACATCAATCCCCTGAAACTTTTCGAAGAAGGAAAAGGCTACCTTTGCCTCGATGTTCGTATTGCCTTACGAAACAAGAATGGGTGAATCTTCATTGGATGCCGTCAAGATCTAAATTTCATAAGTGCATCTATCGCTTGAGAGATTTTCTCGATACGAAAGGGTTTCTGGATAAAACCCATGACCCCTTCATCCATCAGCTCTTGTACCTCCCCGTCCAAAGTAAACCCCGTCGAAAGAAGCACCTTCACATTCGAATCATATTTCCGGAGCTCCCGAAACATCTCTTTTCCATCCATCACCGGCATGTTCATGTCAAGAATCACCAGATCAATCTCATCGCAATGGGTCTTATAAACCTCTACCCCCTCTTTTCCGTTCTTCGCCAGCAACACATCATATCCTAGATGTTCCAAAACATCCTTTAGCATCTCTCGAAAGATTTCTTCATCATCGGCCACGAGTATCTTTCCCTTACCTCGAACGGGATTGGGCGTTTTGGTTTCCATCAGTTGCCTTTTTGCCAAGGTCTCTTTTACTGGCAAATAGAATCTAAAAATACTCCCCTTCCCTTTCTCGCTCTCAACACTGACACCCCCCGCATGATTTTTCACGATGCCGTAAACCGTTGAAAGTCCAAGACCCGTTCCTCCCCGCAAGGTCTTCGTCGTAAAAAAGGGCTCAAAGATATGCTCTTTGGTATAGGGATCCATCCCCATCCCCGTATCCGCAATCGACATCTCTACGTATCGTTCCGCAGGATTTCCCTCAATAATCCCAGCCGGCAAGTCTCCCGATGAAACAACCGCCGTCGTGATCTTTAAAATCCCCCCCTCCGGCATAGCATGGATCGCATTGAGGCATGTGTTCATCACGATCTGGTCCATCTGAGAAGGATCACCCATGATAGACGGAAGGTTTTCCTTTAGCTCCATCACTACTCGAACCTTCTTGGGAATAGACCGTTTCAAGATTTCCAAGACACTCTGAATAACCCGATTAAGATCAACCAATTTTTGCTCGAACTTTCCTCTTCTCGAAAAGGCAAGGAGTTGCTTAATCAAATCAGAAGCCTGCTCTCCCGCAGCCATAATCTTTTCCAATATCTCGTAATGGGGATCCTTAGGATTATGGTGCTCTTTCAATAAAGACAGGTATCCCATCATCCCGCCAAGGATGTTGTTGAAATCGTGGGCGATCCCCCCCGCCAGGGTTCCTACCGCTTCAAGCTTTTTCGCCTGAAGCAATTCCTCTTCCAATTCCCGAATCTTCGTTACATCGGCACCTATGCTCAGAATCTCTTTTATATCCCCTTTTTCATCCCGTATTGCCTGATTCCTCCATGCGATATAAACAGTTTTCCCCCCTTTAACCACATTCTTATTTTCATTTTCGTAATATCGTTCCGGATGTCGGCACAGGTCCCGAAACATCTCAATCAGCTCCCTGCTTCCCTCGCCCTCTTTGGGAATCACAGTACCAACGACATTCTTTTTTCCCACCACTTCTTCACGAGAAAAGCCAAACAGTTTCTCCGCATAACGGTTTACAAACGTATACACGCCATCCGGTGTGTAGCGCAAGATCGCCACGTTCGCATTCTCCGCTACTTCCCTATATTGGCGTTCACTTTCCGCCAACGCACGAATCACCTTTTTGTACTCACTAATGTCGTGAACCACTGCAACGGTAATCGCCCGTCTACGCACAGAGATTCTATACAAACTCACGATTGTGTCGAATGGGGTACCATCTAATCGCGTATGCTGCCATTCAAAACGCTGGGATACTCCCCCACTCGCTGCTTCAATTTTCTCTCGTGCCTTTTCCTGCGACAACCTCCCGTCGGGCTGAAATTTTGGAGAAAAGGTATACGGAGCCTTACCCAAAATATCTTCACGTTTGCATCCAAACACCTCCAGCGCCTTGGGATTACAATCAATAAAATATTCCCCTTCCATCAAAAAGATGGCATCCTCGGCGTTTTCGAAAAGTGTGCGATAAAGGGTTTCTCGGTCTTTTAAGGCCTCCTCCATCCGCTTTCGCACGGAGATGTCCCGGGCAATTCCGCGGACCCCTACCGGTGTTCCGTTCTGAAAAATCACTTTACTTCGATAATCCAGGACACGTGTCTTTCCCTTTTTATCCAAAACGACCACCGTCCCTGCCGCCTCTCCCTGTTCCAATAGTCGATTCAGAAAAACCTGGAATCCGTCCCTATAATTCGTATGAAAAAATTCAACAATTTTCCGTCCCAATATCTCATCCTCACGATACCCCAGGAGCCTCGTAACAGCAGCATTTACATCCACAACCCTCCCTTCGAGATCGTGAAAAAAGATAAAGTCGGGAATCTCATCCAACAAATCTTTATAAGGATTCTTTTCCATCATCTTAGTTGCAACACGACGTGAAGTCTGGTCTCATCCAACACTTTGAAAAAAGTGTTTCGCTACCTCTTTAACGACATAAGGACATATCGTAAGAACCAATACTTGTCAACTAAACTTTTTATACTCCACCGAACATATTTGAAATATCTATAATATCACAATCCGCATCAAAAACGCGGTAATATAATTGATAATAGGAAAGATTACAAAATCCACGACGTGGGTAAAGATGAGCAATACGAGAATCAACATCCCATAACGTTCAAATCGGGCATAGGTGGCCGCCGCTTCCTTCGGAAGCACCCCCTCCAGAATCCTACTCCCATCCAGCGGTGGAACAGGAAGGATGTTGAAAACCGCAAATCCTACATTTATAACTATTCCCACCTTACACATAAGAGCCAACGGTGTAAAAACCGCCATTAAAAACGATGTATCCCTCGATATGGGAATCAGCAAAAGGAGCTTGAGCACCAAAGCAAAAAAAACGGCCAAAAGAATATTCATGGCTGGTCCTGCCATCGCTACCCAGGCCATCCCTTTCTTCGGGTCTTTGAAATTGAAAGGGTTGACGGGCACCGGTTTGGCCCATCCAATCATTCGGGTTACCAAGAACACGACCGTTCCCAAAAGATCGAGATGCTTGATCGGGTTGAGCGTCAGTCGTCCGGCATCCTTGGCCGTCCTATCCCCCAGTTTATACGCCACCCATCCATGCGCGACCTCGTGAAAGGTCACTGCCATGAGAATGGGCACCACCATGATACAAATTTGTTGAATAATATGATTCAAAACAAGCTCCTTTTACTTACTTTCTGTTTCGCCTTTTCCACTTCGTTCATCCCTTACGTGTTTCACGACCCAAGAAATCTCGTCACGTTTACTGGCGATCATTCCATCCAAACGCAACATCAGAAGGGTATGAAAAATCTCCTGATACGCGGGACCCTCCGGGATACCCAAGTCTTTCAAATCACGGCCCTTTAAAGCGATTTTTGCCTTGCTGTAGGTCGTCACGTACGCCGAAATCTCCCGTTTCACTTCTTGGGTGTGAGCCTTGGCCAACATGAAAAGGAGGGTGTTCACGTGGAGGGGCGCCAGCATTTCATACACACAACTTGGCCTGCAGTCTCCTTTTTCTATTCTCCTTTTCAACTGGCCCAAGCGAATCATTCCCTCTCGGCGTTCCTCAAGCCATCGCTTCCGCGCCTTTTGCGGGATTCTAAAACGTTCCAAGACTTCTTCCAACAGTTCCGGTTTTGCGTAATCCGTCAAGGCAAAAAGGTAAACAATCCAGCGATCCGCTTTCTGTTTTTGAAAGAGGAGGTCATACCACGCAAACACCTCTCTTACCGCCCTCAAAAGATTGACCAATCGGTTGGAAAGGGCCAGTTTCGGATGAATCGCCTTAAGAACCCCTAATTCCTCCATGCGCTTGAGAACCGTTACAGGATCCTCCTCATCGAAGATGAGAATCAGCTCGTTCAAAAGACGCTTTCCCGTCAGTAAATCGAGGAAGCCTCCTTGAACGGCATGTTTCATGAGGTTTAGGGTATGTTTTCCCAAACGGAATCCAAAACGCTGTTCAAAACGGATGGCTCTCAAGATGCGCGTGGGATCTTCCACGAAACTCAGGTTGTTCAACACCCGGATCCTCTTTTCTCGAAGATCTTCCTGGGCCCCGAAAAAATCGATAAGTTGGCCGAACGACCCGGGATTCAGGTGAACTGCCAAGGTATTGATGGTAAAGTCCCTCCGGAAAAGGTCCAGTTTGAGGGAGCTATGCGTCACCGTGGGTAAGGCCGCGGGACGATCGTAATATTCAAGCCGGGCGGAGGCGATATCGACATGGAACCCTTCCGGAAGGCTCAAGTTCGCCGTCTTGAATTTTCTGTGCTTTCTGCTCACCCCGTTCGTGAGAGCGGCGAGTCTCTCCGCGAATGCCACCGCGTCCCCCTCCACCACGATGTCGATGTCGAACGTGTCTCTTCTTAAAAGGAGATCTCGAACAAACCCACCCACACCATACACCTGAACACCCATCTCTTCTCCGATCTCCCCCGCTTTCCTGAGAAAACCATAAACATGGGCCGGAAGGCGTTCTTCCATCAACTTCCGGATCTGTTTCTGGCGGGTGGGTTGAGACAGCGTAGGCAATACTCCCTCTTTAACCTTTTCTCCCACCCTTTCACGAAAGATACGCATGACATCGGTCCGTGTGATTACCCCCTTCGGCTTATCGTTCTCCACAACCGGCAGCAGCCTTTGATTTTCACCGATAATCAACCGTTGGACCTCTTCGAATGAATCGTTCGGCGCGACGCAATGGTATTCTGTGGTCATCAGCTGGGATACCTCATTCCTTTCCAAACCATGATAGATCGCCTTTTCCACCGTTTGACGGGTCAATATTCCAACAATTTTCTCCGACTCATCCACGACAACCAAGCCATTGATATTGTAACGAGTCATAAGGGTTTGAGCGTCCTTGATAAGGGCCTTGGCATAGATGAGAATGGGGGGCGAGGACATGACAGTCTCGGCCACTAGCTCTGGAGGTATCATTTCATGCAAAACCTCCAAAAGTGCCTCTTTGGCCTCCGCCAATGTCATTCCTTTAAGGGTTGCCGAGGCAGCGGAAGGGTGTCCTCCCCCGCCGAAGCGACGCGCGATGTCGCCCACGTGAACATGTTCCAGCCGACTGCGAGCCACGAGGTAGACCCGATCCTCCATGGAAATGAGGACAAAAAGGACGTTATAGTTTTCCATATCTCTCAGTTTGTGAACCACGACGGCCATGTCTCCCACGTATTGCTCCGAAGAAGCCGTTGCGATAACGACATCCGTGCCGTGGATGGAGTGATGGGTCGTAGAACGTATCAAGTCATGGAGAAGAAGGATCTGTTCGGTGCTCATCTCCTTGATGAGCAGATCCGAGACGACACTCAGACTCGCCCCCTGCTCCAGGAGATACGCGGCTGCCAGAAAATCGCGAGGCGTGGTTGAAACGAAACGCAACGATCCCGTATCTTCATAGATTCCCAGCATCATGATGGTCGCCTCGTCCGGCGTCAAAGGAATTCCCTTTTCTTTTAGGATTTCGGTCATCAACGTCGTGCAAGCTCCCGTCTTGGCGATAACGACAGTGTCGCTTTCGATATCTTTTTGGGAGGGGGGATGATGGTCATAGATGACGATTTGGATGCCTGGACGGTCTAGGATCTTCTGGAAGATACCGATACGGTCGCGTTGGCGCGTGTCCACGATGATAAGGCGAGACACCTTCGACAGGTCGATCTCCGTAGCCGGTGTGATGTCGAGGGCATACAGGGCCGAGGTCACGAAAAAATCCCTCAACCCTTTTTCTGGATTTCCGGGAAAGGCAATCAAAGCATCGGGGTAAAGTTTTTTCGCTGCCAGCATACTGGCGAAGGCATCGAAATCCGCCCCAATATGTGTTGTGATGACATCCATCTTCACCTGACCTGTATGGGGCGCGAAAAACGCAGCCTCAAGACGCGTTTCGATTCCCTTCGCGCACGAAACCGCCGATCGACCTGAACACCTGCAACCCAGACGATCTCGTCTTCCACTCCCACGATGGGAATCGTCGGGCGCAAACGGGCTGGAATCTTCCGGTCGATGAAAAGTTTTTTAACCTTTCTTGTACCGCTGATCACGATCCGGTCCCCCGGCCGAAAAGAGCGGACCCAGAGGGCCGTACCGATTTTTTCCCCATCCACATAAGCCTCCCTACGGTCCTCCGCGGTATTCGACACCTCCGTCACCACTTCCACCGTCAGTCGGTTGTCGATCCCTTCCACTTCCACCGTACCCGGGACAGGGCAGACCACGGGTTCCAATGGCCTGCAGGCGGGCGTGGTCGTCACAAGGAGTCGATCATATTCCCGAATGAGCCAAATTCCTTTCCCGATAGCGTATCTCTGGCTTCCCTTGGCGTTTTTCATCAATTCGAGAACCTTTTCCAACTGCTCAAAACGCAAAGGCTCATCGATCCATCCCCCTTCAAGGAGATAACGCTCCAAAAAAACCCGCTGGAGAGCGACATGAAAGGATCCAAATGGTTTCAGGAGGATCTCTCCCTTCTTCCCGATCACCTTCTCCTTCATCTTCTCACTGGCCGATGAGAGATAGGCGTGAATCTCGGAAAAATACCGGGCGTACCGGTTCAGATGTCTCGAAAAGGCAGGCTTATATTCCTTCGCGATCAGTGGCAGCAATTCGTGCCGCAGTCGGTTACGCAGATAAATTGTCTTTCGATTCGACGAGTCCACAACGAAGGGAACCCCTTCCCTCTCGGCATACTTCTGGATCTCATCCCGAGGAAAGAAAAGCAGTGGTCGGATCGTCCATCCGTTTT